>NZ_CP091716.1:2739666-3041500 GCF_022009635.1 Variovorax paradoxus
CATCCGACGGCGGAAGGGGACGGGGGCAAGAGTGCGGATGTGCATACCTCGCCGAGCTTGCCACAGGCAAAAACGTTCCCTGCGGGCGAGTGTTGTTAGTTCGCTCTTTTTGTCTGGCGGGTAAAGTTTTGTAATGAAATTTGGTTAATATGCCGGCCGCGCACCAGGCAGCATCTTCTGCAGCGGCAGGAATGTCACCCATGCGAGCGATCGGGGCTGCGGCAGGAGTCCGCCCCGTCCGACCCCTCTCACGGATGGTTTCCACACATGCTGCTTCAGTCCGACAGCCGGGCGAGTGTCCCCGGGCGTCCGGCGCTCGACCTCGGCGCGCTGCTGCCTTCTTCACGCTTTCCCGCCGCCCGCACGTCCGAGGTCGCGCTGTGGATGGCGGTCTGGGCGATCGCGTGGATCACGCTGCTTTCCGCGCTGACCTGGTCGCCGCCAACCGACTCGGTGGAGCAGCTCACCTGGGTGCGCTCCGTCGAATGGGGCTACTACAAGCATCCGCCGCTGCCGACCATCCTGATCTGGCCGCTGGTGCGGGTCTTCGGTATTCATGAATGGGTCGTGGGCGCGGCCGGGGCGCTGGTCATCTCGGCGGCGCTGCTGATCTCCTGGCGGCTGGTGCGCGAACTGGCCGGCCGGCACTTCGCCGCGCTGGCGCTGCTGGGCTCGCTGTGCATCACCTACTACAGCACCCGCACCAATTTCTACAACCACAACACGGTGCTGCTGCCCTTCGTGGCCGCCGCCGCGTGGTTCTGCTGGCGGGCTTTTGCCGACCGCTCGCAGGGCGCCTGGCTCGCGCTGGGTTTGATGCTCGGGCTGGGCGCGCTGGCCAAGTACCAGGTGGCGCTGGCGGGCGTGTCCGTCATCGCCTTCTGGCTCGTGAAGCGCGGCTGGCGCGACATGCTGCATGTGCGCGGCCTGCTGTCGGCCGGCTTCGTCGCGGCGCTCGTCTTCGCGCCGCACCTGTGGTGGCTGGTGGCGCACGATTTCCTGCCGTTCCAGTACGCCAGCCGTACCTCGCTGGGCGCGGCCTTGCCCTGCGTGCAGCGCGCCGCGCATGCGCTGCACTGGCTGGCCGACCAGTGCAACCGGGCCAGCCCCGCGCTGCTGCTGGCGGCCGGCCTGCTGTGGAAGACCCGCCGCGCGGCCGTGGTGCCGCCCGGCGTGCTGTCGGCGCGCGAGGTGCCGGCGGTTCACCCCGACGCCAGGCTCTTTCTTTTTGCCTGGGGCCTGCTGCCGTTGCTGACCATCGTGCTGATCGGGCTCGCGACCGGGGCCGACCTGCAGTTCCAGTGGGGCACTGCCTTCATGTCGTTCACCTGCGCGGCGCTGATGCTGTTCGTTCCCGCCGAGCGCTGGCAGCGCATCGCATGGCGCCACGCGCTGGCCGGCTTCGTGGTCGTGCAACTGCTGCTGGTGGCCATGGCCTGGGCCACGTCGCCGGTGAGCGGGCTGGGCCTGTCGAAGAGCCGCTCGGCCGATTTCCGCTCGGCGAACCTGGCGGCGCGCATCGGTCCGCAAGCCCGCATTGCGCTGGACGGGCCGATCCGCGTGATCACCGGGCCCGCACGCATCGCGAGTGCGCTGTCACTGCGACTGTCCGAGCGTCCGCTGGTGCTGCTGGAAGGCGATCTGGTCGCAAGTCCCTGGGTGTCGCCCGCGCAGATCGAGCGCTACGGCGTGCTGTGGGTCGGCGACGACCACTTGGCGCCGCCGCCGGGGCTCAATGTCCATTGGGAGACGGAGCAGCTCTGGTGGGCCGTGCAGCAGCCGGCGGAGGGGCGCGTCGACGCGTACTAGCCGCCGAGCGGCAGCTCATAGCGCGCGAAAGCGCCACTCTGCTTGCGGATCTCGCTGTGCAGAGAGAACCCGAAGCCTTCGTACAGCCTGCGAAGCGGCGCCCGGTCGGCCACGCAGTCGAGCCGCAGCCAGGGTCGGCCGAGGCCGCGCGCATGTTCGCGCGCAAAGCCCAGCAGCGCGGCCGGCACGCCTTGCCCGGCCCAGGCCCTGCGCACCGCCAGCTTGTGCACGAACACCGAACTCCCGCTTTCGATCTCGGGCCAGAAGTGCGGGTCTTCGAGGTCGAGCCTGACGACGCCCGCCACTTCGCCGCCATTGCGCGCGATGAAGTAGCCGCCGGCCTCTGTGTCGCGCCGGATGCGTTCGGGCGCGATGTCGGTTGCCGTCCACAGCGGCCGGCCTTCGGCGGCGATCCATTGCGCGGCTTCGCTCAGCACGGCCGCGACGGTGGCGGCCTCCTCGGGGCGGGCTTGTTCGATCTGCATGGGGGCCGAGCTTAGCGGCTCAGGCATGGCGCACCACCTCGAAGCCTTCGCTGTCCGACGGTGGCGCGAAGTGGCTGCTGATCAGGTCGAACTGGGCGTCCGAGGTCTCGAAGGCGTGGGTGCCCGACGCGTTGCGTGCCCGCAGCCGCTGCTTGCAGACCTCGTCGGGTACGTCCAGGAAATGCAGCCGGTGCGCCGCGCCGGCCTTCTCGAAGATGCCGCGCGCCCAGGCCCGGTTGGCGACGGTGTTCGCCGGAAAGTCGAGCACCACCGACACGCCGGCCACGAGCAGCGCGGCCACGTGGTCGGCCATCGCCGCCTTGAGCCGGCCCGATGCGCGCACATAGTCGGGCAGTTCGCGGATCTCGCCCGGATACAGCGCGGCGAGCCAGGTGTCTTCGCTGACGAGCACCGTGGCGGGCTCGGCGGCCAGGCGTTGGGTGAGGGTCGATTTGCCCGCGGCGATCTTGCCGCAGACCATGTGAAGTACGGGATGAAGGGCGGGACGGTTGGGGTTCGATGACATGGTTCGATCTCCTGTCGTGATCTTGAAGAAAACCCCAGGAGACAAAAAACCCGCCTCTTGGGGCGGGTTGCATGGCGTGAAGTCTTTGGAAGAACCGCGCGCTAACCCACCATCTCTTGGATGGTGCGAATAATCGACGCGATGTGCAGGCAGGCCATGGGCAGAGGATAGCCCATGACGGCGCCTTCGGTCAGTCAGTCATGCAGCGACGACAGGAACTGCTTGAGTTCGGGCGTCTGCGGGTTGCCGAACAGCTCGGCCGGCGGTCCCATCTCGTGCACGCGGCCCTGGTGCATGAAGATCACGCGGTCGCTGACCTTGCGCGCGAAGCTCATCTCGTGCGTCACCATCAGGAGCGTCATGCCCTCGTCGGCCAGCGACTCCACCACGCGCAGCACCTCGCCCACCAGTTCGGGGTCGAGCGCCGAGGTGATCTCGTCGCACAGCAGCACGGCGGGCTCCATCGCCAGCGCGCGGGCAATGGCCACGCGCTGCTGCTGGCCGCCCGAGAGCTGGTCGGGCATGGCGTCGAACTTCTCGGCCAGGCCAACGCGCGTGAGCAGCTTGCGCGCCTGCGACGCGGCTTCGAGGCTGCCGCGCTTTTTCACCAGCGTGGGCGCGAGCATCACGTTCTTGCCGACCGTGAGATGCGGGAACAGGTTGAAGCTCTGGAAGATCATGCCCACGCGCTGGCGCAGTTCGCGCATGGCCATGGCGCTTTCGTGCAGCAGCGGCTTGCCGTCGACAGTGAGCGAGCCTTCCTGGAACACCTCGAGCCCGTTGATGCAGCGCAGCAGCGTGCTCTTGCCCGAGCCGCTCTTGCCGATGATGGCGATCACCTCGCCGCGCTTCACGTCCAGGTCGATGCCCTTGAGCACCTCGTTGGTGCCGTAGGACTTGCGCAGCGCGGTGATGCGCACGATGGGCGCACCCATCGAGGTGGCGGGCTGTTGTTGCGATTCGTCAAGCACGGCGGCCATGGGTTTTCCTCTCGAGGGTCTTGGCGTACAGGCTCACGGGGAAGCACAGCACGAAATAAAGCAGGGCCACGCAGCTGAACACCACGAAGGGCTTGAAGGTGGCGTTCGAAATCATGCTGCCGGCCTTGGTGAGTTCGACGAAGCCGATCACCGACGCCAGCGCCGTTCCCTTGATGACCTGCACCAGGAAGCCCACGGTGGGCGCGATGGCGATCTTCACGGCCTGCGGCAGGATCACGTGGCGCATCTGCTCGCCGAAGCTCAGCGCCAGGCTGCCCGACGCTTCCCACTGCCCCTTCGGGATCGAGGCGACGCAGCCGCGCCAGATCTCGGCGAGGAAGGCGCTGGTGTAGAGCGTGAGCGCCACGCTGGCCGCGGTCCAGGCCGACACGTCGATGCCGAAGAGCGCAATGCCGAAGTAGGCCAGGAACAGCTGCATCAGCAGCGGCGTGCCCTGGAAGAGCTGCACGTAAAGGCCCACGGCCCTGTTCGCGAACCTGCCGCCGCGCAGCCGCAGGAACAGCAGCAGCGCCCCCACGATGCCTCCGCCCACGAAGGCGATGAGCGACAGCACGACGGTCCAGCGCAGCGCCATCAGCAGGTTGCGCAGGATGTCCCAGAGAGAAAAATCAGCCATGGTGAAAAGGCCCGTATGTGCGGTCGATCAGCGGCCGAAGAAGAACTTCGGCCCCGCCCAGTCGAGCAGCCGGCGCAGCGCGACCGACAGCGCGAGGTAGATCAGCGTGGCGACGATGAACGCCTCGAAGGCGCGGAAGTTGCGGCTCTGGATCAGGTTGGCGGCGTAGCTCAGTTCCTCGGTCGAGATCTGGCCGCACACGGCCGAGCCCAGCATCACGATGACGATCTGGCTCACCATCGCGGGCCACACCTTCTTCAGCGCCGGCGGCAGCACCACGCGCAGGAACACCTGCGACTTGCTCAGCGCCAGGCTCACCGCGGCCTCGATCTGCCCCTTGGGCGTGGCCTCGATGCCGGCGCGGATGATCTCGGTGGAATACGCGCCCAGGTTCAGCACCATCGCGATCACCGAAGCCACCTCCGGCGAGAGCTTCACGCCCGCCGCGGGCAGCCCGAAGAAGATGAAGAACAGCTGCACGATGAAGGGCGTGTTGCGGATCAGCTCCACGTACGTGCCCACCACGATGCGCAGCCACGCCGGCCCGTTCGCGCGCGCCCAGGCGCAGAAGGTGCCGACGATCATGCCCAGCACGGTGCCCACGGCCGTGAGGCCGATGGTCCATGCCACGCCGCGCAGCAGCAGCGGCCATTCCGACAGAACCGCCCCGAAGTCGAATTCGATGTTCATGGCCGCGTGGTTCGATCAGACGGGCAGGTCGCCGGCGGCCTTGCCGAGCCACTTCTTCGACATGGCGTCGAGGGTGCCGTCCTTCTTGGCGGCGGCGATGATCTCGTTGACCTTGGTCTTCAGAGCGGTCTCGCCCTTGGCGACGCCGACGAAGCAGGGGCTGTCCTTCAGCAGCAGCTTGAATTCGGCGCTCACCTTCGGGTTCTTGGAGAGCATGTCGCCGGCGACCGCCGCGCTGGTCGCGATGGTCTGCGTCTGGCCGGCCACGAAGGCGGCGATGGTCGCGTTGTTGTCCTCGAAGCGGCGGTAGTCGACGTTCGGCGGCGCCACCTTGTTCAGTTCCTGGTCTTCCATCGCGCCGCGCGTCACGGCGACGGTCTTGCCCGCCATGTCGGCGAAGCTGGTCAGCTTCATGCTCTTGGCGGCGTACACGGCCTGGAAGAAGGGCGCGTAGGCGGAAGTGAAGTCGATCACCTTCTCGCGCTCCGGGTTCTTGCCGAGCGTGGAAATCACCAGGTCGGCCTTGCGGGTCTGCAGGTAGGGAATGCGGTTGGCGCTGGTCACGGGCACCAGCTCGACCTTCACGCCCAGCTTGGCGGCGATGAGCTCGGCCATTTCCACGTCCAGGCCTTGCGGCTTCATGTTCTTGTCGACCGAGCCGTAGGGCGGGTAGTCGGTCGGCACGGCGATCTTGATGGTCTTGGCCTTGAGCACGTTGTCGAGCGCGTTCTGGGCCTGCGCCGCGCCGGTGGCGGCCAGCATGGCCACGGACACCATGGCGAGCGCGAACTGGCGTTTGGACAGGAAAGAGAAGGTCATAGCAAGGCTCCTAGGTAAGTCGAAGAATCGGAATCGGGAGGCGTGGCTGCCGTCGCTGAAGTCGCGGCGGGCTTGCGGGGCCTGGCGGCCTTGGCGGCGGCCTGCGTGTTGTGCAGCGGCGCCAGCGCGTCGCGCAGCTGGGCCAGCGGGTCGGTGGGTGCCTGCACGCGCAGGGCCGACTGCACCGTGCCGATGTGCTCGGCCATCAGCGCCTCGGCGGCGGCGTGGTCGCCGCGCTCCAGCGCCGCGACGATGCGTACATGGTCTTCGCACGACTGCACCGCATCGTGCGTGGACTGGTAGAGCATGGCGATCAGCGTGGTGCGCGCGGTGTAGTCGCGCAGCGTGTCGGCCAGCAGCGTGTTGCCCAGGCATTCGGCCAGGCACACGTGGAAGTCGCCGAGCAGGAAGCTGCGGTTGCCGACGTCGCTTTCCTTCAGCGCGGCTTTCTCGCGCTGCAGGTGCGCCTTCAATTGGCGCAGGGCGGTCTTCTCGATCTTTCCGGTGCTGCCGGCGCTACGGATCAGCCCCAGTTCGATGACGCGCCGCGCCTCGAAGGCTTCGCGCGCTTCATCCTGCGAAGGTTCGATGACGAACCAGCCGCGCCGCGCGCTCACGGTGACGATGCCGCGCGCCGCCAGCCGGGTGAGGGCTTCGCGCACGATGGTGCGGCTGCAGTCGAACAGTATTGCCAGCTGCTGCTCGCCCAGGCGCGAACCCGGCGCGAGCTTCTGCGCCATCACCGCTTCGACGATGCGTGCACTGATTTCGGATGCGGAAATGGCCATATGCCTGCATACCAGCAGCTTCTGTGCCAACTGGTATGCAAGCCGTGTGCACCTGAATGGAGCGCGGCCCCGGTGCGGGAGCCTTGAACGGGTGCGTTCAGCGTGGTGCGCGGCCCAGCGCACTGGCCGGCATTGCCACAAGCATGAGCAATGCCGACAGCACCAGCGCCCCGCTCAGTACGTACAGGCTCGTGGTGAAGCCGCCCGTCAGCGTCTTGAGCGCGCCGACCATCATCGGCGCCACCAGCCCCGCGCTGCCGCCGATGGTGCTGATGAGCGCAATGCCCGCGGCCGCCGCGCTCCTGGACATGAAAGTGCCCGGCACCGCCCACAGCACGGTGAAGGCGGCGGAAATGCCCATGGACGCCAGCGCCAGGCACAGCACGGCGGCGAGGGCGTCGTGCATGAACAGCGTGGTCAGCGCCAGCCCGGCCGCGCCGACGACCGCGCTCAGCGCGAAGTGCCAGCGCCGCTCCTTGCGCCGGTCGGACCTTCGCCCGACGACGATGTTGGCCGCAATGCCCGCCACCGCCGGAATCACCGCGTAGAACCCGATCTGCAGCACGCTGAGCCCCATCGACTTCAGGATGGTCGGCTGCCAGAAGGAGAGCGCGTAGATGCCCAGGATGATGAGGAAGGACATGAAGCCGATCAGCCACACGCGCCCGTCGCGCATTGCCGCGCCGAAGGTGTGGCGCTCGGCGGCGCCGTGCGCGGCCTGGTCTTCGGCGAGCAGCCGCGCCACGCGCTGTTTCTCGGCGGCCGAGAGCCAGGGCGCCTGCGCCGGGCTGTTCGACAGCCAGCGGAACGCCGCCAGGCCCAGCAGCACGCTCGGAACCCCTTCGAGCAGGAACAGCCACTGCCAGCCGCGCAGCGAGAGCACGCCGTCGAGGCAGGTCATGGTGAGCCCGGCGATCGGCCCGGCCACGATGGGCGCCGCGCCGAAGGCCATGAAGAACAGCGCCGTGGCCTGCGCGCGCCGGTGCGAGGGAAACCACAGCGTCAGGTAGAACAGCACGCCCGGCGCGAAGCCGGCCTCGAACACGCCGATCAGGAAGCGCAGCACATAGAACTGCGTGGGCGTGGTCGCGAACATCATCGCGGCCGAGGCCAGCCCCCACAGGCCCATGATGCGCAACAGCGTGGCGCGCACGCCGATCTTCGCGAGCATCAGGTTGCTCGGAATCTCGAACACCGCGTAGCCGATGAAGAAGATGCCCGCGCCCAGCCCGAACACCGCGTCGCTGAAGCCCAGTTGCTCCTTCATCTGCAACTGCGCATAGCCCACGTTGGTGCGGTCGAGGTAGTTCAGCACATAGCAGGCGCACAGCAGCGGCATCAGCCGCCAGGTGATCTTGCGAAAGAGCGCGGCGTCGTCGCGCGCGGCGGTTTCCGGGGACGCATGCGCGGGCGTGGCGCCCAGGGTGGCGGTGTTCATCGTCCATGTCTCCTTGTGTTGTTCCTTGTTCCGCCGAGGCCTCAGGCGCGCACCGGCGCGCCGTGGCTCGTCTCGCCCCACAGGTGGCTGGCCGGCGCACCCGGAAACAGCCAGTGCGGCGAGCATTCGCTGGACGGCACCACGTTGCTGAAGCCGTGCTGCGCCGAGGTGCCGGCGAGCGTCTTTTCCAGCACCATCGACAGGTACTGGTCGTTGCTGCCTTCCTGGGTGTTGCCGTTGAGGATCACCTCGGCGCCCGTGGCTTTCGCATAGCGGCGAATGCCGTTGTGCCGCGACTGCAGCGGCGCCCAGCTGTCGGCTGCCACGCCGTTCTCGCTGCTCACGCGCAGGCCGTCGGTGGTGCGGTAGACCAGCGAGTGGTTGCCTTCGGTGTGGCCTGGCGTGTGTACCAGCGCCACGCCGCGTCCCAGCTGGATGCTGCCGTCGAAGGCCGCGATGCGCTCCGCCGGCACGCCGTCGAGCCCGTGCGGGCAGTACCACTCGGCCTGCACCGGCAGCAGGCCTCGCACGTTCGCGAGCTCCTGCCGGTGCACCAGCAGTCTGGCGTTCGGAAAAAGACCAGGTGCCCCTGCATTGCCGAGCCAGCGCCGCACATCCTGCGTGTGCAGGTGGTCGTAGGTGATGAAGTCGACCTGCTCGGGCGCGATGCCGCAGCTCGCGAGCGCCTGCGGCACGGTCTGGTAGATCGGCGCGATGGTCTTGTGCAGGAACCTGGGCGTCTGCTCGCTCAGGCGCTTGAAGTAGGGCGTCTCGTTGCCGGCCTCGAAGTCGGCCGGGGTGAACAGCAGCGTGCGCAGCCGCCCCTCGAAGTCGTCGTACTGCAGCAGCGTGGTGCGCGCCAGCAGGTGCACCATGTGCGGCTTGAGCAACTGCTGCGAATACACGCCGGTGAAGGCGAACCACGCGGGGTACGGAATGCGCAGCAGGTTGAAGCTGCGCGCGAAGCGCACCGGCGGCGCGTCGAGCATCCGCTCGCGCAGCGCCTCGGCGCCGTGGCGGATGGCGCGCAGGCGGTCCTGCGGCATGGCGGCGTCGCGTGCGCCTTGCAGTTCCGCGAGTTGCGCGAAGCTGGTCGGCTCGGGGTCTCGGGTCATGTCGTCTCCTGGAAGAAAAATGGGCGGCGCTCAGTACACCGAGCGCCCGCCCGAGATGTCGAACACCGCGCCGGTGCTGAAGGAGCAGTCGTCCGAAGCGAGCCAGGCGGCCATGGCCGCGACCTCGTCGACTTCGACGAAGCGCCCCATTGGCACGCGCGAAAGCAGGGCGGTGCGCAACTGCTCGCGGTGCTCGGCGGGCACGGCCGCGAACACCTCGGTGTCGGCCGCCGAGGGCGTGATGCAGTTCACCAGCACGCCCGCGGGCGCCAGCTCCTTGCCGAGCGACTTGGTCAGCGCGATGAGCCCGGCCTTCGATACCGAATAGGCGGCGTTCAGGCCGTTGCCCTCCTTGCCCGCGACCGAGGCGATGTTCACGATGCGGCCGCGCCGGCGCTCCAGCATCTGCGGCGCCACGGCGCGGCAGCACAGCCACGCGCCCGTGAGGTTGATGTCGAGCACCTCGCGCCACTGCGCCGGCGTATGCGCCCATGCCGGCACCGTCGGGCCGAGCACGCCCGCGTTGTTGACGAGGATGTCGATGCCGCCGAAGCGCTCTTGCGACTGCGCCGCGGCCCGCTCGATCTGCGCCTCGTCGCGCACGTCGACGAGCGCCGTGGCCGCGGTGCCCAGCGGTGCCAGCGCCTGCAGCGCCTCCGCCAGCAGGGCGGCATCGCGGTCCCACAGCGCCACGCTGGCGCCGGCCGAGAGGCAGCGCCGGGCGATCGCCAGCCCGATGCCGCGCGCGCCGCCCGTCACCACGGCGTGGCGGCCCGCGAGCGCGTCGCCGCGCAGGGCGTTCATGCGGCCGCCGTCTCGGTCGCGGGAGCCGGCGCCGGCTGGCCCAGCAGCCCGGCCATCAGCCCCGCGACGGCCTGGGCCGGCACGCCCGCCAGAAGCTGCCGCAGCATGGTCAGCGTGTCGAAGTACACCCGCTCGCACACCAGCCGGTCGCCCTCGAAGATGAAGAAGGCATTCATGCGGCAGCGAAAGCTGTTGCCCGTGGGCGGGATGCCCTTGAGCGGGCCGAGGTGCGTGCCCAGCAGCCAGAACTCGACGATCACCGAGTCGTCGGCATGCCGCAGCTGGATGATCTCGTGCCGCTGGTCCGGAAAGGCACGGCGCGTGTCGATGTAGTACTGGCGCACGTCGGCAATGCCGTCATGCACCTCGCCGCTGGGGATCAACTCGTAGTGGGGGTGCGGAAAGGTGCCGAGCACGGCGTCGAAGTCCTGCCGGGTCTCGTCGGCGAAATGGTCGAGCACGAGGCGCTCGCGGCGGGCTTGCAGGTCGGTGGTTGCGTTCATCGGGGTGTGCTCCATGTGACAGGGAATGACAGGGGCCCCGGGTTGCCGCGAATGCGCCGTGCGGGGCTCGCTGCGTACTATCGGCAGCCCCTCGAAACAAGACTGTCCGGTGTTGGCAATCGCCGCTCCGGACAAACCCGCGATGCCACGCACGCCCATTCCCGCCGATATCCCGGCCGACGTCTCCGCCGGCTCCTCGTCTCCCGGTGCGCAGCCCTCGCCGGTGCACAACAGCGACATGCGGCTGGCCGGCGAGGTGCAGCAGCGCCTGCTCGACGTGGCCCACCGGCGCACGCTGGCGCGCGGGGAATCGCTTTTTCACAAGGGCTCGCAGCCTGATGCGCTGTTCGGCGTGGTCAGCGGCTCGCTGCGCGTGAGCGTGGTCGCGCCGGGCGGGCGCGAGGCGGTGATCGCGATGCTCGAGCCGGGCCACTGGTTCGGCGAGGTTTCGCTGCTGGTGGGACGCGAGCGCGTCTACGACACCTGCGCGGTCGACACCACCGAGATGGCCGTGGTGGCGGCGGCGGACTTCCACCGGCTCGTCGCGGCGCATCCCGACGTGCACATGGCCTTCACGCGGCTGGTGTGCCTGCGGCTGCGTCAGGCGCTGGCCTGGATCGACGACGTGATCCTGATGCCGCTGCCCGTGCGGCTCGCGCACCGCCTGCTGACGCTCGATGCGCGCGCGCCGGGGCCGGGCGAAGGCGGTGGCACGCTGCTTGGCGTGTCGCAGGAAGACCTGTCGTTCATGCTCGGCGTGTCGCGCCAGAGCGTGAACCGGCAACTCAAGCTGTGGGAGGAAGACGGCACGCTGCGCGTGCGCTACCGCAGCATCGAACTGCTCGACCGCGCGCAGCTCGAGCGGCGCGCGGCCACGCCGAGCTGAGCCAGGAGAGGGAAGCTCAGTCCATCCGCGCGCCGGATGCCTTCACCGCCTTCTCCCAGCGCGGTGTTTCCGTTGCAAGGAAGCGCGCGAAGTCCTCGCTGCCCAGGTAGGCCGGGTCGGCGCCCTGGCTCACCATGCGGTCGCGCACTTCGGGGTTGTTCAGCACCTGCCTGAAGGCGTCGCCGAGCTTGGCGACCACGTCTTTCGGCGTGTCCTTCGGCGCGAGGAAGCCGTAGAAGCCCACCACCTCGAAGCCCTTGACGCCCGACTCGATGACCGTCGGCACGTCGGGCAGAGCGGGGTTGCGTTCGCGGCTGGTCACGGCCAGCGCGCGCACCTTGCCCTGCTTGTGATAGTTGGCCGCCTGCGGGATCGATTCGGCCATGAACTGCACCTGCCCGCCCATCAGGTCGGTGAAGGCCGGCGCGCTACCGCGGTAGGGGATGTGCACCATGAAGATGCCGGTCGCGGTCTTGAACATCTCGGGCACCAGGTGGCTGATGCCGCCGTTGCCGGCCGAGCCGTAGTTGACCTGGCCGGGCCGCGCCTTGGCATAGTCGATGAACTGCCTGAGGTTCTGCACCGGCAGCTTGGGCGTGACCAGCAGGGCCAGCGGCTGCATGGCGGTGCGGGCGATGGGCACGAAGTCGCGCTGCGTGTTGTAGGGCAGCTTGCTGTAGAGCGCGCCGTTGATCACCGCCACGCCGGTGTTGGCCAGCATGAGCGTGTAGCCGTCGGCCGGGCTCTTGGCCACGGCATCGGCGCCCACCGAGCCGCCCGCGCCCGGCTTGTAGTCGATGATGATCGGCTGGCCCAGCACGGCCTGCAGCTTGTCGGTCAGCAGGCGCGCGTGCTGGTCGAGCGGGCCGCCGGCCGGAAAGCCGATGACGAGCTTGATCGGCTTGTCGGGGTAGGCGGCCAGCGCGGCCGTGCCGAGGCTGAAAGAAAGGGCCGCCAGCGCGGCCCGGATGGGCTTGTTCATGATCCGTCTCCTTGTTGTGGAGACGATCATAAGCAGCCTCCTCAGCCGGCCAGCGTGGCCTTGAGCGTGATCTCGGGCACGCTCGCCAGCGCCTTCGACAGCGGGCAGCCGGCCTTGGCGGCGGCCGCGATCTGCTGGAACTTCGCCTCGTCGAGCTTCGGCACGGCGGCGTCCAGCTCGAGCGCGATGCGGTCGATCTTGAAGCCTTCGCCGTCCTTGGCCAGCCGCACAGCGGCTTTGGTGTCGATCTTGGTGGCGGTGAAGCCTTCCTTCTCGAGCGCGAAGGCGAAGGCCATCGTCAGGCAGGCCGCGTGGGCCGCGCCGACGATTTCCTCGGGGTTGGTGCCGCGCTTGTCGTCTTCGAAACGGCTCGCGAAGCCGTAGGGGTAGTCCTTGAGGGCGCCGGTCTCGGTGCTGATCTGGCCCTTGCCGGTCTTGCCGGCGCCTTCCCAGTGAACGCTTGCGTGCTTGTCTGCTGCCATGTCGGTTCCTTCGTGCGGTAGGTGGGTGGGTTGGGGGAACGGCAGGTATCGCCGATGGACCGCCGGTTGTCTGTAGTCGCAGGGCGCATGCGCGCCGGCGGTGTCAGAAAAAATGGCGTCACCTAGGCGACGGCCCGCGGGCTTCCCCGATGGGAGCGGCGCCGTCGGCGGCTTAGGCTGCGTGCAGCCGCTTTTTTTCTCCCTCCCGCTTCCCGCCTGTTCTCACCATGCAACAACGCCCGCATTACAAGTTCTGGCCCAAACGCCTTCCGCATTCGATCACCGTCCCGGCCACCTCGCTCTGGCACAACCTGGCCACCTCGGCCGCCCGCTATCCGGACAAGCCGGCGCTGGTGTTCTTCGGGCGGGTGCTGAGCTACCGCGACTTTGCCGAGCAGGCCGAGCGCCTGGCCGGCGCGCTGCATGCGCTGGGCGTGAAGCGCGGCGACCGCGTGATCCTGGACATGCAGAACTGCCCGCAGCTGGTGATCGCGCATTTCGCGATCCTGCGCGCCAACGCGGTGGTGGTGCCGGTCAACCCGATGAACCGGGCCGAGGAGCTCAAGCACTACATCACCGACCCCGACGCCAAGGTGGCGATCATCACCGGCGACCTCGCGGCCGAGCTCGCCAAGGCCAGCGATGCGCTGCCGCCCGAGCAGCGGCTGTCGCACATGATCGTGACCCAGTTCACCGACGCCTTCGACGCCGACGTGTCGGGCGACGACGCCCCGGCGCCGGCCTGGAAGGAGTGGCTCACCACCCGCCATCCGCTGCCCGCGCTGGCCGGCGGCCAGGTCATGGCCTGGACCGACGCGCTGGCCGCCAACCATCCAGCGCCCGCGCACGTGGTGGGCGCCAACGACATGGCGCTGCTGCCCTACACCAGCGGCACCACCGGCCTGCCCAAGGGCTGCGTGCACCACCATTCGAGCCTGATGCACAACGCCATGGCCGGCCAGCTCTGGGGCGGCTCGACTTCCGAGGCTGTGGTGCTGGCGGTGGTGCCCATGTTCCACATCACCGGCGTGGTCAGCATGATGCACACCGCCGTGCTGGCGGCGGCCACGCTGATCATCATGCCGCGCTGGGACCGCGACGTGGCCGGCCGGCTCATCTCGCGCTGGAAGGTCACGGCCTGGACCAACATCCCGACCATGGTCATCGACCTCATGGCCAGCCCCAACTTCGCGAGCTACGACCTGTCGAGCATGAACTACATCGGCGGCGGCGGCGCGGCCATGCCGCAGGCGGTGGCGCAGAGACTGCTGGAGCAGTACGGCCTGAAGTACCAGGAAGGCTACGGCCTGACCGAGACCGCCGCGCCCTCGCACACCAACCCGTCGGACCACCCCAAGCAGCAATGCCTGGGCATTCCGTTCATGAGCACCGACGCGCGCGTGGTCGACCCCGACACCCTGGCCGAAATGCCCATCGGAGAATCGGGCGAGATCATCATCCACGGCCCCGAGGTGTTCCAGGGCTACTGGAAGCGGCCGGACGCCACTGCCGCCGCCTTCGTCGAGTTCGAGGGCAAGCGCTTCTTCCGCTCGGGCGACATGGGCCGCATGGACGAGGAGGGCTACTTCTTCATCACCGACCGCCTGAAGCGCATGATCAACGCCAGCGGCTTCAAGGTGTGGCCGGCCGAGGTCGAACTGCTGATGTTCCGCCACCCCGCGATCCAGGAGGCCTGCGTCATCTCGACCAAGGACGACTACCGCGGCGAATCCGTCAAGGCCGTGGTGGTGCTGCGCGCCACGCACAAGGACACCACCGAGCAGGAAATCATCGACTGGTGCCGCGAGAACATGGCGGTCTACAAGATCCCGCGCAAGGTGCAGTTCGTCGATGCGCTGCCCAAGAGCGGCAGCGGGAAGGTGATGTGGCGGCTGCTGCAGGAAGACGAGAGCCGCGCCAAGTGAGCGCGGCGCGCCCCGGCCTTACTTGCCCAGGCCCAGCGACTTCAGCAGCGCACCAGCCTCCGTGCGCCCGTTCGAGGTGATCGACGGCGAGGCCATCGCCTTGCCCAGGTAGTCCACCACCTTGTGCCGGTTCTGGTTCGGTCCTTCCCACAGGAAGAGCCGTCCCAGTTCCAGCGCCGCGTCGCCGTCGCCTTGCGCGTAGGCCTTCTCGAACCAGAAGCGCGCCCAGCGGAAGTTGCCTTCGTCGCGATAGCAGATGGCGAGGTTGGCGCAGCCCGCCACGTCGCCCGCCTTGGCGGCCTTGCGATACCAGTCGCGCGCCGCCGCGGGGTTTTTCTTCACGCCGATGCCGTGGTCGAGGAAGTAGCCGACGCTGTTGAGCGCATGGGTCTCGCCCGCGGCCGCCGCCTTGAGGAACAGCGAGAGGGCCTTCTTGTGCGCGCCGGCATCCCATGCGTCGTTGGCTGCGAGGAACCAGTCGTCCTGGGTGGGTTCTTGCATGGTGCGTGCTCTCCTTCGAAGCGTGGTTCAAAAGAAAAAGTCTGTGTACCGACCGGTTCCGGCGAATGGATCACGTAGCCTCGATCGGTTCTGCCATTCTGCCTATCTCCCGGTTTTTCATGCATTCGCGCGCGTTGCTGCTTTCCTGCCTCCTTGCCTTTTCTCCCCTCCTGACCCAAGCCGCTCCGCGCTCCTGCCTCGTCGTGGGCATCAGCGACGGCGACACGCTCACCGCGCGCTGCGGCCGCATCGGCGCCTATGAACGCGTGAAGGTGCGCATCGCGGCCATCGACGCGCCGGAGAAGGCGCAGCCCTACGGCCAGCGCAGCCGCCAGGCGCTCAGCAACCTGTGCTTCAGCGAAACGGCGCTCATCACCGAGGTCGACACCGACCGCTACGGCCGCACCGTGGCCGACGTCAGCTGCAACGGCGAGGACGTCGGCAGCCGCATGGTGTCCGAAGGCTGGGCCTGGGTCTACGACTACAACAAGATCGCCACCAAGCGCGGCGGCGGGCTCTTCAAGCTCGAGGCCAAAGCGCGCGGCAAGCGCCTGGGCCTGTGGGCCGACCCGAGGCCGACGCCCCCTTGGGAGTGGCGCCGCCGCGAGCGCGACTCGCGGCACCACGGCTTCTTCTTCTGAGCCTGGGCGCGCGCAGTCAGGCGCCGACCCAGAAGTCGATCTCGCGCAGCGCGGCACCGCCGGGCTTGAGGTAGCCCTTCTGCCAGCTGTCGCCGTCCTCCAGCCCTTTCCATTGCTTGGAGGGCTTCTGCACCGCGCGACGGAAGCGCCAGCGGTACTGGTTGTAGATCGACATGATGTTCGTCGCATAGGCCGAGGCCAGCCCCGGCGCGTCGCGCACGATCAGCAGGTTCTCGTCGTTGATGCCGCTGGCCTTGGGCCCCAGGTTGTGCGAGCCGGTCAGCAGCACCGGGTGCTCCGAGAACGGGTCCACCAGCACCACCTTGCTGTGCACCATGGCGAAGGTATTGGGCAGCTTCTTGAGCTCGCGGCGGAACCACTTGGTCTGCGCGTCGATGGCGGCGGGCAGCACCACGTCGAAGTCGGCCTTCTCGGAGTTGGCCTGGTCGAACAGCTCGACGGGGTGGGCGGTGGTGCTCGGGTCCTGGTTGATCACACCCTTGATGTAGAGCCGGTGTTCGCCGTCGCCGGCGCGCGCGGTGTCGATGATCTCGTTGAGCAGCGTGTCGGCCGGGCCGGGGTTGAACATGAGGAACAGCACCGCCTGCCGCGCGCCCTGCACGATGGCGCGGGCCTCTTCCAGGTCGACCTGGCCCACCGTGGGCGTGAACCACAGGCGCGTGGGCGCGGAGCCGACCTTGGTGGCGCGCGGGCGGCTGTTTTCTTCCTTCAGCTCAGGCGGCGTCTGGTCGCCGGCTTCCTTGAGCAGGTCCCACTGCTTGCGGTATTCGCGCGCCAGTTCGAAGTCGTCGAGCAGCAGCGAGTTGTTGGCTTGCGTGCACAGGCCGGTCTGGGTCCAGTTCTGGCTGCCGGTCCACACCCAGCGCGGCTTCTGTTCTTCGTCGCAGATGACGAGGAATTTGTTGTGGCCCAGCGCGCGCGGCGACACCATGCGGTCGTGCAGGTCGATCTTCGCGGCGAGCCGTTCGCGGGCGGCGGCGTTCTGGTCTTCGCCTTTCTTCTTCACGCTGCCGTTGGCCAGCACTACGTGCGCGCGCTTGCGGAATTTCTCGAGCGCGGTCTCGAGCGCTTCGTCGTCGAGTTCGTAGAGGGCGGCGTACACGTCGCGCTTCTCGCTCGCCGCCTGCGCCAGCAGCTCGAACAGGCGCTCGCCCAGCGCGCCCATGAGGTACGCGCGGAACGGATCGCCGGGCGTCTCGATGACCTTGCGCAGCTTCTTCGTCTTCAGGTCTTCCGCGGTGATGCCGAGCCGGCGCGACACCCATTGCGAGGCCACGATGCCGCGGTTGAAGTACGCCTCGATCTTCGGGGATACCTCGTGATTGAGCACGATCTCGTCGGTCCAGCCGCTGGCGTCGGTGCTGTCGGCGCGCAGGTTCTTGCGGTCGGGGCCGACCATCGGCACCACGCGGTACTGCAGGCGGTCGCCGGGGTTGGCCATGTAGTCGGTCCACTGGTACTTCTGGATCGGCCAGTTGGTGGATGCGCGGCGGTCGCCGTCTTTCTGCTTCTCTTCGGCGAAGCCGACCCAGGTGCTGACCACTTCCTCGACGCCGTTGCGGCGCCGCATGAGCGCGAAGCCCCGGCAGTCCTTGATGAAGCCTTCGGGTTTCCAGGCGATGAACGCGTCGTCGCCGTTGTGATGGACCTTCGCTTGCATGGCGTGCTCCTTGTGAAGCCCGCATTGAGTGCAAGCGCCATGACATGGCAATGACAGCGCCCGGCATGCTGCCGGGGCGCCTCAGCAGGCGCCGGAACTCCAGCAGCGCAGCGGGGGAAAGAGCAGGCCCGCGACGAAGCTGATGACGCAGAACACCAGCAGGATCAGCGCCGCCATGCGCAGCCCCTCGGCGCTCCAGCGCGGCGCGAAGTTGTCGACGATGAAGCCCGAGAGAAAGGTGCCCTCGAGGTATTCGGCGCCGCCCCAGCGCAGCACCCACAGCCACAGCAGCGCCTGGGCCGCATGCAGCACGATCCACAGCGTGAGAGACATCGCGGCGCAGCTTCCCGGCTCAGGACTCGCCCTTGCCCTGCACGTCGGCCACCACGCGCGCATTGCGCTGGAAGCTCCAGTAGGCGCCGGCCCAGTCCATCATCACGACGATGCGGTTGCGAAAGCCGATCAGGAAGTACGCGTGCGCGAACAGCCAGAACAGCCACGCCAGCCGGCCGCTGAAGCGCAGCGGGCCGAAGGGCGTGCCCAGGTCGACCACGGCCGAGTTGCGGCCGATGGTGGCGAGGTTGCCGTAGTCGGCATAGCGGAACGGCGTCGTCGGCCGGCCGGCGATGCGGCACAGGATGTTGGCCGCCGCCGCGCGCCCCATCTGCTTGGCGCCGGGCGACACGCCGGGCACAGGCTTCGGCGGCTTGCCGGGCGCGTGGCTCATGGCGGCGGCAAGGTCGCCCACCACGCTGATCGATGGGTAACCCGCCAGGCTCAGGTCGGGCTCGACCTTGATGCGGCCCGCGCGGTCGCATTCGACGCCGGTGGCGGCGCCCAGCATGCGCCCCAGCGGCGAGGCGGCCACGCCCGCGGCCCACACCACGCAGCTGCTATCGATTCGGTAGCTGGCAGCGGGCGCTCCATCCGCGCCGCCGCCGGTCTGCACCTCGAGGCCGGTGGGGTCGATGGCGGTCACGCGGGCGTTCAACCGCACCTCGACGCCCAGTTTTTCGAGCTGCTCCAGCGCCTTCTGGCTCAGCGACTCGGGCATGGCCTGCAGCACGCGCGGGCCGCCTTCCACCAGCAGCACCTGGGCGCTTGCCGGGTCGATGTGGCGGAACTCGCCCGACAGCGTGTGCTTGGCGATCTCGGCCAGCGTGCCGGCCATTTCGACGCCGGTCGGGCCGGCGCCGATCACCACGAAAGTGAGCAGGGCGCGGCGGCGCTCGGGGTCGGTGGTGATCTCGGCCGTCTCGAACGACAGCAGCACGCGGCGGCGGATCTCGAAGGCATCGGCCAGCGTCTTCAGGCCGGGCGCGATGGGCGCCCACTGGTCGTTGCCGAAGTAGCTGTGCGTTGCGCCGGCCGCGACGATCAGGTGGTCATAAGGCACGCTGTCGCCGTTGGCCAGTTGCACCATGCGCGCGGCGGGGTCGATGCCCGTGACCTCGCCCAGCAGCGTGGTGATGCGCGGCTGCTTTCGGAAGAGCGCGCGCACCGGCGCCGCGATCGATGGAGCGGCGAGCCCGGCGGTCGCCACCTGGTAGAGCAGGGGCTGGAACAGGTGATGGTTGGTCTTGTCGATCACCGTCACGTCGACATCCGCGTGCTGGAGCTTGCGCGCCGCTTCGAGTCCGCCGAATCCGCAGCCGACGATGACGATTCGCGGCCTGCCCGATGTGCCCGATGGGTTGGTCGTTTGCATGCGACGGATGATACGCAGCCCGCCATGCACGTCCGCGCGTCTTGTGCCACAGTGGCTGCCCGCCGATTTTTCGGCTGCGAGCCTGCGGCGTTTTGTCCTACGCGCTTTCTTCATCCGAATGGGCTACAAAGTGCGGCTGACCCGACTGGAGACCCCATGACGCTTTCCCGGCCGATCACACAGGCGGCAAGCGCACTGCGCGACAGATTCCGCGACGTGCGCGCCACCAGCCTGGCGCTTGCCGCCCCGCTTTCCGCCGAGGACCAGTGCATCCAGTCGATGCCCGACGCGAGCCCGACCAAGTGGCACCTGGCGCACACCACCTGGTTCTTCGAGACGGTGCTGCTGCAGCCGCACGCCACGGGTTACCTACCCTTCGACAAGCGCTTTCATTACCTTTTCAACTCGTACTACGAGGCGCTCGGCCCGCGCCATCCGCGCCCGCAGCGCGGCCTGCTCACGCGGCCCTCGGTGGACGAGGTGCATGCGTATCGCAAGCATGTCGACGAGGCGGTGGTCGCGCTGCTCGAGGAAGGCAGCGGCGAGTGGGCCGCCATCGAGCCTATCGTCACCCTGGGGCTGAATCACGAACAGCAGCACCAGGAACTGCTGCTCACCGACATCCTGCATGCGCTGTCGTGCAACCCGATGCTGCCCGCCTACAAGCCCGCGAGCGGGCCGGCGCTGCGGCTGGCCGCCGTGCCGCCCGCGATGCGCTGGATCGAACGTCATGGCGGCGTGGTCGAGGTGGGTTTTGGAGGGCGTGAGTTTTCGTTCGACAACGAGACACCCCGCCACAAGGCGCTGGTGCAGCCGCATGCCATTGCCGACCGGCTGGTGAGCTGCGGCGACTTCGCGCAGTTCATCGCCGACGGCGGCTACCAGCGGCCCGAGCTGTGGCTGTCCGACGGATGGGCGGCGGTGCAGGCGAACGGCTGGCGTCATCCGGCCTACTGGCTCGCGCCCGACGATCCGAGGCTCGGCTTCGGCCTGCAGCCTTCGCAAGGGCCCTCCGCCGGCTGGCACGTGTTCGGCCTGCATGGCGTGCGGCCGATGGAGGCCGATGCGCCGGTGTCGCAGCTCAGCTTCTATGAGGCCGCCGCGTATGCCGAATGGGCCGGCGCGCGCTTGCCGACCGAATTCGAATGGGAGTCTGCATGCGACGCGCCCGGCATCACGCAGATGACCGGCCATGTCTGGCAGTGGACGCGCTCGTCCTACGACCCGTACCCGGGCTTCAGGCCCATGCCCGGCATCGCGGCGGAATACAACGGCAAGTTCATGGTGGGACAACTGGTGTTGCGCGGCGGCAGCGTGGCCACCCCGGCGGGGCACACGCGGCCCAGCTATCGCAACTTCTTTCCGCCGGCGGCACGCTGGCAGTTCTCGGGGCTGCGGCTCGCGAAAGACATCTGATCATGCGAAATCCGACTTCCTCTTCTTCGCTGTCGTTCGTGCCTGCGAAGGCGCGTGCTGCTGGTGCTGTTTCCGAAGCGGCCCAGCCGTTGTCGGAGTTCGGGCGCGAGATGCAGGCCGGGCTTGCCCGTTCGCCCCGCAGCATTTCGCCGAAGTTTTTCTACGACGCCGCAGGGTCGCAGCTGTTCGACCGGATCTGCGAGCTGCCCGAGTACTACCCCACGCGCACCGAACTGCGCATTCTTGGCGAATGCGCGGGCGAGATCGCGCAGCAGGTCGGGCCGAACGCGGAGATCGTGGAGTTCGGGGCCGGGTCGCTGACCAAGGTGCGGCTGCTGCTCGATGCGCTGGAGACACCCAGGCGCTACCTGCCCATCGACATCTCGGGCGAGCACCTCGAGGCGGCTGCGGCGCGGTTGAAGGCGGACTATCCGGCGCTCGTGGTGCAACCCATTGCGGCCGACTACACGATGCCGATGGTGCTGCCTGCGCCTATGGCCGGGGCAGGGCGCCGAGTCGGGTTTTTTCCGGGGTCGACGATCGGAAATTTCGAGCCTGACGAGGCGTTGGCTTTTCTGCAGTTGGCGGCGCGCATGTTGCGTGGCGGCGGGCTCTTGATCGGCGTCGACCTGGTGAAGGACCCGGGGCGGCTGCATGCGGCTTACAACGATGCGCAGGGGGTGACGGGGGAGTTCAACCTCAACCTGCTGCGGCGCGCCAACTCGGAGCTGAATGCGGACTTCGATCTGGATGGGTTCTCGCATGCGGCGTTCTACAACGCGCCTCGGCAGCGGATCGAGATGCACCTCGTGAGTCGTCGGGCTCAGAGCGTTTGTTTGAATGGGGAACGGTTCGGGTTCGAGGAGGGCGAGACTATTCATACGGAGTACTCGCATAAGTTCACTGTTGAAGGGTTGCGGGCTTTGGCTGCTCGGGCCGGGTTCAAGCCTGGTGCGGTTTGGACTGATCCTGAGAGGCTGTTCAGCGTGCATTGGCTGGCTGCTTAGTTTGGGTTTCGGGGCCGGGTCTCGCCCCGGCGGGCGACTCACTTTCTTTTGCTTCGCCAAAAGAAAGTAAGCAAAGAAAAGGCGACCCCACTGTCTGCGACCCTCCGCTTCGCTACGGGCAACCTGCGGTGCTCGCGTTTCGCGGGGTCTCGCCCAAACTCGCTTCGCTCAGACAAGGGCGAGCCCTGATCCGCGAAACGCTGCGCTCCTCGGCGCAGCCAGAGGGGAGGGGAAACTGGCCGGGCCTTTGCTTCGCTCGGCCTCATGCGGCACAGCCGCGACGCGGCTGTGCCGTCGCGCCGAGCGCAGCGATGGCGCGTTTGGTTTTCAAATCCCTTCTGGCTGCGCCGAGGAGCGCAGACGTAGGCGGGATCAGGGCCGCAGCTGTTTGAGCGAAGCGAGTTCTGCGGACCCCCGTCTACGTCGAGCACCGCAGGTTGCCCGTAGCGAAGCGGAGGGACGCAGACAGCAGGGTCGCCTTTCTTTTGCCTACGTTTCTTTGGCGAAGCAAAGAAAAGTAGGTCGGCCGCCGGGCCGAGACCCGGCCCCGGGAAAACAAACTCCCAAATCAGGGTAGATAAAGCAAACGAAGAAAGCTCGAACCGCAGCAACGGCACAATACCCAAGCCCCGTGCGGCAGCGCAACGGCCAGCGCCCGCAACCCTCCCCCTGGAGACCAAGACCATGAAAGCAACCTGGAACGGCGTCACCATCGCCGAAAGCGACGACACCGTGCTCGTCGAAGGCAACCACTATTTCCCGATGAGTTCGCTCAACCGCGATCACGTCACCTTCAGCAACCACAAGACCACCTGCCCCTGGAAGGGCACCGCGAGCTATTACTCGCTGCTGGTCAATGGCGAGCTCAACACCGACGCCGCCTGGTACTACGCCGACCCGAAGCCGGAAGCAGAGGAGATTCGCGACCGCGTCGCGTTCTGGAAGGACGTGAAGGTCAGCGCGCAGTGACCACGGCCGCTTTCACTCCCCCGTTCATCGCCCCCGCCGACCTGCCCGCCGCCCTGCGCGGCCAGGGCTATGCGGTGCTGAGCCCCCAGGGCGTCAGCGAATGGCTCGGCGCACCGCTGTCGCAGCTCGAGGCGCTGCACGCGGACTGGAACGAACTCCCGCCGGACGAGTACCTGAAAGACGGCGGCCGCTATCGCACGCGGCGCCATGCCTGCTTCACCGTCGAGGCCGACGACCACGCCACGCTGGCGCAGGTGCCGCATCGCGCGCACTGGCAGCCGGTCGAATACAACGCGCTGCACGGCGGCATGCAGCGCTGGTTCGCGCCGATGCTCGACGCCACGGTGGCGCAGCCCGTGTGGCAGCGCCTGCTGCAACAGTTGGGCAAGACCAGCGGCGAGATGCGCGGCGCGCCGCAGCGCTGGTACGTGGAAGCGCATCAGTTCCGCATCGACACCGCAGGCGGCATCGGCCGCCCGACGCCCGAGGGCGCGCACCGCGACGGTGTCGACCTGGTGGCCGTGGCACTCATCGGCCGGCAAGGCATCAAGGGCGGCGAAACGCGCGTGTTCGAGGCCAATGGCCGGCGCGGCGAACGCTTCACCATGACCGAGCCGTGGAGCCTGCTGCTGCTCGACGACGCACGCGTGATCCACGAGTCCACGCCGATCCAGCCGCTCGAAGAGGGCGGGGAAGGCTGGCGCGACACGCTCGTGATCACCTGCCGGGCCAAGGGTTTTCAGGGGGACTGAACCCGCGCGGCGGGGCATGCGGGAGCGTGCCGCGCCGCCGCTGGCTTGAGTCCTACAGTCCGCCAACCCAACAGCGGTTAAATTCGAGCCCCGGCTCTTTGTGAGCCGTGTCTGTCTGCTGCGAACGAAAGCGAGGTCCCGCCATGTTCAATCACATCCTGGTTCCAATCGACGGCTCCGAAACTTCCATGCTCGCTGTCAGCAAGGCCAGCGGCCTCGCGCTGGCCTTCGGAAGCCGCATCACGCTGATTCACGTGATCGACAACTATCCCTTCATCGGCGTCGGCGCGGACTACGCGCTCGGCCAGAACGAATACCTCGCCGCTGCAACGGCAAGCGCCAACGCAGCGCTCGCGCGCGGTGTGGCGGCGCTGGCGGCCGAAGGCCTGCACAGCGACCAGCGCGTGATCGACGGCCACGTGGTGCATGAAGGCATCGTCGACACGGCCATCGCCATCGCGGCCGACCTCATCGTGATGGGCTCGCACGGCCGCAGCGGCATCGAGAAACTGCTGCTCGGCAGCGTCACTCAGCGCGTGCTGCAGGACGCGAACATGCCGGTGCTGGTGGTCAAGGGCGGCTGAGGCTCTTCTTCAGCCACGCAAGGCAACGAAATCGGGCGTACGCCTGAAGCGGAGTTCCTCCATCGTCACCGGATGCACGAAGCCCAGCTCGCTCGCATGCAGCAGCAGGCGCGGCGCGCGTGCCTGCAAGGCGGCATCGCCATAGAGCGCGTCGCCCAGAATCGGGTGGCCGATCGACAGCAGGTGCACCCGCAACTGGTGCGAACGGCCGGTCAGCGGCTCCAGCAGCACATGGGTGGCGGCGGAACTGGCTGGCTCGCCGGACCAAGCTGAAATCGCCTTCCACCGCGTGACGCTGGGCTTGCCGGCCGGGTCGATCTTCTGCAGCGGCCGGCGCGGCCAGTCGGCCATCAGCGGGGCGTCGATCACCGACCACTCATCGAGCTGCGGCAGCGTGCCGTCGACCACGGCTTCATAGCGCTTGTGCACCCGGCGCTCGGCAAAGGCGGCGCTCAGGGCGCGCTGCATCTCGATGCCGCGCGCCATCACCACCAGGCCGCTGGTGCCCATGTCGAGCCGGTGCACGATCAGCGCGTCGGGCCATTGCAGCAGGGCGCGCGCGCTCAGGCAGTCCTGCTTGTCCTCGCCGCGGCCGGGCACGCAGAGCAGGCCGGCGGGTTTGTCGAACGCCAGCAGGTGGTCGTCTTCGTGAACGGGGTGCAGGGGGGCGGGCAGCGTCATGGAGGCACCGAGTTTAGAGAGCGCGCCAGAAGAGGGCGCAGGGGGCGTTTCCGCGCCTCACGGCCCGCTCATGAAGCCTCGGATATCCTTGAGCGAATGTCCGGCCCCGACCCAGCTCCCGCTTCCTTCCCTCCCGCAACCCCTGCCATTCCGGTGGTCGCGGCTTCCTCCCCCAGCTTTTCCGACCTGACCCGCGAGCGTCCTTTCATGCACATGTGGACGGCGCGGCTCTTCGGCACCGCCGCCTCGCAGATGCTGCTGGTGGCCATCGGCTGGCACATGTACGACCTCACCGGCAGCGCCTGGGACCTGGGCCTGGTCGGCCTCTACCAGTTCGTTCCGGCGCTGCTGCTGGCGCTGCTGGCGGGCCATATCGTCGACCGGCACCACCGGGGGCGCATCGTCGCGGCCTGCTTCGCGGTGCAGGGGCTGGTCGCGCTGGTGCTGCTGCTGGCGGTGATGGGCAAGCACGACACGCGCGGCCTGCTGCTGGGCCTGTCGCTGGTGCTGGGCGCGGTTCGCGCCTTCCAGATGCCTGCCCAGCAGGCGCTGACGCCGCTGCTGGTGCCGCCGACCATGCTGGCGCGCGCGATGGCCTTCAGCTCGGCCGGCATGCAGGGCGCCATCATCGGCGGCCCGGCGCTGGGCGGGCTGCTGTTCGTGGCGGGCATGGCGGTGGTCTACGGCGCCAGCGTGGCGTGCTTTGCCGTCGCCTGCGTGCTGGTGCTGCGGCTGCGCTATGCCTACACGCCGGCGGCGCGCGAGCCGGTCACGCTGGCCACGGTGTTCGCGGGTGTCGATTTCATCTGGAAGCGCAAGCCGGTGCTCGGCGCGGTCTCGCTCGACCTGTTCGCCGTGCTGCTGGGCGGCGCGGTGGCGCTGCTGCCCATCTACGCCAAGGACATCCTGCACACCGGCCCCTGGGGGCTGGGCCTGCTGCGCGGCGCGCCGGCGGTGGGCGCGCTGGTCATGTCGATCGCGCTCACCCGGCGGCCGGTGGAGCGCCATGTGGGGCGCACGCTGCTGATGGCCATTGCTCTGTTCGGGCTGTGCATGGTGGTGTTCGGCATTTCGAAGAGCTTCATCGTGTCGCTCATCGCGCTGGCAGTCTCGGGCGGGGCCGACATGGTCAACGTGGTGATCCGCCAGACGCTGGTGCAACTGGAAACGCCCGACGCCATGCGCGGCCGGGTGAGCGCCGTCAACTCGATCTTCATCGGCGCCAGCAACCAGCTCGGCGAATTCGAATCGGGCGCCACGGCGGCGCTGCTGGGGCCGGTCGGCTCGGTGGTGGTGGGCGGCGTGGGCACGATGGTGGTGGCGCTCGCATGGTTCAGGCTGTTCCCGTCGCTGGCGCAGCGTGACCGGCTGACGGTGGCGGCGCCTGCGGTCAGGCCGCAGTCTTCGTAGCCCGGCCGGCCAGTTCAGTCCGCGAAGAGGGCGCGCGCGCTGGGCACGTCGAGCGTCACATCGCCCAGCGCCTGTGCCACGCAGGGCAGGATCCAGCCTTCTTCTTTTTCGTCGATGCTCAGGCCCGGCCACTCGATGGTGTGGCGGGTCTCGCCCGACAGCCGCTGGCAGATGCAGGTGCGGCAGGTGCCGTTGCGGCAGGAGCTGGGCAGCTCGATGCCCGCGGCCTCGGCGGCCTGCAGCAGCGTGGTGCCGGCGTCGGCCTCGAAGCAGAGGCCCGACGGTTCGAGTCGAACCTTCATCGTTGCGGGATCAGGGGGTGTTTTGATTCTGCTGCTGTTCGCGGCGTTGCTCGCGCAGCATGAAGAGATACAGGCTCTCGACCTTCTCGCGCGCCCAGGGGGTCTTGCGCAAAAACTTGAGGCTGGAGCTCACGCTCGGATCGATCGCGAAACAGCGGATGGGCACCAACTCGGCGAGCTGTTCCCATCCATAGTGGCCGGCCAGCGCCGTCACGATGGCCTCCAGCGTGAGCCCGTGCAGCGGGTTGCGCGGCTGCGCGGGCCTGGCCGGGGCCGGTGCTGCGTCGGTCACTTGTTCTTGAGCTTGCCGCGCGGGATCACAGCCGTGGTGATCGTGCGGACCGGTTCGATGCCGCCGGTGCCGACGGGCTTGGGCGGCGAGGTGTCCTTCTTCGGTTTCTTCGCTTCCTTGGTGCTGCGTTGCTGACCCTTGGCCATGTCGATTTCTCCTGTTGTTACGACGGATGCACCGGGCAGTTTAGCGGTGCGGCGACAATACGCGGTTCCATTGATTTCCCCGCATTCATGTCAGATTACGAAGTTCGCCCCGCCACCCTGCGCGACGCCAAGGCCGTCGCCGAAGTCCACGCCCTGGCCGCCAAGGCTGCCTACGAAGGCATCCTCCCCGAAGAAGAGCTGCGCACCCTGGCTCCGGCGTCGCGGGAAGCCAAGTGGCGCGAGGCCATCGAATACAGCGAACCCCAGGTGCACGTGGCCACGCTGGACGGCCAGATCGTCGGCTTCGTCGGCTTCGACCGCTCGCGCGACCCCAAGACCCCGCCCACCACCGGTGAAATCTGGGCCATCTACGTCAAGCCCGAGCACTGGGGCAAGGGCGCCGGCGTGGCCCTGTGGGACGCGGCGCGCGAAGGCCTCGAGGAAGAGGGCTGCACCACGGTCACCATCTGGGTGCCCATCCGCAACGACCGCGCCATGCGTTTCCACGAACTCGCCGGCTTCAAGCGCGAGATGAAAACCGCCAAGACCACCGCCTTCGGCACCGTGCGTGTCGAGGAAATCCGACTCAAGCGCGACGTTTCCTGACCTTTCGCCATGGACCACGACAGCACCACCCTGGGCCACGCCGCGCGCGTGCGCTCCCACCAGCGACGCACGGCCGCCGTGCAATGGATCCGCCGCACCCATGGCTGGATCGGCCTCTGGGGCGCGGTGCTGGGGCTGTTGTTCGGGTTCAGCGGCATCTGGCTCAACCACCGCAACGTGCTGAAGCTGCCGCAGGCGCAGGAACGCACCCGCGCGCAGCTGGCGCTGCCCGAGCCCGCCCCCGAGACGCCCGAAGCCATGAGCCGCTGGCTGCAGGAGGCGCTGCGCATGAGCGGGCCACCAAATTCCACCCGCATCGAGCCCGCCAAGCCCGTGGCATGGGCCGACAAGAGCGACAAGAGCGCCCCGGCGCTCATGCAGCCGGCGCACTGGGTCTTCAACTTCGGCGGCCCGAACGAAATGGTGCAGGCCGAGTACTGGCAGGGCAACCGCTCCGTGGGCGTGGCCACCACGCACAACGGCTTCGTCGCCACGCTCACCAACATGCACAAGGGCGGCGGCATGCCGGTGCCCTGGATCCTGCTGGTCGATACGCTGGCCGGCAGCCTGATCTTCCTGTCGATGTCGGGCGTGGCGCTGTGGATGCTCACGCACCGTCGCCGCCGCGTGGGTCTGGCGGTGTTCGGTGCCTCGCTGGTGGCTGTGCTGGCATTGGCGCTGAGCGCGCTCTGAACCGGCCCCGAATGGGTATTGAAAGGCGCGTCAAGGGCAGCGGCTAAGCTCGCCGCTTCTCTTTTCCTCCGACCTGCCCATGGCCTCCAGCCTGCTCCTGCTGCTCGACGACATCGCGACCGTCCTGGACGACGTGTCGGTTCTCACCAAGGTGGCCGCCAAGAAAACGGCCGGCGTGCTGGGCGACGACCTCGCGCTCAATGCGCAGCAGGTGTCCGGCGTCAGGGCCGAGCGCGAGATTCCCGTCGTGTGGGCCGTGTGCAAGGGCTCCTTCATCAACAAGGCCATCCTGGTGCCGGCCGCCCTGGCCATCGGCACCTGGCTGCCCTGGCTGGTGACGCCGCTGCTCATGGTGGGCGGCGCATTCCTGTGCTTCGAGGGCGCCGAGAAGCTCGCCCACAAGTTCCTGCACAAGAAGGCGCATGCCGAAGACACCGGCCGCCATGAACAGGCCGTGGCCGACGCCTCGGTCGACGTGGTCGCCATCGAGAAGGACAAGATCAAGGGCGCGGTGCGCACCGACTTCATCCTCTCGGCTGAAATCATCGCCATCACGCTGGGCACCGTGCAGGGCCAGCCGTTCACCACGCAGCTCAGCGTGCTGGTGGGCATCGCGCTCATCATGACCATCGGCGTGTACGGCCTGGTGGCCGGCATCGTGAAGCTCGACGACGCGGGCCTTTACCTGAGCCAGCGCGCCGGCGCCGCGTCGCGTGCGGTCGGCCGCGGCATCCTGGTGGCGGCGCCGTGGCTCATGAAGGCGCTGTCGGTGGCCGGCACCGCCGCCATGTTCCTCGTGGGCGGCGGCATCCTGGTGCACGGCGTGCCGGCGCTGGGCCACGCGGTCGAAGACTGGGCCAAGGCCACCGGCGGCGTGTTCGGCACCCTGGGCTCGATGGGCGTGAATGCCGGCGTGGGCGTGGTGGCCGGCGCCATCGTGCTGGCCGTGGTGGAACTGGTCGGCAAGCTGCGCGGCAAGAAGGCCTGAGGGCCTCCCAGCGCTATTGGCTTTACTGGCGCGGCTTGCCGCGCTTGAACAGCTCGACCACCACCAGCGCCGCGCCCAGCGCCAGCGCGAACCAGCCCACGATATAGGCGCCCGCCACCATCTCGAACCAGCGCGTGCCCTGCAGGAAGCGCGGCCCCAGCAGGACGGCGGCGCCGATCACGAGGCAGAGGATGCCGCGTTCGAGCGTGCGGAGTTGTCGTTTGGGTTGCGCCATGGCTTGTGCTTCGTTCGGAAAGAGTGGATTCAGTGCGTCATTGTCCCGCGCATCGCGGCCGGATGGCCTTCCAACACGAATGACTTGCCCGTCGGCACCAGCGTGTCGCCGTCCAGCCGCAGGATGGTGATGTCCTTGTCGATGAAGTTGCCCACGTACAGGTACTTGCCGTCGGCGCTCCACACCGCGCCTTCGGGCAGGCCACGCACCACCACTTCGTTGGCGCGGGTCACCTTCTTGCCGTCGATCTTCAGCAGCACCACCGAGCCGTTGCGGTTGTAGAAGTAGGCGTTCTTGGCCGCGTTGCTGCCGCGCAGGATCACCGCTACCGCATGCCTGCCGGTCGGGCTCACGGCCAGCCCCTCGGGGCCGTCGCCGACCACCACCTTGTCGACCACGCGCGGCGGCGCGGCTTCCATGTCGATCACGCTCACCGTGTCGACCTGTCCGTCCGATGCGCCGGCATTGCCGTTGTCCGCCGTGAGCGCGAGCTTGCCGTCGGGCGTCACGTCGACGTTGTAAGGCCACAGGCCCGCCGCGAGGTCGAGCTTGTTGTAGCTGACCTTCTCGCCGTCCACGTCGATCAGCGCGATCTTGTGGCTCGGAAACTTGGCCGCCAGCGCGCGCCTGCCATCGGGTGTGAAGCGCACGTGCGCCACCGAGTCGCCCATGGCCACGGTGTCGATCAGCGTGACCTTCTTGCCCGCGATGCGCAGCACGCTCACCGAGTTGTCGGCGCGATTCGCCACCAGCGCCAGGTTGCCCGCCCGATTGATCGACAGGCCCGAGGGCTGCTTGCCGATCCGCAGCGTGTCCAGCAGCCTGGGCGGGGTGGTCGTCAGGTCGATCACGAACAGGCGGTTGTCGGGCACCTGTTTGCGCACGCCGTTTTCCTCGACCACGTTGAGCGAGTTGGCGACCAGCGCGAGCGTTTCGCCGGGCGTGATGGCCAGGTTGGTCGGCGGGCCGGCGATGGTGTTGTCGAGCTGCAGCGTGCCCAGCACCTTGGGCGCGAGCGGGTCGGTGCCGATGTCGAGCACCTGCACGGTGTCGCGCCCCATGGGCCCGAGGATGACGGCGCCGGCGTCGTTCCACGACTGTTTTTCGTCGTTGGCCACCAGCATCAGCTGGCGCTGCGCCACGGTGGGCGTCATGGAGGTGCAGCCGGCGAGCACGGCGACTGCGCCCAGGGCAAGGGCCGCGAGCGCGGCGGGGCGGATCTTCATGGCGTCTGTCTCCGGTGTTGTTGTGGGCGCATGGTAGCGAACGGAACGACGGGGCCGCGCCCGGCACAATCGACCGACTCCACACCCGAGAGACGAAAGCCCATGACCATCGAGATTTCGAAGGAAGCGCGCCAGCAGGCCATCACCTCCATCGAGCGCTATTTCCGCGAGAACATGGAAGAGCCGATCGGCAACATCGGCGCAGGTGCGCTGCTCGGCTTCTTCCTCGAGGAAGTCGGCCCGCTGGTCTACAACAAGGCCGTGGCCGAAGTGCAGGAGCGGCTGCAGCTGCGCATTTCGGAGATCGACCTCGAGGTGCACGAGGACGAGTTCCAGTACTGGCGCAAGTACGACAAGCAGAAGAAGGGAAAGTAGGCGTGTCGCCGTATCGCGGCATCGATCACGTCGTCATCCGGCTGCAGTCTGTCGAGGCGCTGCATGCGCTTTTTGCGCAGACTTTCGGCCTGCCGGTGTCGTGGCCCCTGCAGCACAGTCCGTTCGCCAGCTTTGGCTGGGTGAACGTCGGCAACACGAATCTCGAGTTCTGGGCCGCTGCACAGAACGACGACCTGCCGCAGGACGCCCAGCCGCCTCTGGTGCACGGCTTCGCGCTCGATCCGGGCGACCTCGGGGCCAGTGTTGCGCTGTTGGCAGCACGCGGCATCGCATGCAAGACGCCAAAGCCGTTTCGGACGCAGACATCCGAAGGCGCGTGGGTCACCAATTTCACGAATGCGGTGGTGCTCGACGTGTCGTCCGATGCGTGCTGCGTTTTCTTCTGCGAATGGGATGCGGAAGGAACGATTTATCCGTGGAAGGAGAAGCTCGATGCCGCACAGCGCAATGCTCGGGACAAGGCTGCGTTCGACGCATGCGGTGGCGGGCCGCTTGGGATCGTCGGGGTGCGTGAAGTGCGGCTTGCCGTGCCGGATGTGGATGAAGCCGGCAAGGCATGGCGGGCCCTGACGGGTTCTGATGGGGCGGATGCCATCGCCCTTACACCTGATGTCTCGTTGCGGCTCCTGCCGCGCGGTACACGCGGCTCCAGCATCGAGACGCTGACCTTCGGCGTTCGATCGTTGCCGGTCGCCAAGGCATTCCTGGCGCCGCGGCAGCTTCTGGAGGCATCGCCCGACGGCGAATTGAGGCTGTCCCGCGCGGCCTGCGACGGACTGGATTTGCGGCTCGTGGAGGCTGGAGCGTAGCGCCCGCACATCGCCTCGATTCCAAAAATGCTTCAAAACGTTGCAAAATTCGACGCCATGCACCTCCCACGCAATCTTCAAGGCTCCCCGCTTTCCTCCGTCATGCGCACGCTGGCCGCTTTTTCGCTGGTCTTTGCCGCATCCATGGCCACGGCGCAGCAGAACCCCGCCGACTTCCCGCTCGACTCGGTCGGCTACCTGAACGAGGAACTGCCGCGCATGGAAGCCGCCATTGCCGCGAAGGACCGCAGCTTCTTCCATGATGCGATGGCGCGCACGGTGGAGTTTTCGGATCGCTGGGGCTTCAAGGTCAAGGCCAATCCGGACCTCGCGGCCTACCCGATGTGCACGGCGGCGGTCATGGACTACGTGGTGGTCGGCATGTGCAAGCTCACTCCCGGCGACGATGCCTGCGAGCCCGGTCTCGCGGCGCGCTTCGACAGCAACGTGAAGCGCTGCCGCGAGATCGCCGCCAGGAAATAGACAGAACACGGATTCCGCGCCATGGACTACACCCGCTATCAAACCCTTGCCATCACGCGCCGGGGCGCGAACGGCGCGGTGCTCGACATCCAGATGCGCGCGGCCAACGGCAAGCTGCCGACGGCCGGCCATGACGGCCACCGCGAACTCGCCGAGATCTGGCGCGACGTGTCGGCCGACGACACGGCGCGCTGCGCGGTGCTGCGGGGCGAGGGGTTGGGCTTCTCGGGCGGCGGCGACCTGGCGATGGTGCAGGACATGACCACCGACGACGCCGTGCGCCAGCGCGTGTGGCGCGAGGCGCGCGACCTGGTCTACAACATCATCAACTGCGACAAGCCCATCGTCAGCGCCATGCACGGCCCGGCCGTGGGCGCGGGGCTGGTGGCGGGCCTTCTGGCCGATATTTCCATTGCCACCAGGAACGCGAAGATCGTCGACGGCCACACGCGCCTGGGCGTGGCGGCGGGCGACCATGCGGCCATCGTGTGGCCGCTGCTGTGCGGCATGGCCAAGGCCAAGTACCACCTGCTGCTGTGCGAGCCGGTGAGCGGCGAAGAGGCCGAGCGCATCGGCCTCGTGTCGCTCGCGGTGGACGAAGCCGACCTGCTGCCGCGCGCCTACGAGGTGGCCGACCGGCTCGCGGCCGGCAGCCAGAGCGCCATTCGCCTGACCAAGTACGCGCTGAACAACTGGCTGCGCCAGGCCGGCCCGACCTTCGACGCCTCGCTGGCGCTGGAATTCATGGGCTTCGCGGGCGCCGACGTGCGCGAGGGCGTCGCCTCGCTGCGCGAACGGCGCGCGCCGAACTTCGGCTGACTGGCTCTGGCTTCGCAAGGGACACCGCGGAACCGGCTTTGCCGGGCCGCTGGTGTCGCCCCCTGCAAGGGGGTTGGCGAAGCGACACGAAGTGCGCGAAGACTGAGGGTTAGCTTGATTTGAGGCCCTGCAGCGTCTGCAGCAGAACCACACGCGTCTGGCCCAGCACCATGCTCTTCCATTCCTCGTTGTCGCAGTAGAACGCGTCGCGCAGTTGCTGGCGAATTTCGCGCTTCTGCGATTCGGGCGCTTCGGGATGGCGGCGCAGCCAGGTGTCGGCGCGCAGGCGGTTCAGCACTTCCAGGTCGGGCAGCGTGCCGAATTCCAGGCCCATGGGCGCGATGCGCGCGTTCGGGCACTCGTCGTAGGCGGTCGAGATGACCGGGCCCGACACGTCGGCCGAGGCCGAGTCGCCCGCGAAGGGCGCGAACACGTCGGCGCCCCACCAGGCGTGGGCCAGTGCGAGGTCTTCGGGCGTGTTGCGGCCCGGGTAGATCTTCTCGCCGTGGCCGTAGGGGCCCAGGCCCGTGTGCACGTCGATCCAGCCCAGGTGCGTGGCCGAGGCGGCGTATTTGCGCAGGATCTTGCGGATGGTGCCGTTGCTCCACGAAGGCGCGGTGCCGCCGTAGAACAAGCCGTTCGGCGAGGTGTACTGGCCCTTGGTCACGGCCGCGCGGAAGGCTGTCATGCCGTGCTTCTGGATGTAGGCGCCCACGGCCGCCTCGTCGGCCGGCGTGGGCGGCCAGCTTGCCGGCAGCACCAGCGGCTCGACCTCGGCATACGCGGCGTTCACCGGCAGCGGCGCATTGAAGTCGATGTGGTTGCGGTTCAGGTCGATGTTGTCTTCGTTGGTGCGGTGCAGGTGCGAAAAACCGTGCGGGTTGACGGCATGCACCCCCGAGTTCGACACCAAACCGCCGTTTTCCGATGTTTTCGCGGACCGGTGCCATATGAATCAAGCACTTAGCTGAGGCGTTTTGATTTTTATGTAGTGGCAATGTTTTATTGCTGATGTGTTGGCAATTGCCCGTATTTTTTTGCTACACTTCTTCTATGTTCATCAAGCTCACCCGCTCAGGCGGCCACACCTACGCCCAGTTGGTGGAGTCCTTCCGAGACGAACACGGCAAACCCCGCCAGCGCACGCTGGCCACCATCGGGCGGGTGGACGAAACAGATGGACAAGTCGACTCACTGCTGGGCGGTCTGCTTCGCGCCAAGGGTCGCTCACTGAGTGAGACATCCGTTCCCCAGGTGCGTTTTGAATCCGCACTGGCCCTGGGCGATGTCTGGGCGCTGGATCAACTCTGGCACGAGTTGGGTTTCGATGGCTTGGCTGCTGTCTTTCGCCGCGCACGCTTTACCAACCCCATCGAGCATGCCCTGCGGGTGATGGTCTTTAACCGGCTGTGCGACCCCGACTCCAAGCTCGGGGTGCTGCGCTGGCTGCAAACCGTCAGCATGCCGGGTATCGATGCAGAGGCACTCACCCACCAGCAACTGCTGCGCAGCATGGATGCGCTCATGGACCACCAGGACGCGGTGGATGAATGCGTGGCGGGCCTTTGCGCCCGCTGATTGATGAGGATCTGTCGGTGGTGTTCTACGACCTGACCACCATCCGCGCCCAAGGACTGAGCCAGCAAGAGGGTGACGTGCGCCGCTATGGGATGTCCAAGGAAGGCATGGTGGTGCGCCAATTCATGCTCGGCGTGGTGCAAACAGCCGACGGCATGCCTATCTATCACGAGGTGTTTGCGGGCAACACAGCCGAGGCACCGACGTTGGAGCCGACCTTGAAGAAGGTGATGGCGCGTTACCCGCACATCCGCCGCCTGGTGGTGGTGGCTGACCGTGGGCTGCTTTCGCTGGACAACATAGAGGCCTTGTCCGAGTTGCGCTTGTCGGGTGGGGCCAGCGGATCAACCGATCAAGCGCTGGAGTTCATCCTGGCAGTGCCGGGGCGGCGCTATGGCGAGTTCGCAGACATACTGGAGCCGATCAACGCCCGAGCCCGAGCCCGCGCATCAGAGCAAGAAACGACAGAAGAGACTATCGATGAGGCGCAATGGCAGGGTCTTCGTCTGGTGGCGGCCCATAACCCGCAGCAGGCGGCCGAGCAGACTGCCAGTCGTCAGGCGCGCATTGACCAATTGCGCCAGCGCGCCGACCAGCTGGTGGGCAAGCTCGATTCGCAAGATGCAGGCAAGGCACACCGGGGTAGAAAGCTGTCTGATGCGGGTGTGACGGCACGCTTCTTCCATGAGGTGAGCGAGGCGCACCTCAAGCGCATCATCAAGGTCGATTTGCATGCCGATCTGTTCACGTATGACATCGACCAGGCAGCTCTGGCCCGCGCCCAGGCGATGGATGGCAAGCTGCTGCTGGTGACCAACGTGGCGGACTTGACACCCAAAGAGGTGGTGCAGCGCTACAAGGCACTGGCAGACATCGAACGGGGATTTCGGGTGCTGAAGTCGGAGATCGAGATTGCGCCGGTGTTCCACCGCCTGCCCGAGCGCATCAAGGCGCATGCGAGCATTTGCATGCTGGCCCTGATCCTGTACCGCGTGATGCGCCAGCGCCTGAAGATGAGTGGCAGCGATTTGTCACCGGAGGCTGCCCTGGCGGACTTGCGGCGAATTCAGCGCCACCGTGTGAGCATCAACAATGCCGCGCCCATTGCGGGCGTCTCTTCCATCGTCCAACGCCAGACCGATGTGCTGGCCGCACTGAAGATCAAAAAACCCCAGCAAGACACCCAATTGAGCCTGCTGTAGTGGCAGCCGAGAGTCTTGGCCCATACAAATCAAGCACTTAGCGCGGTTGGTGTCGAACTCGGGTGCACCAGCAGCAGCGCCACGCCGGCCTGTTCCAGGCGCGAGAGCAGGTCGGCGTCGTTCAGCGTGGCGACTTGCGCGCCGGAGCCGCTGAAGCCTTCGGGGCCGTGCGTGCCCGAGGTCACGAGCAGCAGCTTCTTCGCGTCGATGGGGCCGATCAGCGCGACGTCGGTGGCCAGCTCTTCGCCGAGTGCGCCGCGGTGGGCCTCGAGCACGAACGATTCGACGGTCGCGCCGCGCTGGGCGGCGGCCTCGAGGAACTTGGCGCGGGCTTCGACGTACGTGCCCGAGAAATGCCGCGTGGCGGCGGAGCGTTGGGTTGGCATGAGGTGGGGACTCCTGTGCTTGGAATGTTGGGAAGAATCTTCAGGCCGAGGCCGCGTGGGCGCCCGCGGCGTCGATGTCGCGGCCCGTATGGTCGCGCAGCCAGAGCAGGCCGATCAGCGAGACGACCGTCATCGCCACCAGATACCAGGCCGGTGCCAGCTTGCTGCCCGTGGCGTTCAGCAGCCAGGTGCTGATGAAGGGCGCGAAGCCGCCGAAGAGGGCCACGCCCACGCTGTACACCAGCGACATGCCGCTCGCGCGCACCGCCTTCGGGAACATCTCCGGCAGCATCGTGATGCCGGGCACCGTCTGCACCACCAGGCCGAAGCTGAACACGCCGAGCACCACGAACAGCACCGTGGGCGTGGGCGAAGCGTTGAGCCACAGGAAGCCCGGGTAGATGAGCACGGCCAGCGCGATGCGGCTCCACAGGATGAGCGGCTTGCGGCCCACCACGTCCGACAGCTTGCCCACGAAGGGCGCGAACGCGAAGGAGATGAGGCCCGTGAGCGCGGCGCCGAACAGCGCCACCGACGGCGTGAACCCGAGCTCGCGCACCGCGTAGGTCGGCATGTAGAACGTGACCACGTAGGCGGCCGTGGTGCCGCCCACCAGCGTGAGGATGGCGGCCAGCACCGTCTTGCCGTGCTGCGTGCAGACGATCTTCAGGCTGCTTTCGCGCGGCGCGGCGGCTTCGGCCGGCGAGATGTGCAGCGACTCTTCGAGGTGGCGGCGGATGTACATGCCCACCGGCGCGATCAGCATGCCGATCACGAAAGGCACGCGCCAGCCCCAGCTCTGCATGGCTTCGGCCGAGAGCGCGGTGGTGAGCACGCCCACCACCACGGCGCCCATCAGCACGCCCAGGCCCTGGCTTGCGAACTGCCAGCTCGCCATGTAGCCGCGATTGGCCGGCGTGGCGTGCTCGACCAGCAGGGTGGTCGATGCGCCCACCTCGCCGCCGGCCGAGAAACCCTGGATGAGCCGCGCCAGCACGATGACGATCGGCGCCGCGACGCCGATGCTCGCGTAGGTCGGCGTGAACGCGATCAGCGCGCAGCCCAGGGCCATCAGGAAGATGGTGAGCGTCATGGCCTTCTTGCGGCCCGCCCGGTCGGCGTACGCGCCGATGATGATGCCGCCCAGCGGCCGCATGATGAAGCCCACGCCGAAGCTCGCCACCGTCAGCAGCAGTTGCCCGTAGGAATTGAAGGTCGGAAAGAAGAGCTTGCCGATCACGAGCGCCAGGAAGCCGTAGACGGTGAAGTCGAAGAACTCCAGCCCGTTGCCGATGGTGGTGGCAACGATGGTCTGGCGCCGGCGCGCGGGGCTCGATGCCGGCGGGTTGCTTGGGATGCTCATGTCTCTCCAGTGTGTGCTTGCTTTGTGTGGATGTCTGCCAAAGGTTTCTATGCCCCTGGCCGCGCCGGATGCTAGAGACTCGTCGCTGTCATGAAAAGACAATAATTGGGTCATAACGATAACTTTTGGTTGTCATGAAACCCAATCAGTTGCACGCCTTCGTGGCGGTGGTCGAGCAGATGAGCATCCGCGCCGCGGCCCGGATGCTGGGGCTGTCGCAGCCCGCGGTGACGAAGATCGTGCGCGAGCTGGAGCGCGAGGTGGGCGCGCCGCTGGTGGAGCGCAGCGTCAAGGGCGTGCGGCTCACCGAGTTCGGCCAGGCCTTCGCGCCGCGTGCGCGGCTGCTGCTGGCCGACATGCAGCGCGCGCGGGACGAGATCGCGCAGATCCGCGACGGCGCCACCGGCACGGTGTCGATGGCGGTGAGCGCATCGTTCGCGCTCACCGTGCTGCCGACCGCTTTCAAGGACTTCCACACCCGCCTGCCCGCCGTCGACGTGCAGTTCAGCGAAGCGGTGCTGCCGTGGATGCTGGCGCGGCTGCGCGACGGCTACCTCGACTTTGCGGTGGCCCACGTGGTGCCTGGCACGCTCGATCCGCAGTTCGAGGCGCTGGAGCTGTTTCCGGTGCAACTGGTGGTGGGCATGCGCAACCGCCATCCGCTGCGCGGCGCGCGCTCGCTGCTCGACCTGTACCCGGCCGAATGGATCTTGCCGGGCGACGACGACCGCGGGCGCGAGTCGGTGGCGCCGCTGTTCACTCCGCTGGGGCTGCCGCCACCCTCGCGCATCATCCAGGGGCAGTCGGTGACGGTGGCGCTCGGGCTGGTGGGCAACATGGATTTGATCGGCCTGTTCGTCGAGCCGCTGGTCAAGCTGACTTTCAAGCGGCACGGCATCCGCCGGGTCGACGTTGACGAGGTGCTGCCGATGCTCAACGTGTGTGTGCTGCGGCGCAAGGGACAGTTGTCGACGCCGGCGGCGCAGCACTTCATCGAGTGCATCCAGCGTGCGTCGGCGGCGGAGATGCTGGCCTAGCTAGAACCTGACGCCGGGCTCGCCGGTCTTCCACGGCGCGTACTTGCCCATGACACGCTCGAACAGCGCGGAGCCCGTCCAACCGTCGAGCCAGGCCTGCAGGCGGGGCCACGGCTTCGCGGCGAACCATGCGGCATCGACCATCGCGAACTGGCGCACGAAGGGCATCAGCGCCGCGTCGGCCAGCGTGGCGTGGCCGCCGGTGAGCTGCGGCGAGGCCGAGAGCCGGTCTTCGAGGTCGCGCAGGAATCGTGCGCCGAGTTCGCGGGCCGGCTCGCCGCCGTCCGGGTGGCGGTCGGGGTACTTGTAGCGGTCGAGCAGGGGCTTGAAGCTGTCATCGCATTCGGCGACCAGCGCGAGCATGTCCGGCAGCGCGCCGGCATCGGGCTGCAGCCAGCGCAGCGGGTCGTTGCGGCGCAGCGCCCAGAGCATCACGTCCAGGCTCTGCTCCAGCACCGTGCCGTCGCCGGGCAGCAGCACCGGCACCGTGCCCTTGGGAGAGGCGGCGAGCATTTCGGCGGGCTTGTTCTTCAGCGCCACCTCGCGCAGCTCGCAGGCCTGCTCCGCTGCCGCCAATGCGAGCCGGGCGCGCATGGCGTACGGACAACGGCGGAACGAGTAGAGAACGGGCAGGGCGGTGGCGGGCATGCGGCAAACGGGAGCGAAAAAGGTGAAGATGCCGATTTTCGGCGACCTGCAGGGGCCGGTTTTTTCAACACAATCGGCATCCATGGGCGAACGCCTTTTCCTCCGGCTCGAAGACGACCCCTTGCACGGGCCGGAGTCGGCCATGCCCGCCGGCACGCTGCGCGCATTTCCGGTGAGCGCCGCGCTGCGCGGGCATGTGTCGCACGTCATGCTGTACCGCGAGACTTTTGCGGAAGGCCACGAGATGCGCGAGCGGGTGCTGCCCGACGGCGCGGTGCGGCTGGTCTTCAACTTCGGCGATGCGCCTTCCGCCGGGAGCAGTGATGGCGGCGGCCTGGCGGTGGAAGCCATCGGCGCTTCGGCCGCGCCCGTCGTGGTGCGCATGCGGCGCAAGGTCGAAGGGCTTTCCGTCACGCTGCGCGCCGGTGCCGCGGCGTCGTTGCTGGGGCTGCCGGCCGGCGAGATCGGCGGCGGCGCGGTCCATCTCGATGCGCTGTGGCGGGGGGAGGGTTCGGCGCTGCTCGAGCGCATGGCCGAAATGCCCGACGACGCCGGGCGTGTCGCGCTGCTGCAGGCGGCCCTGTTGCACCGCCTGGGCGACAACCGCATCGCCGCGGGTAACGACATCGCCATGCAGGCGGCGCGGCTGATCGCGGAGGCCGAAGGGCGCCTGCGGCTGCGCGACGTGGCCTCGACGGTCGGTGTCGGCGAACGGCGCCTGCAGCAGCTCTTTCATGCACACGTCGGCCTGTCGCCGCGCGCCTGGAGCCGGCTCGCGCGGATGCACGGTTGCCTGCGCGCGCTGCGGCGGCGGCCGGTGCCGGCCTGGGCGGAGGTCGCGCTGGAGGGCGGTTTCTACGACCAGTCGCACCTCGTCAACGAGTTCCGAGCGCTGTGCGGTGTCACGCCGACCGAGTTCCTGGGACGCGCGGCTTCGGGTTCTTCCAAGACGGGCGGTTGAGCGCGGGCTATCTTCGTTCGCTCTCGAACAAGGAGCCGAAAAGATGCAGAAAGAAGAAATCACCGACCGTCCGCTAAAGGACTGCGTGGCGGTGGTAACAGGCGCGAGCCGGGGCGCCGGGCGCGGCATTGCGGTCGAACTGGGCGCTGCCGGTGCCACCGTGTACGTCACCGGCCGCAGCACGCGCGAACGGCCGGCCGAAAGCTACGGCCAGTTGCTGGCTCTGTCGGAGATGCAGGCGCTGCCCGGCAGCATCGACGACACCGCCGACGAGGTCACGCGCCAGGGCGGCCGGGGCATCGCCGTGCGATGCGACCACACCCGCGAGGACGAGGTGGCCGCGTTGTTCGATCGCGTGCAAACGGAGCATGGCCGCCTCGACCTGCTTGTCAACAACGCCTGGGGCGGCCACGAGAGTTTCAACGGCGTGTTCGAGGCGCCGTTCTGGGAGCATCCGCTGGCCAACTGGGACAGCATGTTCGACCGCGGCGTGCGCAACCACCTGGTGGCCAGCCGCTGCGCCGCGCCGATGCTGGTGCGGCAGAAGAAGGGGTTGATCGTCACCACCACCTTCTGGGACCGGGGCCATTACCTGCGCGGCAGCCTGTTCTACGACCTAGCCAAGGCGTCGATGACGCGGCTGGCCTTCGGCATGGCGCACGACCTGAAGCCGCACGGCGTTGCATCAGTCGCGGTGTCGCCGGGCTGGATGCGCACGGAGTTCGTGCTGGCCGGCCACAGGACCGACGAGGCGCACTGGCACGAAAAGCCCGAGCTCGCGCGCACGGAGTCGCCGCGCTACCTGGGCCGGGCGGTGGCCGCGCTGGCTGCAGACCCGGCTGTGATGGAGAAGACCGGCGAGGTGCTGCGCGTGGCCGATCTGGCGCGTGCCTACGGCTTCACCGATATCGACGGGCGGCAGGTCGAGGCTTTCGAGATGTAGCGCGGCGTAGGACAACTCCAGGCCCGGCAGGGGAAAAGCACGTACTGGCGTGGCGCGATGTTCAGGATCAAGATGGCACGGCGATCAACGCCACTCCACCATCTTCCAGGCCTTCAGGAGGTGATCCGCCATGTCCGCCAATGCCGAGTCTTTCAGCCTTGCGTCCGCCAGCCAGCTTGCAAGGTCCAACCCCGTGCGCTTCCCTGGCGAAAGCGCCGAGTACCGCAGGGCACGCACCGAGCTGCTCGCCGAAGAAATCGATCTGCGTCGACGCATCGAGCGCGTGGCCGAAATGCGCCGTGCACTGCCGCCGGGCGGTATCGTGCCGCAGGACTATATGTTCCAGGGCGTCGACGGCCCGGTGAAATTCTCGGAGCTGTTCGGCAGGCACCACACCCTCATCACCTACAACTGGATGTTCGGTCCGCAGCGCGAGCGGCCATGCCCCATGTGCACGTCGCTGCTCAGCGCCTACGACGGCGAGATGCCCGACATATTGCAGCGCGTGGCGTTCGCGGTGATCGCCACCTCGCCCATCGAGCGCATGACGGCCTTTGCGCGCGAGCGCGGCTGGCGCCACCTGCCGCTGTACTCGTCGGGCGGCAACGACTTCAACCTCGACTATGCCGGCGAGAAGCCCGACGGCGGAGACAACCCGGCCTTCAACGTGTTTCGGCGCGACGGCGACACCATCCGCCATTTCTGGGCCGCAGAGATGAGCCCCGGCACCGCCGACCCCGGGCAGGACCCGCGCGGCGCGCCCGATGCGATGCCGATATGGAACCTGCTCGACATGACGCCGGAAGGGCGGGGCAAGGACTGGTATCCGAGCCTCGACTACTGACTGAGCGGCCAAGCGGTGCGAGCGGGCTGCACTCGCATCAAACGCAACAAAGTTGCGTTGCTCCATATAATGCAATCCTGTTGCATATATGGAGCCTGCCCACATGGCCGACCGCCTCCCCGTCACCGTGCTCTCCGGCTTTCTCGGCGCCGGCAAGACCACGCTGCTGAACCACATCCTCAACAACCGCGAAGGCCGCCGCGTGGCGGTCATCGTCAACGACATGAGCGAGGTCAACATCGACGCGGCGCTGGTGCGCGACGGCGGCGCCCAGTTGTCGCGCACCGACGAGAAGCTGGTCGAGATGAGCAACGGCTGCATCTGCTGCACGCTGCGCGAAGACCTGCTGGTCGAGGTCGGCCGGCTCGCGAAGGAGGGGCGCTTCGACCAGCTGGTGATCGAGTCCACCGGCATCTCCGAGCCGCTGCCCGTGGCAGAGACCTTCACCTTTGCCGGTGAAGACGGCAAGAGCCTGGCCGACGTGGCGCGGCTCGACACCATGGTGACGGTGGTCGACGCCTTCAACTTCCTGCGCGACTACAGCTCGGCCGACAGCCTGGGCCAGCGCGGCCAGTCGCTGGGCGACGAGGACACGCGCACGGTGGTCGACCTGCTGATCGAGCAGATCGAGTTCTGCGACGTGCTGGTGGTCAACAAGATCGATCTCGTCACCGCAGAGGAGCGCGAGCGGCTGATGGCGATCCTGCACAGCCTGAATCCGCGCGCCCGCATCGAGGTGTCGGAGTTCGGGCGCGTGGCGCTCGACCGGGTGCTCGACACCGGCCTGTTCGACTTCGAGGAGGCCGAGCAGGCGCCCGGCTGGCTGGCCGAGCTGCGCGGCGAGCATCTGCCCGAGACCGAGGAATACGGCATCCGCAGCTTCGTCTACCGCTCGCGCCTGCCGTTCCACCCGATGCGCTTCTGGAAGCTGGTGCAGAGCGAATGGGAGGGCGTGGTGCGCTCCAAGGGCTTCTTCTGGCTCGCGAGCCGGGCCACGCGCGCGGGCTCGTGGTCGCAGGCCGGCGGCGCCTGCCGCTACGGCGCGGCGGGCTTCTGGTGGGCGGCGGTGCCGCGCGAGCACTGGCCGACGGACCCCGAGGCGCTGGAGCTGATCCGCAGGAACTGGGACCCGGCCACCGGCGACGCGCGGCAGGAACTGGTGCTGATCGGCATCGGCATGGATGAAGACGCGCTGCGTGCGCGGCTCGACGCCTGCCTGCTGACGGAAAACGAGATGCGCTTCGGCGCCTCGTGGTGGCAGAACTTTCCCGATCCGTTCCCGTCCTGGAACGCGTGAACGGCTGGCAGGGCTATCTGGCGCACTCGCCGCAGGTGCCGTGCAAGGTCAGGGCGGTGTGGCGGGTGTCGATGCCCTGCTTGCGCAGCGCCTTGCCCAGCCTGCCCATCACTTTCGGCAACTCGGGGTCGGAGGGCAGGGCCAGCACCTTGTGGCACTGGTCGCATTCGAAGGTGTTGCCAGAGGCGGCCTCCACATGGCGGGAGAAGCGGTTGACCCGGTCGGCGCCCACCCGGCGGTCGCACAGGCCGGCTTCGACCAGCCGGTCGAGCACCCGGTAGACCGTGACCCGGTCGGGCGCTTCGCCTGCGGCGGCGGTGTAGGCGGCGGCCACTTCCTCGTGGGTGAGCGGCTGGGAGCTGTGTTCGAGCAGTTCGAGCACGGTCTGCGCGGCGCGCGTCACGCGCAGGCCGCTGTCGCGCAGCAGCCGTTCGCTGTCGAACGGCGCCGCGGGGGCACTGGCGGCAAGAGGGGGCTTCGGGTGCGGGGTGGTGGTCTTCATGCGAAACGCCATTGTGTTGCATCCCGGGTGCCCGCGTCCCGATCGGGGGCGTCGCAAGGCATCGGCATATGCCCGAATACGCCTAAGCATCTGACAAATGGGTCGTTCGCGTGCGAACGGGAGAGCGCCAGAATCGCGCGCTTTGTCTCTCGCTACCGAAAGTCCATCATGCGCGCCCGTTCCCTGCTGACTCCGATATTCGCCCTGGGCGTGTTGTGGGCCGGCGTATCGCTCCCCCTGGCCGCGCAGGCGCAGCCCGCCGCCGGCGCTTACCCCTCGAAGCCGGTGCACATCACGGTCGCGAATACACCCGGCAGTTCGCCCGACGTGCTGGCCCGCTTCCTGGGGCAGCGGCTGTCGGAGCAGTGGAAGCAGCCGGTGGTGATCGACAACCGGGCCGGCGCGGCCGGCATCCTGGCGGCCGACGGCCTGGCCAAGGCGCAGCCCGACGGCTATTCGCTGCTGGTGGGCGCCGACGGGCCGATCACCATCCTTCCCAACATCCAGGCCGGCCTGCCCTACGACGCACGGCGCGACCTGGTGCCGGTGGTGTCGCTCGGCCAGATCGACTTCGTGCTGGTGGCCAACCCGAAGACGGGTTTTCGCACGGTGGCTGACTTCGTGCGCGCGGCCAAGGCCCATCCGGGGCGCATCAACTACGCCTCGGCCGGCAATGGCAGTCCGCAGCAGCTCAGCATGGAGCTGCTCAAGCAGAAGGCCGGTATTTACGTCACCCACATTCCGTACCGCGGCGGCCCGCTGGGCATGCAGGACGTGATTGCCGGCCAGGTCGACGTGATGTTCATCGCCGTGGGCCCGGCGCTGCCGCAGATCCGCAGCGGCCGGTTGGTGGCCCTGGGCACCAGCGGCGAGAAGCGCCATGCGCTGCTGCCCGAAGTGCCGACCGTGGGCGAGACCTATGCGGGCTACCGTTCGGGTACCTGGTTCGGGCTGTTCGCGCCGGCCCGCACGCCACAGCCGGTGATCGACGCCATCGCGGCAGATGCCGGCCGCATCGTGCAGACGCCGGCGGCCCGCGCCGAACTGGCGGCGCAGGGCATCGAGGCCACCGGCCATGCGCAGCGCCAGTTCCAGGCGCAGGTGTCGAGCGAATACGAGCGCTATGCGCAGATCGTGAAGGCGGTTGGCATCAAGGCCGAATAGGTCCCGCGGCCTGTCTCACTTGACGGACCGGGCCAGCGCCTTGGCGAAGGCTTCCACGTCTTCTTCGCGGCACGCCTCGGCGGCCAGCGGGGCATGGCCTTGCGCCACCGCCGCAAGCGCGATGGCCTTCTTGGGGCACAGGCCCAGGCAGCTGCACTGCACCACGCGCAGCCGCGCGGGCAGGTGCGACAGGCCGTGCTTCAGCTCCTTGCGGACCTGCTTGGCCCCGAGTTTCGTGGGGCCGTCCTTGCGTTCTTCGCAGTCGCCGCACACCAGCACGATGCCGGCCAGCTTGGTCTCTACCAGGGGAGGGGAATGGCTCACGCGAGGTTCCTTGGTGTCTTTGCAAAGCATGTTGGGCGCCGCGCAACCATGTGCAAGTCAGCCAACCGGCCGTTTCCATGCCTCTGGCGGGCCCCGAATGCGCTAAGGTCCGGTCATCCGCCTTTCTGAATACCTTTGCCCGACCATGTCCCGTCCCCCGATCGAGATAGAAACCGCCCCCAACCCCACCGCCACGGTGATCGTGATGCACGGCCTGGGCGCCGACGGCAACGACTTCGTGCCGATTGCCAACGAACTCGACCTGGCGGCCGTGGGCCCGGTGCGCTTCGTGTTTCCCAATGCGCCCGTCATTCCGGTGACCATCAACGGCGGCTACCAGATGCCCGCCTGGTACGACATTGCCGTGGCCGATCTCGCGGCGCGCGAGGACGAAGCCGGCCTGCGCCGTTCGCAAGCCGCCATCGAGACACTCATCGCCAGCGAGAAGGTCCGTGGCATCGCCGCCGACCGCATCGTGGTGGCGGGCTTCTCGCAAGGCTGCGCCATGTCCCTCATGACGGGCCTGCGCCACACCGAGCGGCTGGCGGGCATCGTCGGCCTCTCGGGCTACCTGCCGATTGCCGCCACCACCGCGGCCGAGCGCCACGCCGCCAACCACGAGACGCCGGTTTTCCTGGCGCACGGCCGGCAAGACCCGGTGGTGCCGCTGGCCGCCGCCGTGCGCTCGCGCGATGCGCTCACCGCCCTGGGCTACACCGTCGAGTGGCACGAGTACACGATGGCGCACTCTGTGTGCATGGAAGAAATTGCCGACCTGAACCGCTTTCTTCTGCGGGTGCTCGGCTGAAGGAGACAACCCCATGATCCTGGTCATCGGACACGCGCTGGCAAAGCCCGACACCCTGCAGGCGATGCTGGCCATCAGCACCGAGCATGTGCAGCGTTCGCGCGCCGAGCCCGGCTGCATCTCGCATGAAGTCACCACCGACGTGCTCCAGCCGCTGCGCCTGACCTTCGTGGAGCGCTGGAGCGACATGGCCGCGCTGCAGACGCACTTCCGGGTGGACGCCTCGCGCGCCTTCGGCAAGGCGCTGGCGGCCATGGCCGACGGCACGCCGGAGATTCATGTCTACCAGTCCGACGAGATCGACCTCTCGGCGGGCCGCGCCAAGGCCTGATTCCGGCGCATCGCCCAAGCATTCGACCCCCGTGGCGTCTATGCGCGAAGCTATCAAAAAAATAGCGCCCGGCAGGCTAGCCGAACGCGGGATTCCCTGCGCAAGCAACGTGCGCGCACCCGTGCTACCTTCCAGCCCCTCAGAAGATTGATGGGTCATAACAATATGAGCAACAGATTGCAGGAGAGGTTGGGTGCTCTTTCAGCGACACGACTGAAAGGCATGCGACGCGGAATCGAGAAGGAAAGCCTGCGCGCGCTGCCGGACGGCAAGCTCGCGCTCACGCCCCATCCCATAGCCCTGGGCTCCGCGCTCACGCATCCGCACATCACGACCGACTTCAGCGAATCGCAGCTCGAACTCATCACGGGCGTTCACGGCGGCGTGGAGTCGGCCCTGGAAGAGCTCACGCGGGTGCACCAGTTCACCTACCGCGTTCTCGACGGATTGGGCGACGAGCGCCTCTGGGTGTCGAGCATGCCCTGCGGCCTGCCGACCGACGAGACCATTCCGATCGGCCGCTATGGCTCGTCGAACGTGGGCCGCGCCAAGAGCGTCTACCGCATGGGCCTGAGCCACCGCTATGGCCGCCGCATGCAGACCATTTCGGGCATCCACTACAACTGGTCGCTGCCCGACGTGTCGAGCGAACAGTACTTCGCGCTGATCCGCAATTTCCGCCGCCACGCCTTCCTGCTGCTGTACCTGTTCGGCGCTTCGCCGGCGCTGTGTTCGAGCTTCGTGGCGGGCCGCCCGCACGAGCTGCAGCCGCTAGGCGACGGCAGCATGTTCATGCCGCACGGCACCTCGCTGCGCATGGGCCGCCTGGGCTACCAGAGCGACGCGCAGGCCTCGCTGGCCGTGAGCTACAACAGCCTCGAGGGCTACGGCGCCTCGCTGCAGGACGCGCTCACGCGCCCGTGGCCTGCGTACGAATCCATCGGCATCCGCAACCTGGGTGGCGACTACAACCAGCTGGGCACCAGCCTGCTGCAGATCGAGAACGAGTTCTACGGCACCATCCGCCCCAAGCGCGTCATCAACCCCGGCGAACGCCCGCTGCATGCGCTGCGCGAGCGCGGCGTGGAATACGTCGAAGTTCGGCTGATGGACCTCGACCCCTTCGAAACCGTCGGCATCAATGCGCAAACCATGCGCTTCATCGACGTGTTCCTGCTGCACTGCCTGCTGAGCGACAGCCCCGACGACACGCCGCAGGAAATCGCCGACCTCGCGCGCAACCAGCACCTGACGGCCGCGCGCGGCCGCGAGCCGGGCTTGCGTCTCGCGCGCGGCGGCAGCGAAGTGACGCTGGCCGACTGGGGCGTGGAACTGGCCGAGCAGTGCCTGCCGATTGCCGCGGCACTCGACGCGGCGCACGGCGGCGGCACGCAGCACGCCGACGCGGTGCGCGCCGCCCTGGCCGCGCTGCAGGACCCCGACAGCCTGCCTTCGGCACGCGTGCTGGCCGCCATCGAGCAGCAGCATGGCAACTCTTTTGTCGGCTTCGTTCGCGCCCAGTCGGAGCAGACCCGCGCCGCGCTGCTCGCGTTGCCGTTCTCGGCCGAGCAGCAGGCCGCGTTCGAGCGCATGACGGCCGAGTCGATCCAGGAGCAGAAGCGCATCGAGGCCGCCGACACCATGCCCTTCGAGATCTACCGCGAGCAGTACGTGTCGCCCGCGCGCCTGGGCATGACGCGCGGCCGCGTGGCGGCGCTGGCCGCGTAGGCCTTTGGGCCCAACGCGGGGCTGCGGGCGCGGCCCCGCCCCTCGCATGCCGACAGGCGTGCTGGCCGATGGCCTACAGGCATTGGCCCGCATGGCCCACCGCGTGCGCGGCCAGGGCGGAGACCATGTGTCCCATGTCCTGCCCATCTTCGACCCTCTGTTGTATTTCCCGGCCCGCCGCCGGGGTGGCGGTATCGCCATGAGCTTCAAGGCCTACCTCGTCGAAGACAGCCCCGTGATCCGGGAGAACCTCGTCGGTTTCCTGCAGGACGTGGCCGATGCCGAGGTCGTGGCCTCCGCCAGCACCGAAGACGAGGCCGTGACCTGGCTGCGCCTGCACAGCAACGACTGGGACCTGACCATCGTCGACCTGTTCCTCAAGCGCGGCAACGGGCTCGGCGTGATCCACGCCTGCCGCAACCGCGCGCCGCACCAGAAGGTTGTGGTGCTCAGCAACTACGCCACCACCGACATGCGCCAGCGCTCTGAACAGCTGGGCGCCGACGCCTTCTTCGACAAGTCGGCCGAGCTCGACCAGCTGGTGGCCTACTGCGAGCAGGTGCGCTCCGCTCACGGTTGAGCCACGGCTGACCGCCTGACGCGTGCAGGACTGCGCGCCGGCGCCTTTCTGGGGTAAAACGCCACGCTGCCGCCTTCAGGGCGGCAACGACGAACAACGGCAAGCAACTCCCTAGGAAAGCGACAGAGAGACATGAGCAGCAGCAACAGCAGCATCGACTTCAAGGGCCGCGTGGCCATCGTGACCGGCGCGGGCGGCGGACTGGGCCGCCAGCATGCGCTGGCACTGGCCGCGCGCGGCGCCAAGGTGGTGGTGAACGACCTGGGTGGCGCGCGCGACGGCTCCGGCGGTTCGGTGAGCGCCGCGCAGGCGGTGGTCGACGAGATCAAGGCGGCCGGCGGCGAGGCCATTGCCAACGGCGCTTCGGTGACCGACTTCGACGCGGTGCAAGCCATGGTCAAGGAAGCCGTCGATGCCTGGGGCCGCGTCGACATCCTCGTGAACAACGCCGGCATCCTGCGCGACAAGAGCTTCGCGAAGATGGAACTGGCCGACTTCAAGCTGGTGGTCGACGTGCACCTGATGGGCGCGGTGAACTGCACCAAGGCCGTCTGGGCGCTCATGAACGAGCAGAAGTACGGCCGCATCGTGATGACCACGTCGTCGTCGGGCCTGTACGGCAACTTCGGCCAGAGCAACTATGGCGCGGCCAAGCTGGCGCTGGTGGGCCTGATGCAGACGCTGAGCATCGAGGGCGCGAAGAACGACATCCGCGTGAACTGCCTGGCGCCCACGGCAGCGACCCGCATGACCGAGGACCTGTTCCCCAAGGAAATGCTCGAAGCCTTCCGCCCCGAGGCCGTGGTGCCCGCCATGCTGGTGCTGGCCGCGCAGGACGCGCCCAACCGCACGATCCTGTGCGCTGGCGCCGGCACCTTCGAGGCAGCGCACATCACGCTGACGCAGGGCGCCTGGCTGGGCATCGAGGCCGACACGCCCGAGCAGCTTGCGGCGCGCCTGTCGGAAGTGACGGAGCGCCAGGGCGAGGTCGTGCCGCAGAGCGGCGCTGCGCAGGGCTCCAACGAAGTGGCCAAGGGCATGGCCAACGCCAAGCGGGGCTGAACGCCAGCCGCCTGTTCATGGCGCGCTTGACTTCGAGTGCACTCGAGCATTTCCAATGAATTCGCCGGACGCTTCCAGGGCGTCCGGTTCATTCATCCAACGCAAGGAAATCAAGCCATGAACACGATCGAAAACAAGGCTCTCGTCCAGCACATCCACGACGAACTGGACAAGGGCAACGGCCAGGCCTTCGTCGACAGCCTCGCCGACGACGCAAGCTGGAAGCTCGAAGGCAGCACCGCATGGTCGCGCACCTATCAGGGCAAGAAGGCGATCCGCGAGGAACTGCTGAACCCGCTCTTCGCGCAGTTCGCGGCGCCCTACCGGAGCAGGACCGAGCGCGTCATCGCCGAGGGCGACCGGGTGGTGGTGCTCTTCAGCGGCGACGTGCCCACCAAGGCCGGCAAGCGCTACAACAACCGCTATTGCTACGTCTACCGACTCGAAGGAGGCAAGGTGAAAGAGCTGACCGAATACTTCGACACCGCGCTCGTGCAGGAGGCGCTGCAGCCGCCTCCGCCAGTCGCCCATGCCGTCTGACAGCAGGGGCGTGCCTTTCCACATCGGCGAACTGGCGGCCCGCACCGGCCGCACGGTGCATGCCATCCGCTGGTACGAGACCCAGGGGCTCGTGCCCGGCGTGGCGCGCGACGAGGGCGGTCGGCGCCTCTACGGCGAGCCGCATGTGGGCTGGCTCGACCTGATGGAGCGGCTGCGCCGCACCGGCATGTCGATCGCCGAGATGCGCGAATACACGGCGCTGGCCGTGCAGGGAAAGACCACGCTGCGCCAGCGGCGCGACATGCTCGCGGCGCACCGCGAGCGCGTGACCGAGACCATCGCCGAGTGGAAGAGGGCGCTGACCCTGGTCGAGCGCAAGATCGGCTTCTACGACGAGTGGATGGCCAGCGGCCATCGTCCGCCGCCGGTTCCCGCGGGTCCGGCAACCGCCGCTGCTGCAAAGCCTCGCGGGCGACGGCGCGGCGGCGGTGCGGGCGCCGCGGCTACTCCGCGATGAAGCTGGGGTCGGTGCGGATCGAGCCCCGGTCCCGGTGGTTGTGAAGGCGGCCCAGGGTGCTGTCCAGCAGCCGCTTGAGCTTGTCGGCAGCGCCGCGGAAGGCCTCGTCGAGGCTGGCCGCGTGCTGCTTCACCGCCAGCGGCTGGTGGTGCGCCAGGCGCGCCTCCATCATGCAGCACTTGTCGGCGCCGCCGGTCTTGTCGTGGTTCTCGTCGCTCAGATGCACCTCGACGCGCGTCACGTCCTCGACGAAACGGCTCAGGTGCTGCTTGATCTCGGTGTCGGCCCAACGCTCCAGCGCGTCCTTGTTGGTGATGCCGTTGCTCGTGTTGACCTGAATCTGCATGCAATGTCCCTGCTGGATGGATGAACGAAAGCCCACTGTGCGCCCGGATGCGCCGCACCGTGCGTAGGTCTACTCCCTACCCACGCGCCGGGCAGGGTCCGCAATGCGGCGTGTTTCTCAGCTCTGGATGTACGTGGTCAACTGCTCGATGGTGGCCTCTTGGTCCGAGATGATGTCGTCCATCAGGTCCTGGATCGAAATCATGCCGACCACCTTGTCGCCTTCGACCACCGGCAGGTGGCGGAACTTGCGCTGGCTCATGAGCGTCATGCAGGCGCGCGTGCGGGTCTGCGGCGTGACGGTCATCACGTCGGGCGTCATGATCTCGGAGACGCGCACTTCCTTCGAGTTCTTGCCCTGCAGCGCCACCTTGCGCGTGTAGTCGCGCTCGGAAAGAAAGCCCACGAGCTTTTCGCCGTCCATCACCATCAGCGCGCCCACTTCGAAGCGGGCCAGGGTGGCCAGCGCGTCGAACACGGTGGCATGCGGAGAGGTGCGCCAGGCCGCGGAATCGTGACGCTTGAGCAGTTCGGAGACGGGTTTCATCGCGGTAACTCCATAAAAAAGTTTTCGACTAGACCGACGCTCATGCGCCGCGCTCGCTCAAATGATAGAGGGGGAGCGAGCCCTTGCGATGCGAACAAACGCTGACAGGCCAATTTTTAGTACAGAAGATCGACCACGGCGGGGGCGCCGGCCGGACTGTCTGCCTCGGCTCCGGTTCGTCGGTGCCTTCGCGATGTAGCAATGCATTTACTTTGTTGGGCATTGTGGACAGATGACGTAGACATCGGCAGTAGGGGTTCTCATCGATTCGCTAAACGAATCGCGACGCATGTGGATGAGTTGAGTTGAACCGTAGGCCGGCAACGTACCGAGCCCTGCCATGAAGGGAGGTCCCGACATGGTTGCCACGTGGCGGTTCTCCGAACAATCATCAGGGAGTAGTCATGGTCGCAATCGTTAGTGGGAACAGTCTGGGTCTCAGCCTGAGTTCGTTGGCCGTTCTGGGCCAGCGAGGCTTGTCGGGGTCGGCGGGGCAAGGCCGAAGCGGTGAACAGGCCTATATCAACGCAGCAACAGGCAATCTCGTGCTGCAGAACAGGGATGAATTCATTCAGGGGCGTGGCCCGGATATCCTGAGCCTGCGCACTTACAACAGCCAGGGGCTGCTGGATGACCCGAACGCCAACAGATGGAACGTGGGCGCCTTTGGGCAGAAGGTAACCCTCATGGGCACCGTCGCTTCCGTGGACAGTAGCCTCATGCGTACCGATCGCGATGGTGCCCAGGCTGTCTACACATGGGATGGGGCCAGCAGCCGCTATGCAAGCACCGCCGGTGCGGGGGCCTTCGACACCATCGCTTATGACGAGAGCGCCGCGCAGTTCGTCTGGACCGATGGTGATACCGGCCTTACCGAGCGTTATCAGTCCACCGGGCCGGGGCGCCTCCTCCGTGCAACCGATGCCGACGGCAACACTGTCAGCTACGCCTACAACGTCAGCGGCACCGTTCAATCGTTAACCGATGCCAACGGCGAGGTCACCTATTACGACTACAGCGGCAATCAGCTGACTCAGATCCGCAGCGTCGATGTCGGCGGAAAAGGTCTGACCCGCGTGCGATACGGATACGACGGGGGCGGCCGCCTGTCCACCGTCACCGCTGACCTCAGCCCGGAAGACGGCAACATCGCCGATGGTCGAACCTACGTCACGGCCTATACCTACGACGGCGCGAGCAGCCGAGTTGCCAGCGTCGCTCAGAGCGACGGCACCACGCTCGCCTTTACCTACGTACACCACGAGGGAGCCTACAAAGTCGCAAGCGTCACTGATTCGCTCGGCGCTGTTACCCGCTTCAGCTACGACACCGCTCAAGGCGCCACTACCGTCACCGATCCCTTGGGCGCCCAAAGCGTCTACAGCTATGACGCGCAAGGCCAATTGCTGGAACTGCGTCAAGGCGTTACGGCCAGCCATCCGCGCGGCGCGAGCCAGGTCAGCTATTCGTATGACGCCTTCGGCAACGTGAAAGATGCAAGCGATGGGGAGGGCTATCGGGTCGACTTCATCTATGACCAGCGCGGCAATTTGAGCGCGGAATACGACTCGGACCGGGGCTACCGCTCGCGTGAATATGGCGAGCAGAACCAATTGCTGAGCGAGACGACTCATGTAGAAGGCCCGCCAGGAACATCGGGCTCTTCTTCCGAGACCGTGCGCTATATGTATGCGCAAGACAACCCGCGCCGATTGCGCTTCGTCATCGGTGCTCAAGGCAACGTCACTGAGTATCGCTACGACGCCTATGGTCAGCGCGTTGTTGCTATCGAATACAGGGAAGGCACCTATGACTATTACGCAGTCTTGGAGGCATCACGCCGGATACCCGACGAGGCTCAAATGGTCGCTTGGCAACAAGCGCAGGACCTCACGAAGACCCGGCGCACCGACTACGTCCACGACGGCCGAGGTGCGTTGAGCAGCAGCACGGTCTATGCCGAGGTCGGAGCCGACGGGCAAGGTATTGCTGCAAGTGCTGCGATGACTCGGTACATCTACGATGCTCGGGGCCTCTTGCTGCAGAAGATCGAGCCGGGCGATGCTGCCTCAACCACGACCTACACCTACGACGGCTTGGGACGTGTGCTCAGTGCCAGTGGCCCTTCGTTGGATGGTGGCGTTACACCGAACACCACGATCACCAGCTACGACGACGCCGGTGGCAAAGCCACGATCAGCATCGCCAGTGGCTTGGTCACCACTTCCACCTACGATCGCGCGGGGCGTCTGGTCAGTGTGACGCAGCAAAGCGCGGGTGCCGGCGTGCTCGGCACCACCTCGTACGCCTACGACAAGAGCGGAAACCTGCTGATGACGCAGGACCCCACTGGCGCACGCAAGTGGATGCTGTACGACGAGGCAAATCGAAAGATTGCGGACATCGATGGCACCGGTGCGGTCATCGAGTATGCGTACAACTCCAACGGGACACTGCGGCAGACCATCGCGTACGGCCAAAGAATCGATACAGCGGTGCTGGTGGATGGCGTTGGCCTGCCCACCACGGCATGGTCGCCCACCAACACGACCACCAGTCTCGCTGCGCTGCGTCCGGCATCCAGGCCGGAGGACCAGAAAGTCTGGAACTTCTATGACGGAGCCAATCGGCTGGCCTTTCAGGTCGACGGGTCGGGCTACGTTACGCAGACTGTCTATGACAGCGCTTCGCGAGTGCTGTCAACCACCAAACTTGCAAATCCAGTGGACGTGCGTCTTCTGGAGGCGAAGAATGGCCCTAGAGAGTTGGGCAATGTCGCGGTGACATTGCGTGCGGATGCTGGACCGGTGCCAGTCCGTACGGCGGTGACCATGACTGCCAGCGTCGCTGACGTGAGCAGCAACGGCATGGTCACCTTCTTCAGCGGAGACATAGCCCTCGGCAGTGCGCCGGTGATTGGCGGCATCGCCACTTTCGTTTCCGACGAGTTGCCAAGCGGCGTCAACAGTATTCGCGCCTCGTACACGAACGGCGCGCAAAAACTTGCAAGCGTGTCTTCGGTGGCGCAAGTCACCGTGACGCCAGCACGAACCAGCGCGCAACTTGCACTCTCATCGTCCCGGATCGCGAGCGGAGATGCGGTCGTCTTGTCGATGGCTCTGATTCATGAACGGCCTTTAGGTCTTCCCGGCGCGACGGGCGAAGTACGGTTCTACGGCAATGACGCCTTGATCGGCACTGCTTCCGTCATCGACGGACTTGCAATGCTCAAGGCGCCGATTTTTCCGGTCGGGAGCGTGAGCGTCCGCGCGGTGTACGCCGGAGACTCGACGCATGAAACGGTATCGGCTGAAACGAAGATCACGGTCGAAAAGGCCGCCACGAGAACGACCCTTCAGGTGTCCCGCCAAGATGCATTGCTGCGTCTGAAAGCGACTGTCATGGGGTCTGGCGAGTCTGCGCTGTTGCCGCAGGGCGCCGTCGTTTTTTACGATGGCGATACCTTGATCGGACGGGCGGCGCTGCGCGACGGCATTGCCACGCTGGACGTCGCCTCTCCTGTGGGGGGCAAGGCGTCTTACCGGGTCGAGTACACAGGTGATGCACACCATGTGCAAAGCGCACGTCATGCCGACCCTTTCGTGACACTTGAAGCTTCCGCAAAAAGCACGGTGCAGGGTGGTCCGATCACCCTGAACATGGAGGTGATCGGCAAGTCGGCGGGCGGAAGAGCCGGCTTCTTCGCCGACAGCCTATACCTTGGTACTGCGGAGGTCGTCGATGGCCGGGCGACATTGGTCACCAACTATCTACCAGTGGGATCGCATGTCTTGCTCAGTGCAAGCCTCCAAAACGACGGAAACGGTGCCGACGCCGCCGTCGTGCAAGGGCCGGCGGTGGAGGTCGTCGTTGGATCGCAAGAAGTTCGGCCGCCGTCGGTCCAATCGCTCTTGATCGACCAGATCGGGCGTGCAGTGGTCGGGGAGTTGATCGGTATCAAACTGACGGTCCCTCGAGTTCCCGATCCATCGGCAAGTGATTTCCTCATCTTCGATGGCAAGACGCTGATCGGACGCGGCCAAGCCGGGTACGGCGACTGGGTCATGCTGCCCAGCCTGTCGTTTGGCACCCACGACCTGACGCTGGTGTATGACGGCGAACTTGCACAAGGACGGGTTTCGACGGCCACGGTGCAAGTAGTCGTCGAGCGCGCCCAGGTCCGCATCGATCTCGCATCGTCCACGCAGCCGCAAGCCGCGGTGCGCGGTAGTCCGGTGACTTTCTCCGCGCGCGTCCGCGCTGCGGGCGATTCCCGGCCTACTGGAGAGGTCACCTTCTACCGCGACGGCGTTGCCATGGGAACGGCCGACGTGGTCGATGGTATGGCCAAGCTGGAGCGCAACGAACCCATCCTGGGTATCCACAGCATCACCGCGAGCTACTCGGGCGACGATAGTCATGAGCCGTCTGGCAATACTGTGGCGTCTGCACAGTCCGCGCTGATACAGAAAGTCGTGGCGTCCGCGAATGCGAAGCAGACTCGCACGGACCTGAGCATCTTGCCTGCAACGATCATCGCCAAGCAGTCCTTCAGCTTGGCGGTTTATATCCGCGAGGGAGATACGCAAGCTCCGGTGGTCCGTGGCACCGTGCGCTTCTACGAGGGTACGCGTCTGCTGGGCATCGGTACTGTCGACTATGGATCAGCCTATCTACCGGTAGCCGGACTTGCCGCAGGAGTGCATCAGTTGCGTGCTGTCTTGATCGGTGATGACACCTACGCAGCAAGCGAAACTTCGTTGAAAGTTTCGGTGCCGAAGATCTCTTCTTATGTCTATCTGGACACCGAGGCCACGAGCCTCATGCAGGGTCAGCCGGTGACATTGACTGCGCAGGTGAGAGGTGGTGTAGTGCCTGCAAGTGGGCGGATGAATTTCTTTGCTGACACACAGTTCGTTGGTTCGGCTGCGGTGGTCGACGGATTGGCCAGCCTCACGACCAGCAATCTCCCGGTTGGGTCGAACATTATCCTCAGCGCAAGTTACGGGGGCGATGATGTCTATCTGACTGGCCTAGGCATACAGAAGCTATGGGAGCCTGGGAAAGCCACGATCCGGACGATTCAAGTCCTTCCTGGCGGACAGAGTCTGGAGCCAGCAACCACACGAACCATGTCCTTCGTTTCGCCGAACTACTCTGGCGCGGCGGGACAGCCTCTCGACGTCGATCTGAACATCGGGAGCAACAACGGATTCAAGAATGGCAACTTCGCTGTTTTCCAGGGGCAGACGCTGATTGGAAGCTATGCGCTAGACCCTGCATCACCGGGGCGGATTCGAATCGAGGGGCTACAGCCTGGTCATTCAGAGCTGACGGTGGTGTACACGGATGGGACGAACGCGCCGGCCGCTGTGGCGACGACCCAGGCGTACATAGGCAAGGCACGCCCCGACCTGGCCGAACTCACTTCGTCCCGACAGATGTCGGTGGAGGGGCAGCCCCTGACATTTTTCGTCAAAATCCGGAATTCGGATGGCAGCGAGGTTTATGACCCGCCGATGACGGGGACGGTCACAATTTTTGGTTCGAGCGGAACGCTGGGCACGACTGCTTTGCGGGGAGGATGGGGCGGAGCGTATGCGACCCTCACCGTCAGCGATTTGCCCGCCGGCTCCTACAGTTTCGGTGTTCGATATTCCGGCGATGCCAACTATGAGGCTCACACCTATACCCCTTGGAATGAGGAGTTCAGGCAACAGATCGCGATGGCGCCTGCGGCCAGTTCGATGAGGATGGAACACTGGACCTACGGCTCATCGCTGAATGTCCAGGTTCATCTTCAGGGGCAAGGCGTTCCTGATAGTGGAACGGTGAGCTTCTACGACGGAAACACATTGCTGAACAGGAGCAATGTGTATGACGGGCGAAGCCATCTTTCAGCGGGTGGCCTGAAGGTTGGCGATCACGTGATCAGGGCTGTGTACTCGGGCGATGCCAATAATGCTGGCTCGGAGTCTTCCACTGTAGTTTCGATCGCCCCGGTAGGAGCGGCGCATACCACGCTTGCCAACCGTAGCGAGGCATCCATTTCACAAGATGGCGCGCTGAACGTGGATCTGTATGGCGCGCGCGCCGGCAGCCTGGTGAGCTTTTATCAAGGGGCGGACAGTTTGGGCACGGCCTTGACTATCAATGGCAGGGCCACCTTGATAGGCGCCCGCCTGCCGCCGGGAAATCAGCGCATCACCGCCGTCTACGCGGGCGACGCGGATACGGCGGGCTCAATATTGACTTTCATGCAATCGGTGAAAGGCGCCGCAGGGGGCGCCGCGCCGCAATTGAAATACGACGCGGCTCAGGACCGCACAGTCAGCCGCCTATACGGCCACGATGGCCGTCTGCAGGGATTGCTTGACGGTGAAGGCTATCTGACCGAATACAAGTACAACGCCGCAGGCGAAATCGTCGAAACCATCCGCCGCGCCGAGCGCTCTGTCACCGAGGTCGATCGCGCCACCGCCGTTGCGGATGCCCGTGCAAGCAGGAGTCTCGCGGGTCTGCGTCGCGGGGACAGTGCCGATGACATCCACACCTACAACTTCTACGATGCCCGAGGCCGGCTGGTCGGACAGGTCGATGGCGAAGGCTACTTGAACGAGACGGTCTACGATGCTCGCGGCAACATTACGCAAACTATCCGTTACGCAAACAAGGCCGGCGCAATCGGAGGCTCTTCCACGCTACAGAGCATTCGCCCGGTTGCCGACAACGCTCGGGATCACCGGACTGTCCAGGCCTGGAGTGCCGCCAACCAACTCCTGAGCCGCACCAACGCGGAGGGCACGGTCACCCGGTTCACCTACGACAGCATCGGCCAGCTCGTGCAGACCACCACGGCGGTCGGAACTGCGGATGAACGTACCAGCCGGCGGCGCTACGACATCCAAGGCCGCCTGGCCGGAGAGCTCGACGGGCGCGGCAGCGATGCCGTTGAGCTCTCCGACCCCTTGAGCCTGTGGGCCGCCAACGGCCTGACGCACACCTATGATGCCGCCGGACGCCGCGCCAGTACGACGGACGCCAATGGCCGCCGCACGCTCTTTTTCTACGACGCAGTCGGACGCCTGGCCTATACCGTCAATGATCTCGGTGAAGTTGCCGAGAGCCGCTACAGCGCTCACGGTCAGCTCTCCGAGCAAGTCGTCTACGGGACCCCTGTGGATGTCGTCACCCTCGCGACCGCGACACCCGGCGGTTTGAACACTGACACCTTGATCCGCTTGCTCGAAGGCGTGGCCGATGACGTCAAGGACACGCGTGTCCTGACCCGCTACAACGCCACTGGCACCAAGGCCAGCAGCACCAGCGCAGTGGGCGACATCACCGACTATTCGTACAACGCGTTCCGCGAGGCTACTTCCAGCAGTTTCACGCTGAAGGATGGTTATCGCGTGACCGATACGGCCAGCTTCGATCGGCGCGGGCTGCTGGTCGAAAGCACAAAGGATCGTGGCCTCGTTGTCGAAGGCAAGACTTACGATGCATTCGGCCGTGAGACCGGGCGTATCGACGGCAAAAAGAATCCAAGCCTGCTCACCTATGACCGGCTCGGCCGCACGGTAACCGTGACCGACGCGCTTCGATCGGAACGTGTCACGACCTACGATGCCTTCGACCGTGTGCTGACGCAGCGAGACACGTTGGGCCATGTCACCCTCTACAGCTACGACCAGGCCAACCGCGGCATGACCGTGACAACGCCGGAAGGCGTGCGCATGACCACGTTGCGCAACCGGCAGGGCCAGATCCATAGCGTGAGTGACGGCCGAGGCAATACCACCACCCACAGTTACGACAAGAGCGGAAACCTGCTGCGCACCGAGGCCCCTGAGGGCATCGCCACGGCAAGCACATACGACAAGGCGGGTTTCGCACTCAGCAGCACCGACGCCAACGGTGTTGTGACCGACTACGCCTATGACGCCGCGAACAGGCTGCTCACGCGAACGGTAGATGCCGCGGGCCTGAGACTTGTGACTGCCTACGGTTACGACGCCAAGGGCCAGAAGATCAGCGTCAAAGATCCAAGAGGCGTTGTCACCACTACCGAATTCAATCGCGGCGGACAGGCTGTGCGCCAAGTTGTCGACCCTGAAGGCCTGGCTCTTGCCACCTCCTACGAATATGACACCACGGGCAAGGTGCTCAAGGTCACGGATCCAAACGGCGTTGTCAAGCAATACAGCTACGACGGCGCCGGACGGCGTGTCAAGGAAGTGCTCGATCCGAACGATCCGCTCGTCCCGCTGGATTACAAAACGGGGCCTTTGAACCTTGTGCGTAGCTACACGTACGACGGCAATGGCAACGTGGTGAAAGCCCTCGATGCAAACGGCAACGCCACGAACTACGCCTACGACGCGAATAATCGAATGGCGTACACGCTGGATGCGCTCGGCAATGTGTCTCGGAATGTCTACGACAGCGAAGGCCGCGTGGCCCGAACCATTCGCTATGCCGCCCCGGTGGAGCGTGACAAGCTGCCCGACTTGCCTGACGCCATCGATATTGCCTCCCGCGTGGTGGCCGACCCGGCCACTGACATGGTGGAGGAGCGCCGCTACGACCGCGACGGACGATTGCACTTCACGGTGGACGGGACAGGCGCTGTCATCGAATACAAATACGACACGTCGAACAATGTTGTCGAGACCCGCTCTTACGCTCGGCGCATTGATCTGGCTACCTGGGAGCCGAACTCGGATCCCGCTGTCGTTGCCGATGATGGCGACTCACGTGTACGCACAGTCTACGATGGGTTCAACCGAGCTGTCTGGAAGGTCGATGGTGCCGGCGGCGTAAGCAGCAACAGCTACGACGACAACGGCAACATCACCGAAGTCCGCACCTATGCGAATGCCCTGACCCGTGCGTCGTTCGAAGCATGGGACGGCCGATCCGCGCCGGCTGTGATGGCCGACGACACGAGGGACCAGCGTGTCCGTACCGTCTTCGATGCCGCGAATCGTGCCGTCTCTCAGGTCGATGGCGTTGGGGGCGTGGTTCGCACTGCATATGACAGTAACGGCAATACGCTCGAGCGGCGAGCCTATGCCAACCGTCTCGAGGCCTCGGCGCTGGCTGCCTGGGATGGAAAAAACCTATTGCTGCCGAAGGAGGATGGCAAGAGCGATCAACATGTTCGCAACATCTACGACGCTGCGGGTCGGCTGACATGGAGCGTGGATGGCGAAGGGGCCGTGACGTCGAATGAATACGATGCCAATGGAAATGTCACATACCGCACCCGGTTTGCCGAGGTCATCGGGCGTGACGCGTCGCCGGACAGTGTGAAGGAAGACTTTCGGGATCAGGTCACCCGCTACATCTACGACGCGGCCAATCGTGTGTCGTACCGGTCGAAGTGGCAGGGACGAAGCGCGACGGGAGGAGGCTACGGCTCTCCTTTCGGCAGTCGCGAAGAGATATCGTACGACTACGACGGTGTGGGCCGCTTGCTGCGGCAAACCGTACACGCGGCTCTGCCGCAGGTCGCACCGACCGGGCGCGTGGATGAGGCTGATCGCACCAGCTATTTCGTCTATGACGCAGCAGGGCGCCTGGCCTATTCAGTAGATGCCGAGGGCGGTGTCACGCGAAACAGCTACGACGGCGCAGGTCGTCTGGTTCGGACGCTCCAAGCCGCGAACAGCATTTGGAACCTTCCTTACTTTGCTGCGTTTCCGGAAGCACGGAGAGATCTCCCCCTGGATAGAACTCTGACCAGCGCTCCCTATTTCCGGAGGGGAAGGGGCGATTTCCTGAGGCTGAGCGCAGCCATGCTCGAAGCCAAACTGACGACGGATGCATCGGCCGATCGCATTACCGTCATGGCCTATGACGGCGCAGGACGGCGCACCCTCACAATCGACGCCATGGGCGGGGTCACCAATAACGCCTACGATGCCTTCGGAAATCTCACGCAGCAGGTTGGCTATGCGATCCGCATCGCCCCGCCTGAGTGGAGTCCAGGCATCAATCGGACGGCCTTCGATCCCGCTGGACTGAAAAAGAGCGAGGCAGACCGCATTTCTTACTTTGCCTATGATCAGGCGCAGCGTCGGGTTCTCACCGTCGACGCGTTGGGTGCCGTCACCGAGACCGCCCACGACGGAATCGGCCAGGCGATCAAGACGCGCAGTTATGCGCGCGCGATTGATGCGACGGGGCTGAGCAATGTGGCCGCTCCCAGCGCTCTGCGCTCCCGCATAACTTCCGACGCGACTGCCGATCGTGTTTCGCGCCAGGTCTTCGATGCCAGCGGCCGTGTGATCTACGGGGTGGATGCTCTGGGCTATGTCAGCAAGACCCACTACGACGGTGTTGGGCGCGTGCGTGGTACCACGCAGTACGCTCGGCCCATTCTGCAGGGCACAGAGGGCCCCGCAGTCGCTGCAGCCATTGCGATCAGCCCGGATGATCGCAGCAAGAGTTTCGAGGTCGATACCCTTGGGCGCGTCGTCCTCAGTGTCGACGCCATGAATGGCACCGAGTCGTGGACATACGACTCAAGGGGCAACAAGACCAGCTACACCAACGCCAAGAATGCTGTCTGGACCTACGAGTACGACGGCATGGGTCGAATGACCGCGGAGATTTCACCGCAGGTCGATCTCACACGAGTCAGAAAGGGTTCGAAGGATCGTTTGGAGGTCGACGAGTACCGCAGTGGCACGAACCAGGTTGTCACCAGCATGGAGTACGACGCTCTCGGCAACATGACTTCCCGAACGGAGGCCTGGGGACGCCCTGAGGCTCGACGGACGCGCTATGCGTACGACGGACTGGGGCGCCAAATCTGGGTGGAATTTCAAGAGAAAAGACCAATCGAACCGATGTCCTCGCAAATGGGGTACGAAGGTGGAGATCTCCGCACCCTTACTACCTACGATGCCTTCGGGAATGCCATCGCCAATGTCGATGTGAGTGGCCATAGGAGCTACAAGACATATGACTCTCTAGGTCGTGTGGTCCATGAGATTGATGCCCTTGGTTACGTCACTGGCTATCAGCGCAATGTCTTCGGAGAGGTGACCGCACTTACCCGACATGCACAGGGCATCGATCTGGACGCTGGTCACTGGCCGGAAGGGAGTGAGCCCTCCGCCAAGATGGTGGCAGCTGTGCTTCGTCCTGGAGATGCCGATCGCATCATCGTCACCAGTCGTGATCGCCTGGGCCGGGCCATCGAAGTCAAGGAGCCGTCCGTTTCTTTCCATGACAGCTCGGCGGCATTCGGCGCCAGGTATGGTTTCGACGGCAAGTCCATCCGTAACACTTACGATGGTTTCGGCAACCTTGTGCAAGTGGCGAGGCGCCTCAATTCGGACAGTTGGGTACTGGCTGCCACCAACTACCATGACCTGCGCGGGCAGCAAGTCGCCACGGTCGATGCGCTCGGCTACCTCACCACCCAGGTCTTCGATGCGGCTGGCAACGTGGTGGATCGCGTCGAGTACGCCAAAGCGCTGCCCGGATGGATCGGCACCTCCAACCTCGCGGCCTGGACGGGATTAGCTGACGCACGAACCGATCGCACGCCACCGGCGCCAACCGTGGACATGTCATCCGATCGGCGTACGGCGACCACCTATGACCGCAACAATCGAAAGACCAGCGAGACGCGGGTGCATGTCGAGCACAGCACTGCTGCCAACGGGACAAGTGAACGCGGCAACCTGACCACCAGCTACGGCTATGACGCCGTGGGTAACCTTACGCGCACTACCGATGCGGCGGGCGCGTCAACCTACAGCTACTACGATGCGCTCGAGCGCGTGACGGCGGTGGCGGAGCCCACGCGTGCGGGCAGCGACGGGGCAACTTTCGTGACTCCGCTCACGGTGTTCCGCCGCGATGCCCACGGCAACGTGGTCACCAAGACCGAGTACATCAACGGAGCCGGCGTTGAGGACCAGCCTGCCAATCCTCGCCCCATGCCGGCGCTTCTTGTCGGGCCGAACCCCGAGGTCGCCCGCGCACAGGCCAGCGGCTGGCAGTTGAATGGAAACATCGGCTATATGTCGGCGACACCCTTCGACGGCGGAGAAGCTGTTTACAGGGTGCGTACCGACTTCTTCGGTCCCTTGCACTACTACACGCAATCGGTCGAAAAGCGTGATGAACTGGTGGCGTCGGGCCTCTGGCATGACGAGGGAATCATTGGCTACATCGCTTCCCAGCAGCAGGAAAAAACCGTGCCGCTGTACAAGGTCCAGCTGCGTCTGCCGCCTTTCTGGCCGCGTGAACTTCAGCCTTTCTCGGCCTACTACTTGCTGACTACCAGCAAGGATGAGGTCGACGATCTCGTGCAGAAGTCCGGAGCCACGCCTCAGGGCATCGTTGGCTATGTCGGCGATGCGCGAGACTCACAGTTCGACACAGGTCTCGTGCGCATGTTCAACCCGCTTGTCGGAGACCATTTTTTTCTGCCCGATACGGTACAGATGGATCCCTACGAGGATGCTGAGCTGGTTTCCAGCACTGATCGTACAAGCTATGCGCAATACGATTTGCTCGGGCGTGTGGTGCAGAGTACCGACGCCATGGGCGTCAATCACTACAACAACTACAACGATCGCGGACAGCTTACCGAGGAATGGCAGTATGTGCGTGGCGGAGACAAGACGCAGCAGCGATTGTTCCGTCGCCACGAATACGACGCATTGGGTCGCCAGGTCCGTGTGATCGAGCCCGGCACCGCTAGCGATAACGCAACCTACACAGAGGGCCGCGCGAGAGCCGACGGGGTCTACGCTGCGAACCCCAAGGTAACCCTGATGCTCGGTGTTCCCGAGTCCGTCAATCCGAACGCGCCGGGGCAAGAGTCCGCCAACGGCAAAGTCGTGGTTCAGATGGCCAACATCGTGAAGGCCAACGGTGGCGCGGTGAAGGTCGAGTTCGATTTCGTCACGCCCGAGACTGCGGCCCCCGATGACGGAAGCGTTCCTCCAAAGATGAATCCCGGCGAGCCTGCGACCTTCTCGCAGGTGTTCGATCAGGCATCCGGTGCAGGGCTGTCCCATGGAGTGAAGCTCACGCCAACCGATCCGATCGGTACGGTCAGCACCATCCGCATATTGCAGCAGGATGCCGCAGGCAAATGGGTCCTGCTGTGGCAGGGCACGCCCACCGAAGCCAACGGGGAGGCCTACCTCAATATCACGGGTGCCGAGAGGCAAGTCGAAACGGTCATGGACTACAACGCCTTCGGCGAGATGGTGTCCAAGCGTGTCAATGGGCAGGCCGGAGAGTATTTCGATTACGACAGGGCAGGGCGTCTGTGGCGTACCAACGCAGGCGATGGTGTGGACAAGATTGCGCAGTACGACCTTCTGGGGCGTCAGACAAGCGAAGTTCGCAGTGCCGGCTCCGGAAGGGGCAACCTCGATCTCGGCAGCTTGAGCAGTGCTGCCCAGGCCAATCAGCTGTCTGACTTGCGCCGTACAGACACCGCATACGATCTTCTAGGGCGCGTCACCTCTCAAGCGTTGGCGGAGCGCGCGCCTCAAGACAGCCCCTGGGCGCTGCAGCGTCCCGTGATCAACCAGAACGTTGACCGTTGGGGCAACGTCGTGAGCATCAGCGATCCGCGCTCGACCGGATGGATCACGCACTATCGCTATAACGCCAACAACCAGTTGACCACGCAGATCCAGACGGATCGCGATGGCAATTCGGGTGTCGATGCGTACGGCAACATCGTCAACTCCAACGCCGCTGTGACGAGGATCTATTACGACGCGATGGGTCGTCAGGTGGCGGTGCGCGATGCCAACGAACGCATCAATGGCCAGGAGTGGGATGCCGGTGGAAACCTTGTACGCGAACTGCATGCTGACGGCAACGGTGTCAGCACCGGCGTGGTCAGCCATGCCTACGACGCTTTCGGAAACAAGGTCCGCACCATCGATGCCGAAGGAAAGAGAAAACGGTTCCTCAGCGACAAGTTCAATCGTTCTCTCAAGACCGTGCACGAGGCCGTGGCGGTCTACCAAGGCGCCAGCCTGGAAGTCGTGCCGCAAGGCAGTCGCGAAGTCGTGGAGACCAACACCTGGGACGCCGCGGGCCGCAAGACCAGCCAGACGAACGGCAACGGCGACACCATTCGCTACGCCTACGACCCGCGCGGCAACCTCATTCGCACGACCCTTGCCGAAGGCGAGGTGACCAGGGCCGCCTACGATGCGCGCAACCGCAAGATCATCGAAATGGATGGCAACGGTGCATTGGCCACATGGAAGTACGACTACTTTGGCCGACTGCAGGGCCGAAGCGACATCGGCGGTGCCACATACAGCTACAGCTACGACAACGCCAGGCAGTTGACCCGCCAGACGAGCACCAATTCTTCCAACGTGGTGACATTCCCCGGCACTTCGAACCCGACCCAGGATTTGAGCTACCAATACGACGGTGCGGGTCAGCTGTTGCAGGTTCACGATGCGAGCCTGGGCAAGACCTCCCGTTATTCCTACGACCTGGCCGGCCGCCGTGTGCGCGAAACCACTGAGCAGGCAGGTGTTTCCTACCAGGACAACAGCATTGCCTACGACGCGTTGGGCCGCATGCGTTGGGTGAGCGACAGCGGGGGGCGTGCAACCGTCGAAATCGAGCACGACAAGGTCGGCAACCGCACGCGTATCCACACGCGCGTGAACGACCCCGCCACGGGCGTTGGCGCCGACAACGACAGGTACTTCGCCTATGACGCGATGAACCGCCAGACCCTGGTGGATTCCGCGAGCGCCGATGGCAGCGCGCTGGGCCCCGATGGGCACCGCCTGGCCTATGACTACAACGGCAACCGCACCAAGGACACCAGCACGGGCACGCACCTGGCGTTGGTCGACGGCCAGTGGAGCAGCGTCGAAGGAGAGACGACTGAGGAATACACCTACGACCGCATGAACCGCCTGTCTACCGTTACGCGCGACGGCGTGAAGGTAGACGAGCGCCTCTACGACGGTGCCAGCCGCGTGGTGGCCAGCGGCGTGGTGACCAGCACGACCCATTCCGTGGGATTGGCCTTCGACTATGCGGTCGCGCACATGGCCGCCAACGGCGCGCCTTACTACGCGCTGGCCGGCGGTGCGATCGACGGGCGCATCAACACATACAACAAGAACGGCCAGCTGCTGGGCCAGAACCGCTACGAGTACGGGATAAAGCGCGACAGCACCATCTATGACAACGGTGCGCACAACCTGGACGCCTTGGGTTTCGAAAAAGGATCTGTCATCGGCTACGACAAGGCGGGCAACCTGCTGGGCTACTTCAGCGGCTATCTCGTGCCGGGCAGCACCAGCTTCACCCACGCGATCAACAACGTGGGGCGCGCCGACGGCTACCGCACGGATTCGACCTGGGTGCGCAATGGCACGGTGGGAACCGCCAATAGTGCGAACGCGGAAGGCCGTGGCTTTCATACCTTCGATGCCAACGGCCAAACGGCTGCAACGGGCGACTCGAACTTCCAGTTGCTGGGCAAGGACAACCGCATCTTCGTCAACGACGCGAACGGGACGACGCTGTACACGCGCTACATGGGCGGCCAGGCGCAACGCCAGTTGGTGGTCAACGGCGAAGTGCTGGGGCGCTACGGGCTGAGCGTGAACGAACAGGTGCTGGTGAGCCCGCCGAATCTGCCGCGAGTCTTTGCGCCTCAGGCAAGCTTCGGATTCGGCTACCGGCCCATCGACGAGGGCCATCCCGCGGCCACGCCGGGCAGCTACGCGGTGCGCGAGGGAGACACGCTGCAGGGCATTGCCAAGAGCGTGTATGGCGACTCGAGCCTGTGGTATTTGCTGGCGGAAGCGAATGGCGTTGCCAGCGGCAGCGAGTTGCAGCGGGGCCAGGTGCTGATCGTGCCCACGCATGTGAGCAGCGCGAACAATGCGAGCACCTTCAAGCCCTACGACCCGAGCAAGATCATCGGCGACACCAGTCCGGCGCTGATGGCGATGCCGGGGGGAGGGGGCAAGGAGGGTTGTGGTGGGTTTGGGCAGGTCATTGTGGCTGTCGTTGCCGTGGTGGTGGCGGCAGTCACTCAGCAGTGGTACCTCACGAGCGTCTTGAACGTGTCGGGAGGAATTGCGGGTGCGATCAGTAGTGGTGCCTATGGCAGTTTGGCCGTGTCTGGTGCAATCGGCGGTATTGCAGGCTCTGTTGCCAGCCAGGGCGTGGGCATTGCCATCGGCGCACAGGAATCGTTCAGCTGGAAGGGCGTGGCACTGGGGGCGCTGGGGGGCGCCATCTCCGCAGGGCTTGGGGCTACGGGTCTGGGGAGCGCGGTGGCCAAGGCGACTACACCCCTCGTGGGCAGGATCGTCACGCAAGCGCTGTCGAATGCGGCCACACAAGGCATCGCCGTGGTGACGGGGCTGCAGGACAAGTTCAACTGGAGATCGGTCGCCGCATCCGCAGCCAGTGCAGGTGTCAGCCAGGCACTGAATGCAGCGATGGACTACAACCCGCTCAATGGCTTCGAGATCGAAAAGAGCCTGGCCTCGGGTCTGGGCGGAAGCCTTGTGGTGCAGGCTGTGCGCGGCGGCAAGATCAGTGCGGCTGCGCTGGCGTCTGACGCTTTCGGCAATGTGTTGGGTGACGCCATTACGACAGCCAATGGGCTGCGCTCGAAAGCTCTGGATGATCAGGCAGCGGCCGATGCACGGAGCGGCCGTACACAGAACCTTGCTCAGCTTCGAGCTTGGGCGGGCGGGTATTCAGGCGATGGTGTTGGAGTGGGAGATCGAGGTACCGATACTGCGCCGGTGCGGCCTTTCTTGATGAACGGCGAGACTGTCAATTCATCGACAGCATCGATGTTCCCCACACCACAGATTGTGTCAAGCGGCCCGTCTTATGTGCTGTATGACAACACGGCCGAGACGAGAGGAATAGCGCCGCAAGGAGTGGGGAACGTGATCGGAAATGTGGATGTGTCCGGTACCGGCACGATCACGCCCTATCAGGGCATCGGCGCCAATCTCATAGAGACCTTTAGTACTGGCCTATCACTGAGCGAAAAATGGAAAATGGCGTCGGGGCAAATCAAGTATGCCTATCGCGGATCGAACTTAGCTCAGGGCGCGGTGCAGATCCTTGGCGGTGGACTGGAAGTCTGGGGCGCTACAACCTTGAGCGCAACTGGAGTTGGGGCGATCGTCGGAGTTCCAATGGCGCTTCATGGTGGCGACAACATTGGGACCGGTCTCAATCGAATGTTGGGTTTGGGCGACGGTACGACCTTGACGTATCAGGGTACTTATGCATTAACGGGCTCCTCAACTGCTGCGAGTTTCGTCGATCAAGGGATTTCGTTCGCTGGCGGAGTTGCAAGTCTGGCGAGCAGTATGAGAAGCGCTTGGACGATCACGGCTGCCGATAAGGCAGCCGGATTGCGTTATGAAGCTGCCCAAGCCTTGGCGCTACTTGACAATGCCGGCTCCAGCATATTTATATCCGGCGCAGCCTCTGTCGGGAGACTGCCGGCGGCATGGGGAAAGACGCCGCATGCGACTGAGTTCCTGTATACATCGAATAGGACTGTTCCGCTTTCAATCGAATCCGCTTTGAATCAGGCGGACGAATTCGGAGCGCTTAGAGGAAGTCTAGTCGACTACAAAATACGGCCCAACGGAAGCGTTACGGTAGATCATGGGGGAGGCTTATTTATCAATTACAGAGCAGTTTCCGACGAGGCATTTGATGCCTTTCACGGTTCGAACAGGCTAGCCGCATACCGAACACCTCAAGAATTTCTTCAAAATAAGCTAATCTCCTGGAGCGATGCGTTTGAAGGTGGTGTGGTGAATGTGCATATACGTCAAAGCACCCTTTTGAGTGACCGAGCCTCTGTTGCTGCCTTGGGTCACGAGTATGGCGAATTACAGACCGTCTTTGGAAGGGTTGGCAACGGGTCTTACACGATAGGAAAATGGGACTCATTCATTAATGGCGCACATGAGCAAGTTGTTCCCAAGGTAGATAGAATTATTGGAAATATGATTATCGGCGGAGGTAGATAATGTTGGCATCGTTGAAAATTTCCGCTCTGCAACGAGAAAATTCTTGGCGTGATTACGGGTTTTCTCCTTCATACTTGGCGGATTTTGTGCTCTCTGAATTGGCGGTGCTCAGTGTTGATGAGTATTCGCTTCAAGAAATATTCTCCAAGCCTGCGATACAAGCATTGCTTAGCTATTCTTGTAAAAGTATTAACGCATATCGATCAGGTAGTGCATTAAGTTCGTTAGGCTCGGGCGGTGTAGTAGCTCGCCCTTCTGATGAGGGAAGAAAGCTCGAAATGTTGTTGAGGTCCTGGGCCGGAAAAGGATGGATTTTTATTTCAGAGGTGGATGGAGAAAATTCCTTCATCGCAGAGCTTATGGAGTAGCAGAAAATATTTGAATGCACTGAAGGCTCCTCAAATACCGCGAGTTTCGTCGATCAGGGGATTTCATTCGCAGGCGGTAGGGCAGGTCAAGCGACAGTCTGAACGCGCTTGGACGGTCACGCCCATAGATACGGAAGTTGCTCTACGCTGGAAGACGAGCCAAGCCTCGCGAGCAATCGGTGATGTATCTGCGGCGCGAGTAGTTAGTGGCGTGCTGGATAGCACAGCGGCTGCAGGTGAGGCTGCGATAAAGCGCGCAGATTTCATCTTCATGTTGAGGCCTGCTCCTCCAAACGGCTCCGCCTCCTCTTCCTTCCCGATGGATGAAGTAATTGGTGAGAGCGACATAAAAGCACCCAACAGCATCTGAACGTTTACTACCGAGGCGACTGCGGTCTATTGCGGTGGTCAGCCCTGCGCTGGACCTAGTCAATGGGTGTGTTTTGCCAAAATTTGCTCTGCGACCTGTTATTTTTGCAAAAAGACCACGGAGTCGATGTAAATGCTAAAAATTGGGATGACAAAGAATTTGTCGGTAAGATGATTGGTGATGTTGTGCTGGCGCGTTTTCTCGGATTTAAACCTGAAACCCAAGCAATTGTGCGCAATACGCTCCAGTATTTACTTGCGACTAAAAGCGCAAGCGATGAGTTTTGGGATATTGTTTGGGGGTCAAGCTCGGCGCCCATTTTTCGCGCTAATTTGAAGGTGAAGGGCTTTGCGGAGCATTATTGCGAGCTTCTTTTCAACAACGAACCTTTGCCTTCGGTAGAGCGATTGAAGGGCTATCACGTGAATCATGAAATGCAGTTGCCCAATCGATTGGATTGGATCGATGTGGCAATATTTCTGGGAATTTTCCAACGGTAAAGAAATCCGGTTAAAGCGGATTTCGCGGATGCTAGTGGTGGTATGCTGGGCTCCGATGGAGATCGCCTGATCTAATAAGACGGTGCGCCGAGCCAGATGCGTTTGGCAACGCCAGGAGGCTAAATTCGAGGTCGGATTTAAATTTCAGACCGCTTAGGCTTTCACCTGTACGAAACCACGCTGTAGAGAAAGCCTTGAGAGGCGATGCTTACTCCATTGGGCCAAGCAGGATCAAGGCCCCCTCGCATGCTGTCAGCGTCGAGCGAAGTTTGCTCATTCAGTGGTCGGCATTAAGTTGACATCAACGGACTCATGCAACGTGGTCAAACGTTGTAGACGGTCACCTGTATCTGAGGAAGTACTATGCTGAAATTCGAGATGCCGCCCGACATCTTTTTTTTGCCAATTAGAGATAACTACCCGCTGCAATTTCTCGTGTTCATATTGCGCGGGTCCTGCCATGAATCAGCAGGATATGGCATGGAAAAAATTCTCGGCCATCATCGGCACTCTTTCGATGCAGTGTTCACACTGCACTGTTTCACCGCAAGATAAGGGCGAGCCTTCGTTACATCCCCTGTTTTGGCGCATGGCGGACTATGTAATTGCTAACGGCCACACGCCGTATTCGATCCTCAACAGTAGTCGTATCGAGGCAACACGTATTGCCAACAAATTTCCACGCATGGGTATTTCATTAGATACGCTGGACCTAGATACAGCGAACGCATTGGCCGCCAAAACTTGCCTAAGGTACTGAGCAACCTCGAGGAACTCGCTGCAGCCATGGGGTCAGCCCGCATCACGGTCATGTCGATAGACTTGGGGCAACCGCTCGGCCCGCTGCGCGCTTGGGTCCGTTCGCGCGGATTTGGCCGTCACAGGAACTCAGATCCATAGCAATTACACCAAGGACACGAGCGGGAGCGCGCACCTGACGGTATCAATGGCACGCGGGCCAGCATCAAAGGGAAGCGACTCGTGTGTTCGGACCGAAGCCACGCAATTCAACAGTCCGCCGGGGATTGCGCGTGTGTGCAACACACGCGCAATGCGCGAAAACTCAAGGCTGGGCCGGCACTGCGGCAAGCACGCGACTCAGCGCAACCGGGTCACCCACCACGGTTTTCACCAGCCCCTTGTCGTCAAAGTTCACCTGGAACTCCGACCAGCTGTCGCGCCAGTAGCGCCACACCGGCGCGTCGAGGCTGGGGTTCTCGCTGGCGATCGGGTAGCCGATGGCCATCAGCACCTGTTCGCGCGTCATGCCGGGCATCACCTTGGCGGCCAGGATGGCCTCGCGCACGGCGGGCGCGAAAGCGGCCATCTTCTGCTTCGGGTCTTGAGTGACGACGTAGCGCTGCGCGAATTCCGGCAAGGTGATGTTGCGGCTGTAGTCGTTCTTGATGCGCTGCGGCTTGCCGCCCAGATCGAGGCTGAACCAGCGGAAGTCGTAGGCCGTGATGCGCGCCGGCGTGCCCACTGCCACGATGCTCGTGCCCTGCTCGTCGTAGTTGATGTCGCTGATCGAATCGCCGTACGTGCGCATGTTGCAGCACAGGTAGCCGTTGATCATCGGGCCGGGCGGCGGCGACGGGCGCTGGGCCTGGACGACGGTCGCGGTCAGGGCGGTGGCAGCCAGCAAGGTGGCGGCCGCAAGGCGGTTGAGCATGGATTTCCCTCGGAGTCTTGTTGGAATGGCTGCGGGGCGCAGCCGGGGAAATTCTAGGCAGAATGGCCGTGCATAGCTATCGAAAACGTAGCACGCAGCTGCCGTTCAGGTTCCCGGTTCACAATGCGCACCCGGCCCGAGGGCCGGCCCGTTTTCCCGAATTCCAGTCAGCGCCAAAAGAGCGAAAAGAAAGAGCCTACCGATGGCGATCCAGTGGTTCCCCGGTCACATGTATGCGACCCAGAAGGCCATCACCGAGCGGGTGAAAGACATCGATGTGGTCATCGAATTGCTCGATGCACGCCTGCCCGGCTCCAGCGCCAACCCCATGCTGGCCGAGCTCACCGCCCGCCGGCCCAGCCTGAAGGTGCTCAACAAGCAGGACCTGGCCGACCCCGAGCGCACCGTGCGCTGGCTCGCGCACTACAACGCGCTGCCCGACACCCGCGCCATCGGCCTCGACGCCAGCCAGACCACGCCCGCGCAGCAGCTGGTGAAGGCCTGCCACGAACTCTCGCCCAACCGCGGCGGCATGGCCAAGCCGATGCGCGTGCTGATCTGCGGCATTCCCAACGTGGGCAAGTCGACCCTGATCAACACGCTCACCGGCGGGCGCAAGGCCAAGACCGGCGACGAGGCCGGCATCACCAAGCTCGAACAGCGCATCACGCTGGCCGACGACTTCTACCTGTGGGACACGCCCGGCATGCTGTGGCCGCGCATCATCGTGCCCAAGAGCGGCTACAACCTGGCCGCCAGCGGCGCCGTGGGGCGCAACGCCTTCGACGAGGAAGAAGTGGCGCTCGAGCTGCTCAACTACCTGAAGGTGCACTACGGCGCGGGCGTGGCCGCGCGCTTCAAGCTGGTGGAGCTCGACGCCCCCACCATGGCCGAGATGAAGGACGAGGCGCTGCTCGACACCATCGGCCGAAAGCGCGGCGCGCTGCTGGGCAAGGGGCGCGTCAATCTGCAGAAGGCCGCGGAAATCGTCATGCACGAATTCCGCGCCGGCAATCTGGGGCGCATCACGCTCGAGACGCCTGAAGAGTTTGCAGGTTGGCTGGCCGCTGGGCAGCTCGCCGATGCCGAACGCGCGGCGAAGAAGGCCGCGCGAAAGCAGAAGGGCAAGCCCAGGCCGGAGGCAACGGCCGGGCAGGACGGCTGAGCGCGCGCGAGGCTGCCGCGATGCCTGCCGCGTCCGACGACGCTCCAGCCGCCGCAGCCTGGCAGCGCGCGCTGGCACTGCGTTTTCCGGAACTCGCGCCGGCCCCGCTGGCGCTTCTTGCGGCGCAGGCGCGCCGGGAACCCCTGGAGGCGCATGCCACGCTGCTGGCCGCCGGCAGCGTCTGGCAGCACGCGCTCTGGGTCGAACGCGGCATGCTGCGGCTTTTCTACATCGACAGCGAAGGGCGCGAGTCGAACAAGAATTTCCATGCCGAAGACGCGTTCATCTGGCCCGTGACGGAGGTCATGCAGCGCGAGCCCGCCGCCTTCTTCATCTCGGCGCTGACGCCGGCGGTTGTCTGGCGCCTGCCGCACGGCGCGCTGCAGGCTGCGGTGGGCACACTGCCCTCGTGGACGGCATTGCGGCTGCAGGCGCTTGCCGGACTGCTCGACGACAAGATGCGGCGCGAACAGCTCTTCCTGCAGTGCACGGCGCGCCAGCGCTACGAGGCCCTGCTGGGCGAGCGACCCGAGTGGACCGGCCGCATCCCGCTGCGCCACCTGGCTTCGTACCTGGGCATGACGGATGTGTCGCTCTCGCGGCTGCGCGCGGAGATGGGACTTATCGGCGGTTAAGGCGCCGGCGGCGCCGCGGCACGACAGTGGGCGGCTTCTTTCCATGCCGCAGGAAATTCCGCCATGTTTTCTCGCTCGCCGGCCGTCTTGCCGTCGCTTGTCTGCCATGCGCTCGCCATCTTCTGGCTGGGCGTGATGGCCGGCTTTTTCTGGACCTACAGCGCCAATGTCAATTTCGCGACCCTGGAAATGGACGGCGCCACCTATGCGCGGGTGCAGTCGGCGCTGAACCGCAATGTGCGGCACGCGATGTTCTTCGGCTTCTTCTTCGGTCCGCCGTTGCTGTGCGCATTGACCCTGGCCACGGCCTGGAGTGCGCGCGGCGCGGGTTGGTGGCGCTGCCTGCTGCTGGCCGGGGCGCTCTACGGCCTGGGCATCGTGGTTTTCACCGCGCAGGTCAATCTGCCGCTCAATGCGTACACCGAGTCGTGGCGCCCGTTGGCGCTGCCGCCCGACTGGGCGCAGACGCGCCTGCGCTGGAACGCCGCGAATCTCTGGCGCACCGTGGCCAGCGCGCTGGCCTTCGGCCTGGCGCTCGCGGCCCTGTGCGCGCGGGCCGCGGCGGCAACAACGGCTCAGTCCAGCGCGAACAGCGCCGCCGCCGCCTCGTTGAGCGCCACCGTGCGGCGTGAATCCGGATGCGGCCCGGCGGCCTTCAGCGCGCGCTGGTAGAGAGCCACGCGGGTGGCCGACACCGGCCGGCACAGCGGCCGGCTCACGAAGCGCGAGAAGCTGCGGCCCGGCACCACGTAGCGCCCAGGGTTGAGCCGCGCGAAGCGGATGTACGCCTGCAGCGCATACAGCATGTCGGCATGCAGCGCGTCCAGGCGTTGTTCGGCGTCCTTGCCGATCTGCGCATGGCCCTTGGCGTCTTTCTTCAGCGGCATGCCCAGGATGTCGGCCATGTCGATCTCGAAGTGCGTGAAGTCGCCGTAGGGGCGCTTGCAGTCGATCATGAAGGTGCGCCAGTTCGCGCGCTGCAGCAGGCGGATGTGCTCGTCGGTCACGTCGAAGGCTTCGCGCTGGCCGAAAGGTGGTTGGAATGCGTAGTGCCCCTGCGCGAAGCTGGCGTGCAGGAAGAAGGCCGAGGCCACGTTGGTGAAGCGCTCGACCGCCGGCGAGGAGGCGCCGTCGAGCGCTTCGCCGAATTGCTCGAGCGTCAGGTCGGGCGGCACGATGCCGGGGGCGCCGGATTCGCAGTCGATCCATTCGGCCTTGCTGCGGCGGAACCAGTCGATGTCTTCCTGCGTGATCTCCACGCTGCCGATGGCGGTGGCCGGCAGGGCGGGCTCCGGCGACGGGGGGGCGGCAGCGGCGGGCGCGCTTTTCTGCTCGCAGCCCGAGACGGCGAGCAGGGCGGATGCCGCGCACGCGGCCGACAAGGCCAGCGCGCCTCGCCGATGAATCCTTCTCACGTTTTTTCTCCCATGGAAAAGCGGTTGGGCCCAAGAGGATGCCACGCCGGGCTGACGGGCGTCTGAGGGCGCGTTCGCAAGGCGGTCACTATCATCGGCGCATGCAACGTCTCACGCGCCAGCGCAACGCAGTTTTCTCCGCCTTCAGCGACGCCGGTCGCGTTCTTACTGCCCCCGAAATCCTGGCGCATGCGCGCGAGATCGTGCCCGAGATCAGCCTGTCGACCGTGTACCGGCAGGTCGCGCTGCTGCTGTCGGACGGCGAGATCGCCAAGGTCGAACTGCCGGGCGAGCCGGCGCGCTACGAGGTCGCCTGCAAGCCCGAAGCGAATGCGCATTCGCACCACGGCGGGCAGGACGCGGCGCAGCACCACCATCACTACTTTCATTGCTCGGGCTGCGGACAGGTGTTCCTGCTGCATGCCTGCCCGGGGCCGATGGACGACCTGGCGCCCAAGGGCTTCCAGGTGACGGGCCATGAAGTGACGCTCTACGGGCTGTGCGCGCCGTGTGTAAAGGCGGGCGCCGGCGCACGCGCAAGTTAGGCGGCGGTCAGTTTTCGAGTGTTATTGAGAATGCATTCTCAATAACGTATAGTCGCGGGTCCGAATCTTTACGGCCTCCGTACGACCATGCAAGTCCTCTCCTCGCTCAAGGAAGCAAAGAAGCGCCACCGCGATTGCCAGGTGGTCACCCGGCGCGGCCGCACCTACGTCATCTGCAAGTCCAACCCGCGCTTCAAGGCCAGGCAGGGCGGTGCGAAGAACAAGAACAAGCGCTGACCGCCAGCGCTGACACGGCGCGCTGACCGATAGGCGCGCCCCGGCGCAAGTCGCCGAACCTCCCCACGAAACCGAGCGCACGTCTCGGCGCACATGCGCCGGCGCGAGCCTGCGTGCGTCTTTTCCTCAACCCGGGTTTCCTCTCCATGCTCCGAGCCTCCGGCCTCACCAAACAGTACGGCGCCCACACGGCGCTCGACCGTCTCGACCTCGACATCCGCGCCGGCGACATCTATTGCCTGCTGGGCGCCAACGGCGCGGGCAAGACCACCACCATCAACCTGTTCCTGAACTTCATCGAGCCGAGCGCGGGCACGGTGGAAATCAACGGCACCGACGTCACGCGCCACCCCGTGGCGACCAAGCAGGACGTCGCGTACATCCCCGAGCAGGTCACGCTGTACGGCACCCTCTCGGGCCTGGAAAACCTGCGCTTCTTCGCCGGGCTGGCGCTGGGCCACGAGTTGCCGCGCAAGCGTCTGCTCGAGCTGATGACCGAGGTGGGGCTCGACCACGCGGCCGCCGACAAGCGTGTGTCCGCGTATTCGAAGGGCATGCGCCAGAAGGTGTGGATCGCGGTGGCACTGGCCAAGCAGGCCAAGGCGTTGCTGCTCGACGAGCCCACCTCGGGCCTCGATCCGCAGGCGGCCAGCGAGTTCTCGGGCCTGCTGCGCCGCGCGGCAGACAGCGGCGTGGCCGTGCTCACCACCACGCACGACCTGTTCCATGCGCAGCAGACCGCCACGCGCGTCGGCATCATGAAGCGCGGACGTCTTGTGGAGAGCCTCGACGGCGAAGCGCAGATCGCACAGACCGACCTGCAGTCGCTCTACCTGCAGCACATGAGGGCCTGAGATGAAGACCCGCATGCTGCTCTCCCTGGTCGCAAGGCGCGAATTCCTCGAACGCCTGCGCGACGGGCGTCTTTATTGGGCCGGCGGACTGGTTGCCGTGCTGCTGTTCACCGCGCTGGCCGTGGGCTGGGCGCACCAGCGCGAGGCCCGCGCCGAACAGCAGGCCGCGCAGGCCATGGACTACCGCGACTGGCTGCACCAGGACCGCCGCCATCCGCACGACGCCGCCCATCAAGGCATGCACGCTTTCAAGCCCGAGGCGGCGCTGGCCATGATCGACTCGGGCATCAACCCGTTCATCGGCAGCACCGTGTGGCTGCAGGCGCACCGCCAGAGCGAGGTCAAGTTCAACGCCGCGCAGGACGCGACCGGCCTGCAGCGCTTCGGCAACCTGTCGGTCGGCTGGATCCTGCAGGTGCTCGGGCCTCTGCTGGTGATCGTGCTGGGCTTCAACGCATTCGCCGGCGAGCGCGAGCAGGGCATCCTGCGCCAGACGCTGAGCCTGGGCGTGCCGCCGCTGCGCCTTTTGGGCGGCAAGGCGCTCGCGCTGGCGGCTTCGCTCGCGGTGCTGCTGGTGCCGGCGGCGCTCGTTGCCGCGGTGGCGGTGGCCGTGGGAGCAGGAGAAGGCGAGCGCCTCGACGCACTGCTGCGGCTGGCCGCGTGGGCGCTCGGCTATGCGGTGTACCTGGGCATCTTCGTGTTCGTGGTGCTCGGCGTATCGGCCGCGTCGTCGACTTCGCGCATGGCGATCACCGTGCTGCTCGCGCTGTGGATCGGGCAGGCGGTGATGGCGCCGCGCGTGATGTCCGAGCTGTCGCGCGCATGGTTCCCCAGCCCCACGCGGCTCGCCTTCAACCAGGCGCTGGGCGCGGAGCTCAAGACCGTGTCCGACCAGGTCTGGCAGAAGAACTTCGGCACCACCGAGCGCTGGGGCCGCGACGTGCCGCTGAGCAAGTGGGGCATCGCGCTGCGGCTGGACGACCAGGCTTCGTACCCCGCGTACGACCGCCACTACGGCCGCCTGTGGGACACCTGGGAACGCCAGCAGCAAGTGCAGGAATGGAGCGGGCTGGTGCTGCCCATCCTTGCCATCCGCAGCTTCTCGATGGGCATGGCCGGCACCGACTTCGCGCACCACCGCAGCTTCACCACCGCGGCCGAACTGCATCGCCGCCGCATCCAGGACCTGATGAGCGAAGACCTGGTGGCGCATGCCGACCCCATGGGCGACCGCCACTTCGCCTACCAGGCCGCGCCCGATCTGTGGGCCACCGTGCCGCCTTTCGACTACCACCCGCCGCATGCCGGCTGGGCGCTGGCGCACCAGGCGCGCAGCCTGGCCGTGCTGTGCGCCGGCCTGCTGCTGGCCGCTGCCTTCGCGGCCTTCGCCACCCTGCGCCAGCGTGCGCTCTGAGGACGAGGCATGAACGACAACAAGCCTCTTCATCCGCCCCAAGGCCGTCGCCTGCTCGCCGTGATGCGCCAGGAATGTCGCCTGATGCTGGCCGAGCGCACGCTGTGGGCCGTCGGCGCGCTGTTCCTGCTGCTGGTGGCCTACGCCCTCGGAAACGGCCTGGTGCAGACCGCGAGCCGCGACCGCGCGCAGGCCGCCGTCGCGCAGGCCGACAGCGACACGCGCGCCGCCCAGCGCGTGCTGCTCACGGGCATCCTCGCCGGCACCGCGCAGCCCACGCCGTTCGAGAACCCGGCCGATCCGTCGCGCATGACCAGCAGCTACGGCGGCCAGCATGCGTTGCTGCCCACTGCGCCGCTGGGCCCGGTCGCGTTGGGGCAGAGCGACCTGTTTCCGAGCCAGTTTCAGGTCACCGGCCAGAGTCGCGTGGTGTTCATGAACCCGAGCGACATCGAAAGCCCCTGGCATCTGCTGAGCGGCCACTTCGACCTGGCGTTCGTCATCGTCTACCTGCTGCCGCTGCTGATCTTCGCGCTCAGCTACAACCTGCTGTCGGCCGAGCGCGAGAACGGCACCTTGCGTTTGCTGCTGTCGCAACCGCTTCGGCTGCGCACGCTGCTCGCGGGCAAGCTGTCGGTGCGCGCGGCCGTGCTGCTGGGGCCGGCGGTGTTGCTGCCGGTGGCGGTGCTGCTGGTCGCGCGGCAGGCGGGGCTGGGCGGCACGGGCAGCGGCGTCGGCGGCGCCACCCTGTGGTGGGCCCTGCTGGTCGGCGCCTATGCGCTTTTCTGGTTCGCGCTGGTGGTGGCGGTGAATGCCTTCGGCGCCTCGTCGGCGACGAACGCGATGGTGCTCGTCATCGCCTGGGTGATGCTGGTGCTGGTGGCGCCGGTGCTGCTCAACCTCGCGGTCACGCTGGCCAGCCCGGCGCCTTCGCGCACCGAACTGGCAACGCGCCAGCGCATCGTCACGGCCGAGGCCATGAAGCGCCATGCCGACCTGATGAGCACCGACTACCAGCACGTCGGCCGGGGCGCGATCCTGGTGCCGCGCGACGGCAAGATCGAAATCGCCGGCCGGCTGCTGGGCAACTACCTGATCGAGAAGGAAGTCGACGAAGCGATCAAGCCTGAGCTCGACCGCTTCGACGCGCAACAGGCGGGGCAGCAGGCGCTGTTGGGCCGCTTCAGCGCCGTGTCTCCGGCGGCGGTGGCCTACGAGGGCATGACTGCGCTGGCCGGCAACGGCACGCGGCGCCAGGCGCGCTTCGAGTCGCAGGTGGTGGCGTACCACGCGGCGTGGAAGCAGTTCTTCTTCCCGCGCATCGACGCGCGCGACGCGCTCGCGCCGGCGGATTTCGACCGCATCCCGGTGTTCGCATGGCAGGAGGAGCCGCCGGGGTTGCTGCGCGGACAGGCCGCATGGGCCGTGCTGCAGCTGCTGGTGCCCAGCCTGCTGCTGTTCGGCCTGGCCGCGTGGCGGCTGCGCCGCTTTTCCGTGGCGTAGCCAGCCCACCCCCCGTTTTTTCTCAGCCATCAAAAGAAGAGCAATCCAATGACCATGTTCATCCGCACGGCCGCGGCGGTGGCCGCCGCCGCGTCGTTCCATGCTGCCCATGCGCAGGCCAGTGCCGAGCTAGGCACCGTCACCATCGAGGGCAGCCGCGACGCCAACAGCCTGCATCTGGAGGAGTCGAGCGGCACCGCGTCGCGCCTGGGCCTGTCGGTGCGCGAGACGCCGGCTTCGGTCGAGATCCTGTCGCAGGACGCGATGCAGCAGCGCGGCGCGCGCACCTTCAGCGAGGCGCTGCGCGGCATGGCGGGCCTGTCGGGCGGCGGGCCGCCGTCGTCGCCGACCACGCTGTCGACGCGCGGCTTCACCAGCCTCATGTACCTGTACGACGGCGTGCGCAGTTCCGGCGCGGGCGTGACCAACCGCGTGCAGGACACCTGGAACTACGACCGCATCGAAGTGCTCAAGGGCCCGGCCTCGGTGCTCGACGGGGAGGGCGCCATCGGCGGCGTCGTCAACTTCGTGACCAAGCGGCCCGACCGCGACAATCCGCACAAGGAGGCGCTGCTTTCGTACGGCAGCTACGGCTCCACGCGCGCTGCCTTCGGCTTCGGCGGCGCGCTCGGCGACGCCAGCGCCTATCGGCTCGACTACAGCCGCAACGACACCAAGGTGGGCACCATCGACCGCAACGGCGAGCGCATCGACCACTTCACCAGCGGGCTGATGCTGGACCTCGGCGGCTCGGTGAAGCTCGACCTCTCGTTCGACTACCTGCGCGACAACAACCAGGCCTACTGGGGCACGCCGCTGGTGCCGCGCAGCTTTGCGACGCAGCCGACGAACGTGGTGAGCACGCCCGACGGCCGCGTGATCGACAAGCGCATGGCGCGCAACAACTACAACGTGCCCGACGACGAGAACTCGTCCGAGACGTACTGGCTGCGCGCGCGCCTCACCGGCCAACTGAACGGCGGCTGGTCGTGGCGCAACGAGTTCTCGGCCAACCAGTCGAACCGCGTGTTCCGCAACTCGGAAAGCGCGGTGTTCGTGGCGCCCGCCAGCATCGCGCGCGACCAGACGCTGATCACGCACGACCAGGACTTCTGGCTGAACCGCTTCGACGCCACCCACAAGGGCACGCTGGCCGGCATGGACAACCGCTTCGTCGTCGGCGGCGAATACAGCGAAACCCGCTTCGGCAGCCAGCGCCGCTTTTCGGACAGCAGCGCGGCCACCGCCAGCCTGCTGCGCGTGCCGGTGTTCGACCCGTACCTGGCACCGTTCAACGAGAGCCCGGCGCTGAGCACCGGCGGCGGCAATCGCACCAACACCACTTCCAACGTGAAGGTGACGTCGGTGTTCATGGAAGACGCGCTCGAGCCGCTTCGCAATCTCACGCTGGTGGGCGGCCTGCGCCACGACCGCACCGAGGTCGAGCGCGGCATCACCGACCTGAACCTGGGCAGCTACACCCGCTTCGGCGCCAGCTACCGCTCGACTTCGGGCCGCATCGGCGCGGTGTACGACATCACGCCGCAGTCGAGCGTGTATGCGCAGTACACCAACGCCACGCTGCCGGTGAACTCGCTGTTCCTGCTGTCGGCGTCGAACGCGGCGTTCCCGATGTCGCGCGGCAGGCAGGCCGAGGTGGGCTTCAAGCAGAGCCTGCCCGAGGCCAACCTGGAGTGGACCGCCGCCGCCTACAAGATCGAGCTGGGCAACGTGCTCTCGCGCGATCCGAACAACCCCAACAACACGGTGAACAACGGCAGCCAGTCGTCGCGCGGCATCGAGCTGTCGACCGTGTGGCGCCCGACGCGCGAATGGATGCTGGCCGGCAACCTGGCCGCGCTCGACGCGCGCTTCGACACCCTGGTCGAGGCCGGCAACGTATCGCGCGTTGGCAACACGCCGCCGAACGTGCCCGAGCGCGTGGCCAACCTGTTCGCCACCTACCGGCCCGACGGCTCGAAGTTCGAGTACTTCGCCTCGCTCAACCACACCGGCCCCATGTTCACCGACAACGCCAACCAAATCCGCATCAACGGCTTCACCACGCTCGACGCGGCGGTGAGCTACCGGCTGCAGAAGGCGCTGCTGACCCTGCGCGTGCGCAACCTGACCGACAAGCTCTACGCCACCTGGGCCGGCCGCGCGACCAGCCAGGTGTTGCTGGCGCCGCGCCGGACCTTCGAGCTGTCGGCCAAGTTCGACTTCTGAGGGCGCTCAGCGCATCTGCAGCCGCGCGTCCTTCGGGTAGCCGATGGTGTAGTCGGCGGCTACGCGCGCGGACTTGCCGGCGTCCAGGTCGAAGCGCCACATCGTCAGGCCGGGCTGCTTGTTCCAAGACAGGTCGTCGGGCTTGGGCGTGAACTGCGAGCTCACGCGCACCTGCTCGTCGACCGACACCGGCGCGGCCTCCAGCACTTCCACCGTGACCGGCGTGCGGTGGCGGTTCTCCACCACGTAGGCGCGCTGCACCTTGCGCTCGGCGCGCGAGCCGGCGAAGCCGCCGGTGCCCTGGTTGTCGCGCTCGGGCTCGGCCTGCACGCGCACCAGCTCGTCGCGGCCGAACGACAGCGTCAGGCGGGCGTCGGTGGGCGGGCTCCAGCGGCCGTTGCCGACGAAGGCGCCGTCGCGGTACAGCAGCATCGGGCCGGCCGGCCATACGCCGTCGGGCTGCGCCATGTCGGCGACCAGGAAGGCGCTCGCGTCCACGCGCGGGCTGGTGCGGGCCACCAGCTTGGCGGTGTCTTCATGCTGGCCCAGCGCCAAGGTCACGCGCTGGCCGTTGGAAGGCACGTCGATGGTCTGCAGCACGGAAAACTCGGTGGCGAAGCTGCCTTCGAACACGCTCACGTCGAACAGCGGAGCCCGGCGCGCGGCGAGTTGCTTGGCGCTTTCGGGGGCGATGGCCATCGGCGCGGCGGCGGGCATCGGCGCCATCTCGTAGCCGCGCGGGCGCGCGGGCTGCGGCGGCGGCTCCACGCCGATGCGCCATGCCGAAGGCAGGCGGCCGGTGGTTTCGCGGCGCGGCTGGCCGGTGGAGAGCACCAGCTTCACGCCGCGCCAGTCTTCGCCCGTGGCCTGCGCCACCAGCGCCTGGCGCTCGATGCGCACCTTGCCCGTGTTGCTGTCGAGCAGCGCGCGGTAGCTGGGCGTCCAGCCGGGGCCGTTGACCTGGTAGCTGAGCTTGACGTCGGCATCCGCGCTGGCGGCGAGCGTGACCGTCACGGCCATCACCTGGTCGCCGCTGCCCTGGGTGCGGCTGCGTTCGGCCAAGAGGGGGTTGAGCTGGCGGTCGATGTCGGTCTGCCGGCGCTGGATCTGGTGCTGCTTGAGCAGCGAGTCCTGCCCGGTGCGGCGCATCGCCTCGGTCATGGCCACCAGGTTGCGCGCATCCGCCGGCGCGCGGGCACCCTGGGGCGTGTCGCCGCCGCTGCCGGCCAGGCCCTTGAGGTAGCCGTTGACCATGCCGAGCGCATCGCTCTCGGCCTGCAGCGCGGCCTTCTGGTCTTCCAGCTCGCGGATGCGGCCGTCCAGCGCGCTGGTCGCGCACTGGGCGGAAAGCTCCCGTGCCTCGCCGAGCACCGAGGTCTCGCCCACCCGCACCGACGCGTCGGCCGACACCTGCAGGCTCTGCACGTCCAGCCCCGCCGGCAGGCAGGCGAAGGTGACCGACCGGCTGCCGGCCGCGACTCGCGCCACGCGGTCGACGGTGGCGCTGCCCGGGTAGACCTTGACCTGGGTGATGCGCGAGCCGGAAGAGCCGAAAGAGCCGGCCGGTGGCGTGACGGCTTGCCCCTGCGCGCTGAGGCTCAGCACCAGCAGGACGGCGGCGCCGGTGGTGGCGCGAAGAATGACGGAGGTCGATGCTTTCATGGGATGCCTTCGAAGAAAGTGGGACAGACCCCTGCTCGTACGGACGGGCCGCGCGAACGGGGTTAAGGCATCGCAAGAAATTTTTCAGCTGCTGTCGCCAAGGCAACCGCCGGCGCGCGGGCGGTCACGCGCGCGACGATGAACGCGGGTGGCGGTTCGTAGAGTGAGCCGCAACACTTTTCCTTCAAGGACTGCACGCCATGCTCGACACCATCCAGGCCATCAACAAGACCGCCGCCTTCAACCGCTGGGCCGGCTTCGAAGTCACGAGCGCCGCCAACGGCGAGGCCGAACTGCGCATGGACTTCCGGGAGGAAGACATGGGCCAGTACGCCGGCTTCCTGCATGCGGGGCTGATCGGCGCGCTGCTCGACACCGTGAGCGGCTTCGCGGCCGCCACAGTGGCGGGCCGCGTGCTGGCGTCGCACTTTTCGGTGAACTGCATCTCGCCGGCCGTAGGCAGCGCCTTCGTGGCGCGCGGGCGGGTGGTGAAGGCCGGGCGCAAGCAGGTGTTCGCGGCGGCCGAACTCTATGCCCGGGGGGAGGGCGACGCCCTCAAGCTCGTGGCGACGGGGAACGCCATTCTGGTTCCGGTGGAAGAGCCCGCCGCGAAGCCCGCGGCCTGAGCTTCAGCCCGAAGAGCGGCCGCAGGAGGTTGAAGCGGCGGATCAGCCCGTCGGTCAGTGCCCAGCAGCCGAGGATGGTCAGCGCCACCAGCAGCACTGGCTCGGCCACCGGGCCGAGCGCGAGCGGGGCCAGCAGCGCCACGCCCGCGATGATCAGCGTCTGGTGCAGCATGTACCAGGGGTAGACCGACTCATTGGCCCAGCGCAGCCATGGCCAGGGCCGGTTCAGGTAGGTGTGCCCGTAGCCCAGGATGGCCGAGACCGACAGCCACAGATAGAGCACGCGCAGCACGTCCATCTGCAGCCCGGAGGGCGGCCCCTTCACGCCGGCGCGCAACGCGAAGAAAGTGGCGATCACCGCGAGCGCCAGCGCGAGCGACACCCGGCGCAGCCGCGCCAGTTCTTTCCAGATGCCGGTATCCACGCCCATCCAATAGCCGTAGAGGAACATCGTGAAATAGAGACTGTGCAGGTGGAAGTCGCGCACCAGGTTGTGGGTGGGCGGAAAGCGCGAGGCCAGCAGCATCGTCCACAGCAGCAGCGGCACCGCCGGCAGCAACAGCAGCTTCCAGCCGCGCAGCCCGTTGAAGCCGCGCCGCACCCGCTGGCCGGCGGCGGAGTTCCACAGCGGCAGCGTCAGCGCCACCAGCGCCGTGTAGCAAAACAGGTAGGGCAGGTACCAGAGGTGGTTCCAGGTGATGCCGAACTCCGCGCCGTCGAAAGCCTGCTTCGGCCACGGCGCGCTCATCGGCAGGTAGCGCAGCAGGAAGGCGCCGAAGCCCGGCGCCACCATGCCGTCGGCCACGCCCTGCGCATAGGCCTGGTAGGGCACGATCACCGCCATGCCGAAGACCAGCGGCAGCATCAGCCGCAGGCCCCGGTCGCGCAGCAGGCCCCAGGTGCCCTGGCCCCGGCTCAGGAAGCCGAGCGACACGCCCGATATGAGAAACACCAGGTCCAGACGCCAGAGGTTGAGCATTGCCATGGGCCAGCGCAGCCATTCGGCCTCGTGCGGGCTCTTGAGGTGCCAGTGCCAGCCGGCCACGTAATACATGCCGACGTGATAGAGGATGACGAGCAGGAAGGCCAGCGCGCGCAGGGCGTCGATGTCGTGGCGGCGACGGTCTGGCGGGGCGTGGTCGGTGGTGTGCATGGCGGGGCCTCGAAGCGGAAAGGCCGCGATGCTCCGCCCCATGCACTCCGCGCGGCGCTCCGCCGGGACGGATTGCCCCCGCTTTGTGACGAGCGGTGGCCTCCAGGGACGAAATTCGCCGGCCCCAGGGACGAAATTCGCCGGCCCCAGGGGCGATTTCGCGAGAATTCCGGCCATGGTCGACCCACGCAAGAACCTGTACGAACGCTACGAGCCGATCCGCCGGTATGTCGAAGTGGGTTTCTGGATCGTGCTGATGACGCTGCAGGCCGCGTTCAGCACCCTGGTCGCGATCGCCGATGTCGGCACGCGCGCCGTGCCGCATGCCCGCTGGGAAGTGGTGACCTGGGAGGTGTCGAGCCACTTCGTGCTGTTGCTGCTGGTGCCGGCGCTGGTGGCCATCGAGCGCTGGCTGGCACCGCTGGCACGCAGCCACTGGGTCCGCTTCCTGGCCGGGCACCTGGCGGCCAGCGTGGCAATCAGCGTGGTGCATGTGGCCGGCATGTTCGCCCTGCGCTCGCTGGTCTATTCCATGGCCGGCGGGCGCTACGACTTCTGGGCCTGGACCGACCAGTGGGGCTACGAGTACCTGAAAGACGTGCGCGTGTACGCCAGCATGATCTTCGGCATCTGGGCTTATCGGCGGTTCGTGCTGCGGCTGCAGGGCGAGGCCCGGATGCTCGACGAGCCGGAGGAGGGGGCGAGCGCGCCGCCCTCGCCGCAACCCGCCATGTCGGAAACACTTCCACCGCCACCCCCGCGCCCCGAACGCTTCCTCGTGCGAAAGCTGCGCCGCGAATTCCTCATCGCCGCCACCGACATCGACTGGCTGCAGGCCGAGGGCAACTACGTCGGCCTGCACGTCAACGGCCACGACTACCTGCTGCGCGCCACGCTCACCGACTTCCTGACCCAGCTCGACCCCGACCGCTTCGTGCGCGTGCACCGCAGCCACGCCGTGAACCTGGGCCGCCTCAAGGAGATAGAGCCGCTGGACGGCGGCGACGCCCGGTTGCACATGCACGACGGCACCACGGTGCCGTGCAGCCGCCGCTATCGGGACGCGCTGCGCGCCGGCGCGGGCTGATCCGGTGCGCGACCGGGCCTGGGAGGCCCGTTATTGGTTCGCTCTGCACCATCAAAGAGCTTTCAGGCACTTTTTTTGCTTGCTTATGGCGCCGCTCCGAGCAATTCGGGTGCGTTGCACCAAATCAAACCAAAAACTGCAAGAAGCTTCAATGGACGCACTTAAACAGGGCGCAGACGCGCTGTTCATCCTTCTCGGCGCGATCATGGTGTTGGCCATGCATGCCGGTTTTGCCTTTCTGGAGCTCGGCACCGTCCGAAAGAAGAACCAGGTCAATGCGCTGGTGAAGATCCTGGTCGACTTCTCGGTGTCGACCATCGTGTACTTCCTGGTGGGTTACGGCGTGGCCTACGGCACGCATTTCTTCGTGAGCGCCACCGAACTGTCGGCAAGAAGCGGCTACGAGCTGGTGAAGTTCTTCTTCCTGCTGACCTTTGCGGCCGCCATCCCGGCCATCATCTCGGGCGGCATCGCGGAGCGCGCCAAGTTCTGGCCGCAGCTCATCGCCACTGCGGTGATCGTGGGGTTCGTCTATCCGCTGTACGAGGGCATTGCCTGGAACAAGCACTTCGGCATCCAGGGCTGGATCGCCTCGCTCACCGGCCATGAGTTTCATGATTTCGCGGGTTCGGTGGTCGTGCATGCCGTGGGCGGCTGGCTCGCGCTGCCGGCCGTGCTGCTGCTGGGCGCGCGGCGCAACCGCTACCGGGGCGACGGCTCGCTGAGCGCGCATCCGCCATCGAACATTCCGTTCCTGGCGCTGGGCGCATGGGTGCTGTGCGTGGGCTGGTTCGGCTTCAATGTGATGAGCGCGCAGAGCATCGACAAGATCTCCGGCCTCGTCGCCGTCAACTCGCTGATGGCGATGGTCGGCGGCACGCTGGTCGCGCTGGCCATGGGCAAGAACGACCCCGGCTTCGTCTACAACGGCCCGCTCGCGGGGCTCGTGGCCATCTGCGCCGGCTCCGACCTGATGCACCCGCTGGGCGCACTGGTGGTGGGCGGCGTGGCGGGCGCCATCTTCGTCAAGATGTTCACGCTGGTGCAGAACAAATGGAAGATCGACGACGTGCTCGGCGTGTGGCCGCTGCACGGCCTGTGCGGCACCTGGGGCGGCATCGCCGCGGGCATCTTCGGCACCCAGGCGCTGGGCGGCATCGGCGGGGTAAACGTGTGGGCGCAGCTGATCGGCACGCTGATGGGCGTCGCCTGGGCCGGCCTGGCGGGGTGGGCGGTGTACGGCGCGCTGAAGAAGGCGGTCGGGCTGCGGCTGACGCAGGAAGAGGAATACGACGGGGCGGACCTGTCGATTCACCATATTTCGGCGACGCCGGAGCGTGAAGTGAATTGGTGACGGGGCCCGTGGCGGGGAGCGAGGCGCGAAACGGCCATCTGTAGCAAACTTGCCGGCTGCTTCGTCCACTCCCCACAACCCCATGACCCAACTGCCTCCCGCCCTCGAAGTCCTCCCCCGCGACCTCTCCGCCTACCGCAAGGGCAATGTCGGCATCGACTACGTGCACCGCTTCGAGTCCGGCAAGCCCGGCCCGCACGTGCTCATCAACGCGCTCACCCACGGCAACGAGATCTGCGGCATGACCGCCGCCACCCACCTGCTCGACAACGACGTGCGCCCGAAGATCGGCACGCTCACCGTGGCCTTCGCGAACATCGAGGCCTACGAGTCGTTCAAGGAAGAGGCGCCCTTCGACAGCCGCCAGATCGTGCACAACCTGAACCGCATCTGGTCGCCCGAGTGGCTCGACGGCAAGGAAGACAGCCCCGAGCTGCGCCGCGCGCGCATCCTGCGCCCCGTGGTGGAGGCGGCCGACCACATCCTCGACATCCACTCGACCAGCCAGCCGGTGGTGCCGTTCTGGGTGTACCCGGCGTTCGAGCGCAACGCCAAGGTCGCGCTGGCCATCGGCCGCCCGTCGGTGCACCTGGTGATGCCCGACGGCCTGGGCTCGGGCACGCCGCTGATCCAGTACGGCAGCCACGGCGGCCCGGACGGCAAGGGCGTGGCGATGGTGGTCGAGTGCGGCCAGCACTTCCTGCGCTCCGCGTCGGAACTCGCGACCGCCGTCACCTACGACTTCCTCGCGTACTTCGGCCTCGTCGACAAGGACCCGGCCACGCCGCCGCCCGAGCCGCAACGCCGCTTTCAGCTGCTGCAGACCTACGTCATCAAGTCGGAAGACTTCGCCTTCGTGCGCCCGCTGATCGGCTTCGAGACCTTCGCCAAGGGCGAGCTGATCGCGACCAATGGCGACGAAGAGATTCGCGCACTGTGCGACGACTGCACGATCTTCATGCCCGCGCAGCGCACGATCGTGGGGCGCGAGGCGGTGTACCTCACCAAGCCGCTCTGAGATCGATCGTCGCCAGATGACCACCGCCACGCCCGCCATGAATCGCTGGCGCGTGGCGGGCCTGGTCTTCGTCTTCCTGTGGTTCGCCATCGGTGGCGTCGCGCATTTCGTGGCGACAGAAGCCGAGATGCGCATCGTGCCGCCGTGGATTCCCTGGCCGCGCGAGACAGTGTGGGTGAGCGGCGTCTTCGAACTGCTGGGCGCGGCCGGGTTGCTGTGGCGGCCGACGCGGCGGGCAGCGGGCATCGGGCTCTTCCTGCTGACCCTGGCCGTGACGCCCGCGAATGTCTACATGCTGCAGCGGGCGGATTTGTTTGCGAACGTGCCTTATTGGGCGCTGGTGGCGAGGTTGCCTTTGCAGGTGATGTTGCTGGCGGTGATTGCGTGGAGTACGGCGCGGCCGAAGGCGCTTGGCAGATGAATCGCCCGGCGGACTACGCCGTTGCGACGGCCTTGGCCTTGGAAATCGTCCTGCCGCCGCACCGGCGATAGTTGGCGCAACCCCAGAAGCTGCCGTCGTTCTTTTTCGAATTCTTCTCGATCATCTTGGCGCCGCAGCTTGCACAGGTGGGGCGCCAGTACTCGCCTTCATAAGCGACCGCGAGCAGGGCCGCCTGCTGCTCCGGCGTGCGTTGGCTGATGAGCTTCAGCAACGCGGCGCCGTCTTGTGCGTGAATGCCGTTCGCCTTGGCGAACGCGATGGCATCGCCGGAAAAAGTGGAGCTCGTGACGTAGGTGCCGCTCTTCAGCTGGTGCGAGGCCATCACCCCGAAGAACTCTCGCATCTCCTTGACGCCGACCGTCTTGGTTTGCCAGTGTTTGCATTGGACGATGCGTGGCACATCGCTGTGCCTGGATTGGAGCCAGATGTCGATCCCGCCGTCCGCGCCGTGCGACTGGCTGCGCGTGGCGAAGCCCGCCTGCGCGTAAAGCGCTTCGCATACGGCCTCGAATCGGCGCCATTCGATGGCGGCAAGCACGGAGGGGCTCCACTGCGACTCCATCCTGGGAGCGGGCGCTGGAGTCATAGGGGGTTGCTGCGACGTTCTTGCTGGAGCAGGTCTGGCTGGCTCGACGGCAGCCGGTGTCGGCACCGCGCTGCGATTGGTGAGGTAGTTCAATGCGAGAAGCACGACCCCTATCGCCAATGCCGCCCAGCCCGCTGGACGAAGTGCCGAGCCCAGGGCTCCAGCGAACACGCCCTTCAGCAACAGGGGCAAGACGGTCAGCAGCAGGATGCCGATGAAGACCGCCGTCCACCCTTTGCCCGCAAGCTCGCGCCGGGCACGCTCACGGCGCCGCTCGGCTTTTGTTTTTCCAGCCATTGCTTGTCCTCGTCTCGCTCCAATGTCGGGCGAGTGTATGAGGAGTGCGGGAGTTTCAAGCCGCAATGAACAACGCCGGATCCACCATCGCCCGGTTCAGCATCACCGACCAATGCAGATGCGGCCCGGTCACCCGCCCGGTCGCGCCGACCGCGGCCAGTTTTTCCCCGGTCTTCAGCACGTCGCCGACCTTCACGTCGACCCGGCTCAGGTGGCAGTACATCGTGAGCAGGCCGCCGCCGTGGTCCAGCCACACGGTGCCGCCATTGAAGAAATAGTCGCCCGTGTCGATCACCTTGCCGGGCAGCGGCGCCAGCACCGGCGTGCCGGTGCCCGCCGCGATGTCCATGCCGCTGTGCGGATTGCGCGACTGGCCGTTGAACACCCGGCGCAGGCCGAACGAGCTGGAGCGGCGGCCGGGCACGGGCACGCGCATCTGCAGCGCTGCATCGGGGCCCATGTCGGTGAGCGTGGCCATCACGGTGGTGAGGTGCGCGCGCTCGCGTTCGTAGCGGGCCTGGTCTTCGGGGGACAGGTCGACGGTGCGCGGTGCGACCGTGAGGCGTTGTTCGCGGTACTGCTTCGGGGCAACGATGTAGGCGATCTGCTTTTCGGGGCGGCCTTCGGGGCGGACGGTGATGCCGGCTTCGCCCGGCTCGGCCGAAAGAGGAATGCCGACCAGCGCGGTCCATTCGATGGTGTCGCCCACCACGAGCAGGGGAACATCGCCTGCGAAGGCGGCGGGCCGCTTTGCAGCCGGGCCGAGCGACAGGCGGGCCACGCCGCCCGGCACCTGGGACGCATGCGGCCAGACGTCGGCCTGCGCGGGTGGCCGCGCTTTCTTCGACGTGCCGGTGGCGGCGTTGGCAACCTGCGAAGCGGGCATCGCCAGCAGGCCAAGGCTGCCGAGCAGGGCGCGGCGGCGATTCAACAGCATGGCGGACGGATGGTCGGAAAAGGCGAGATTGGTTGGCATGGGCAAATGTTCGATGAAGTTCTTTGATGAGGGGCGCGGTCAGCCGAGCCAGCTCCCCGGCGCCAGCCCTTCGAGCGTGTGCGGCCCGATGGCGGCGCGGATCAGCCGCAGCGTCGGCAACCCGACGGCCGCCGTCATGCGCCGCACCTGGCGGTTGCGCCCTTCGCGGATCGCCAGTTCCAGCCACGCGGTGGGAATGCTCTTGCGCTCCCGGATCGGGGGCTGGCGCTCCCAAACCTGCGGCGGCGGATCGAGCAGGCGCGCCCTGGCGGGGCGCGTGGGGCCGTCGTTGAGCTGCACGCCCGCGCGCAAGGCGGCGAGGGCCTCTTCGGTCGGCGTGCCTTCCACCTGCACCCAGTAGATCTTTTCCATCTTGAAGCGCGGATCGGCGATGCGCGCCTGCAGCTTGCCGTCGTCGGTGAGCAGCAGCAGGCCTTCGCTGTCGGCATCGAGCCGGCCGGCGACATAGACGCCGGGAATGTCGATGAAGTCTTTCAGGCCGCGCCAGCGGCCCTCGGGCGTGAACTGGCTGAGCACGCCATAAGGCTTGTTGAAACGGATCAGGCGGGAGGAAGGGCTCGGAAGGTTCATGAACCGACAGGATAGCCCGGGTCTGTCCTGCAACATTCGATGCGCCCGGCGGCTCCAATGGGTTCATCACCAAGGAGAACCCGGAAATGACGATGCGAAGCTCTATTCATCTCGCGTGCGTGGCGGCGACGGCGGGTTTTCTGATGGCCGCCTGCAGCAGCACGTCCTTGCGCGTCGGCGGCGCGCCCGATACGAGCGTCAAGAATTGCGTTGCCGCCGCCGCGCGCGAATTGCGCGTGCCTCCGGCGAGCATCGTGGTGGACAGCGGCTTCACGCCGCGCGACGGCGTCTACACGATCAACCTGAAGGTCGGGCCGCAAGCGCGTCCGGCCGTGTGCACCACCGACGAGAACAGCGCGGTGCTGGGCGTGGTCTACAAGCGGCTGGGAGCGACCGAACAATAAAAAAGCCGAGGCCCATGCAGGCCCCGGCTCTTTGGCGGGGATGGGCGCAGGAGCGCTTTACTTGCCCCAGCTGTCCCGCATTCCCGCCGCGCGGTTGAACACGGGCTTGCCTTCGATATCGCCCTTCGGGTCGCGCACGAAGTAGCCGTGCCGCTCGAACTGGATGCCGACGCCTGCCTCGGCCTTCGCCAGCGAAGGTTCGACGAAGGCCGAGCACACTTCCAGGCTGGTCTTGTTCAGTTCGTCCAGCAGTTCGCCGCCGCCGGGGTTGGCTTCGGCGAAGAGTCGCTCGTAGAGCCGCACTTCGGCCTGCACCGCATCGGCCGCGGCCACCCAGGTGATGTTGCCCTTGACCTTGATCGCGTCCGCGCCGGGCGTGCCGCTCTTGGTGTCGGGCACCAGCGTGGCCTGCACTTCAACGAGCTTGCCGTCAGCGTCCTTGGTGCCGCCGGTGCATTCGATGACGTGGCCGTACTTCAGCCGCACCTTGTTGCCGGGGAACAGGCGGAAGAAGCCCTTGGGCTGCACTTCTTCGTAGTCGGTGCGCTCGATCCACACTTCGCGCCCGAGCTTGAATTCGCGCTTGCCCATGTCGGGGTGGTGCGGATGCACGGGGGCGGAGCAGTCGTCGAGCGAATCGTCGCCGCCCATCAGCTCGCCCCAGTTGGTGATGACCAGCTTGACCGGGTCGAGCACGGCCATGGCGCGCGGGGCGACGGGGTCCATTGTTTCCCGCAACGCGGCCTCGAGGCCGGCGTAGGCTATCCAGCCGCCCGACTTGGTGGTGCCGCTGCGCTCGCAGAACAGGCGCAGCGCCTCGGGCGTGTAGCCGCGGCGGCGCAGGCCGGCGATGGTGGGCATGCGCGGGTCGTCCCAGCCGTCGACGTACTTCTCTTCGACCAGCTGGCGCAGCTTGCGCTTGCTGGTCATCACGTGGGTGACGTTGAGACGCGCGAATTCATATTGGCGCGGGTGCGGGCTGGCGACGAGGCCGCCTTCGGCGAGGCGGTCAAGCAGCCAGTCGTAGAAGGGGCGCTGGTCTTCGAATTCGAGCGTGCAGATGCTGTGGGTGATCTGCTCGAGCGCGTCTTCGATGGGGTGCGCGTAGGTGTACATCGGGTAGATGCACCACTTGTCGCCGGTGTTGTGGTGATGGGCACGGCGCACGCGGTACAGCGCGGGATCGCGCATGTTGATGTTGGTGCTGGCCATGTCGATCTTGGCGCGCAGGATGGCGGCGCCGTCGGCGACCTGGCCGTCGCGCATGGCACGGAAGCGCGCCAGGTTTTCCTCGGGCGTGCGGGTGCGGAAGGGGCTGTCGGTGCCGGGCGTGTTGAAGTCGCCGCGGTTCGCACGCACTTCGTCGGCGGTCTGCTCGTCCACGTAGGCCAGGCCGGCGCCGATGAGGTATTCGGCCGCCTCGTACATGAAGTCGAAGTAGTTGCTCGCGAAGTACTCGTGCTCCTGCAGCGTGCCGGGGGCGCTGGGGCGGTCGGCCAGGTAGGTTTCGTAGCCGAGCCACTTCACCGCGTCGCGGATGGAGTCGACGTATTCCTGGTCTTCCTTCTCGGGGTTGGTGTCGTCGAAGCGCAGGTGGCACACGCCGCCGTATTCCTTGGCCAGCTCGAAGTTGAGCCAGATGCTCTTGGCGTGGCCGATGTGCAGGTAGCCGTTGGGTTCGGGCGGAAAGCGCATGCGCACCTTGGCCGGATCGGCCATGCCCTGGGCGTGGTGGGCGGCGCTGCCGGGCGATCCGCCCCACTTGCGGCCTGCGTAGGCGCCCTGTGCGAGGTCGTTCTCGATCACGTGGCGCAGGAAATTGCTCGGTGCAGCGGTCGTTTTGGCGCCGTTTTTGTCGGTCGGGGAGGTCATTGCGGCATTCTAGAGGGCACCATTTGGGCGTTACCTTTGGCAACTCTCTTCACATTGCAGGGTGCACCCCCTTTGCATTTGCCGCGTTCAATACGTACATGGGCGGTTCAGACCCGAACGCAGCCCCCGAAACAAGGAGTCCACATCATGAGCCTCACACGTTCTACTTTCTTCAAATGGGCCGCCGCGGGTGTCGTGGCAGCCGGTGCACTGTTTGCGGCCACCTCGGCCAGCGCCCGCAGCGACGTGAGCTGGTCGATCGGTGTCGGCGTGCCAGGCGTGGCTGTCGGCGTGGGCAACCCGGGCTACTACCCGGCTCCGGCCCCGGTGTACGTGCCGCCGGCACCCGTCTACTACGCGCCGCCAGCCCCGGTTTACTACAACCCGCCGCCGGTGTATTACCGTCCGGCCCCGGTCTACTACGGCCCGCCGGCCTATTACGGCCCGCGCTATTACGGTCGTGGCTACTACCGCGGCCATGGCCACTGGCGTTAATTAGCCACGGTTTTCGTGACTGAATGAAAAAAGCCGGCTTCGCAAGAGCCGGCTTTTTCTTTGGGCGCGCCGCCCGCAAATTTCACATGGCGCGAAACAGATGGGCATAGAGGCGGCTGACCGGAATCTTCTCGGGCCGCCCGCGCAGTATCAGGTGCATCTTGCCGGCTTCGTCGCGGTGCACCGACTCGATGGCCGCGCTGCGCACCACCACCGCCCGGTGCACCTGCCAGAAGGTGTCGGCGTCGAGCTGGGGCAGCAGCTGCTTCAGCGGCGTGCGGATCAGGTATTCGTGCGTGGCGGTCAGCACGCGCAGGTATTTGTCCGCAGCCTCGAAATACAGAACCTCGTCGACGGGCACCATGCGCACGGTGCTGCCGCCGGCGTCGCTGGCGGCAATCATGCGCAGCGGGGCGGTGGGCGGCGCGACCGTTTCGGCGCCGGCGCCCGCGGCGGCCAGCACCTGGCGCCACTGGGCAAGCGTGCGTTCGAGCGCTTCGTCGGCGACGGCGGGCGTGGCTGAAGGCTGCGGGGCGGCCAGCGCCTGCCGCAGCCGGGCCACGGTCTTGCGCAGCCGCTCGGGCTGCACCGGCTTGAGCACGTAGTCGATGGCCTGGGCCTCGAAGGCGCGCGCGGCGTATTCGTCGTAGGCGGTGACGAACACCAGCTGCGGCATCGGCGCCTGGTCGGTCGGCCAGCAGTCGGCCAGTTCGGCGACGGCGCCCAGGCCGTCCAGGCCGGGCATGCGAATGTCGAAGAACAGCACCTGCGGCAGCAGGCGCAGCGCCTCGCGCACGGCGCTGCGGCCGTCGCCGGCGGTGGCGACCACCTGCAGTTCGGGCCAGGCGGCGGCCAGTTCGGCCTTGAGGGCTTGTGCGAGCAGGGGCTCGTCTTCGGCAATGAGGGCGGTCGGGGTCATCTTGGAATATCAGGCGGGCAGGGGGAAGTTCAGCGTCGCGCAGGTGCCGCCGGCACCCGTGGGCGCCAGCCGCAGGGCGCCTTGCGCGCCATACACCGTGGCCAGCCGCTCGCGCACCTGCTCGAGCCCGAAGCTGCTGCCTTCCGAGGGCGGCGCGGCATCGAGGCCCACGCCGGTGTCGCTCACTTCGATGACCAGTTGGCCGGCATCCTCGCGGGCGCGCACGGTGATTTCTCCGCCTTCCACCTTGGGCTCGAGCCCGTGGCGGATGCTGTTCTCGACCAGCGGCTGCAGCAGCAGCGGCGGCACGGGCGCGTCGCGCAGCGACTCGGGCAGCTCGAGCGTGTAGTGCAGCCGGTCGCCCATGCGCACCGACATCAGCTCCAGGTAGTCGGCCAGCCGCTCGAACTCGGCCGACAGCGGATGCGACAGCGCCCGCGAGCCGCTGAGGGTCATGCGCAGGTAGCTGTTGAGCCGGTCGAGCATGGCCACGGCGCGCGGCGGGTCGACGGTGATCAGCACCCGCAGGTTGGCCAGCGTGTTGAACAGCATGTGCGGCTCCAGCTGCGTCTCGAGCAGCTTCAGCCGTGCCTCGGTGGCGTTGCGCTGGGCCACCTCGATCTGGCTCTGCATGTGCTTGCTCTTGCCGAGGCTGTAGAAGAAGAAGCTCATGCCGATCGCCGCGATGATGGTGATCGTGATGCCGGTGGCCAGCTTGTGGCCCTTGAGGTCGAGGAAGTCGAAGGTCGGCGCGCCGACCCAGGCATCGCCGATGAGGTTGCCGACGAAGAAGCCGACGGCCACGCCCGCCGCGATCAGCAGCATGCCTCGCGGCCATTCGGGCCAGAGCGATTCGCGATGTCCGCTGAGCAGGAGCCGGCCGATGTCGATGAACAGCCAGGCCACGATGCCGATCGACATCGAATACACCATGTGGGCGACCCAGTTGCCGCCGCTGGTGATGCTCAGCAAGGTGGCGATGAGACAGTTGAAGACCGCGGTGATCAGCCCATGCCGCAGCATGGACTTCAGGTTCTCGGCGCTGAACTTGTTTTTTGCAGCAGCAGTCTGCTCCGCGCTCACCGGCGGTCCCCGGCGCCCAGCGCGCGGCGTTCGCGTTCCACCAGGCGTTCGTAGAAGCCGCCGCCGGACGCGACCATCCAGACCACCGCGCCGTGGATCAGCAGGCCCAGGCCCCAGCCCATGAGCGGGTACATGGCCCAGTTGCGGCCGTTGGCGGCCGAGATGGTCACCAGGCCGACGTTGACCAGCACGTAGACGACGGCGTGGATGTACCAGCCCATCTTGGCGCCGGCGCGGCGGCGGGCGAGGCGTTCGACATCGGAGTAGCGGGCGTTGTTGGGCGAGGAGGGATTCATGACAGCTCCTTGTTGTACTGGACGGGAATGAAATCGGGGGTGGCCAAGGGGGCCGCGGGCGCTGCCTGCAGGGCCGCGCGCTGCCGCAGTTCTTCCGTGGTGTCGCCGGGGCCGTCCGGCTTCCAGCCCGGCGGCTTCACGATGTAGCCCACGAAGGCCCGCACCGAGCGCGCCGAGGCCAGGTCGCGAAACAGCGAGCGCCAGTGCGTGAACTCGATCTCGAAGATGTTGTGCGAGGTGATCGGGTTCACCAGCCCGTAGCGGCAGGGCACGTCGGCGCGCTCCGGGATGTAGGTGCCGAACAGCCGGTCGAACACGATCAGCACGCCGCCGTAGTTGCCGTCCAGGTATTCGAGGTTCGACGCGTGGTGCACGCGGTGGGCCGAGGGCGTGTTCAGCACCCATTCGAGCGGGCCCAGGCGCGGAATCCAGGTCGCGTGAATCCAGAACTGGTACAGCAGGTTCAGCGTGAGCATCAGCAGGATCACCTTGGGCGGCATGCCCAGCAGCGGCGCCAGCATGAAGAACGCCAGCGTGCCGGTGAGGCGGCCGGTCCAGCCGAAGCGGTAGGCGGCCGACAGGTTCAGCTGGTTCGGCGAATGATGAATGGCGTGGGTGCACCAGAACCAGCGCACCCGGTGCGCCGCGCGGTGGTACCAGTAGTAGCAGAACTCCTGGCCGATGAAGCAGGCGGCCCAGCCGCTCCAGTGGTCCATCGGCAGCGTGAACAGGCGGTGGGCGTAGAACCAGTCCATGGCGCCGGTCCAGAAGGCCAGCGGCAGGAGCCAGCGCAGCGGGTATTCGCGCACCAGGAAGTCGACAACCGAGATGCCGGAGGCCTTCCAGTCGTAGCTGCGCCAGCCGTTGCGCAGGGAAAGCACCAGCGCTTCGGCGATGGAGGCGACGAGCACCACCGTGACGGAGATCTTGAGGATCAGCAAGAGCACGTTCATGGTGGCAGTTCCTGGAAGCTGGGGGCCGGATGCCGATTATTAGGCGGCGTGCACGCCCGCCGACATGGCGTCAGTACGGATGGCGAGCTTCCACAGGCGCACGGCGCGGGCCAGGAAGACGCCGGTGAAAGCGCCGTACAGCGTCGGCACCACGATGCCGAAGGCGGCCTGGTGGCCCAGCTCGGGGTGCATGGCCAGGGCCGCGCCCACGACGTACTTGGTCAGGAAGATGCCCATCATGAGCATCAGCGGCACCGGGCTGCCGGCCACGTGGAAGCGGCGCTCGGCGGCGTCGTAGCGGGTGGCGGCGGGCAGCGGGCGCTGCAGCACCAGCGCCAGCAGCACGGCCGCGGCGATGGCCCAGCCGAGCAGGGCGCCGACCGAGTCGCCGAAGACCGAGACCACGCCGTAAAGCGACAGGCCGCCCATGGCGACGGGCATCAGCGCGACCCGGGTCAGGCTCACGTTGTTGGCGAGCAGCTGCTTGCTGCCGAGCCAGAGCAGGAGGAAGAAAACGGCGAACACCCACTTGGGCGTGTGGAGGATGACTTGCATCAGCATGGTGGCGCTCCGTTGAAAGATGAAGAGAAGCTGAAGGGCGGGAGAAGAATCGATGGAGCGGACTTTGCCGGCCCCCGCCCTGGCCGGCCACCGGCGTGCGACGAAATGCCGGGCGGCGGCGCGAATTGCCGCAGGCGGGCGTGAACGGCGGCCCACGGGCGTTAGCTTTACCGCCGCTTTACGGCGCAGCAAACTCCGGGGCTACCATTCCGCGCTGTACTCTAGGCCGAACTTCGCACCCTTCGCACGCACAGTCCATGGAACAAGAAAAACCGACCGAGCCCCTGCCCGCCAACGTGTCTCCCACACATCCACCGGTGCGCAGGCGTCGCTGGGTAGGGGCATTGCTGACGCTGCTGCTGCTTGCAATCCTGGGAGGCGGTGCGTGGTATCTGATCCAGCGTGCGAAGACGCCGGCGGGTGCGCCTGGCGCGGCCCCGGGCGGCCGGCCGGGCGGCCCCGGCGGCGCGGGTGGTCCGGGCGCGCGGCGGTGGCGGCCCTGGTGGCCCCGGCGGCGCGGCCACCAGCACCGTGGGCATCGCGACGGCCAAGAAGGCCGACATTCCGGTGCAGCTGGAGGCGCTGGGCACGGTCACGCCGCTGGCCAACGTGGTGGTGCAGCCGCAGGTGTCGGGCGTGCTCACCGCGGTGCTCTTCCAGGAAGGGCAGATGGTCAAGAAGGGCGACGTGCTGGCCACCATCGACCCGCAGCCGTTCCAGAACGCACTGGCACAGGCCACCGGCGCACGCCAGCGCGACGAGGCCCAGTTGGCCGCCGCGCGCGTCACACTGTCGCGCTACCAGACACTGCTGGGCCAGGACTCCATCGCCCGGCAAGACGTCGACACCCAGGCCGCGCTGGTCAAGCAGCTCGAAGGCACCGTGGCCATCGACCGCGCCAACGAGAACACCGCCAAGCTCAATCTCACCTGGAGCCGCATCACCGCGCCGGTGAGCGGGCGCATCGGCCTGCGGCCGGTGGACGCGGGCAACTACATTTCCACCGGCGCCACCAACGGCATCGCGACCATCACCCAGATCACGCCGATCGACGTTGAGTTCGCCATTCCGCAAGACCGCGTGCCCGAAGTGCAGGACCGCCTGGCCCAGGGCGCGAAGCTGGACGCCACCGCCTTCGACCGCACGCGCACGCGCAGGCTCGCCACCGGCGCCTTTGCCACGCTCGACAACCTGGTCGACACCGCGACCGGCACCGTCAAGGCCAAGGCCCGCTTCTCCAATGCCGACAACACACTGTTCCCGAACCAGTTCGTCAACCTGCGGCTGCTGCTGCGCACCGTGGACAGCGCGGTGGTGGTGCCTGTGACGGCACTGCGCCACGGGCCCAACGGCGACTATGTATATGTGCTGAAGGACGACAGCACCGTGGCGCAGCGCACGGTGACGCGCGGCGAGGCCAGCGTCGACAACGTCGCGATCATGTCCGGCCTGACGGCGGGCGAGCAGGTCGTGACCGAGGGCGGCGACCGCCTGAAGGACGGCGCGCGGGTGCAGACCACGGTCGACCGGCCGGCGGCGCCGCCCGCGGGCGCGGCCTCCGGGGAGCGCCGCGGGCATCGCGGCAACGGCGAGCGCGGAAGCGGCCGGCGCGAAGGCGGCGCGGCGGGTGCCGGCGCTCCCTCCGGCGGCGCCGGCGCGGGTACCGGTGCTGAAGGCGCGGGCACGCGGCAGCGTCCATCGTCGTCCGACTCGTCCACGCCTTCCGTGCCTCCGCCCGCGCCCGCCGTGCAGCCGGGCACACCGCCCGCCGCGCCCGGCGGCACGATGCGCTGACACATAGCGCTTCAGAAACCAGCCAGACAGACCGCAAGCGCCGCGACCGATGAGTCCCTCACGCCCGTTCATTCTTCGACCGGTGGCGACCTCGCTGCTGATGGTGGCCATCGTGCTGGCCGGCCTGGTGGCGTTCCGCTTCCTGCCGCTGTCGGCCCTGCCGCAGGTCGACTACCCGACCATCCAGGTGCAGACGCTCTACCCCGGGGGCAGCCCCGAGGTCATGAGCAATACCGTCACCGCGCCGCTGGAGCGCCAGTTCGGCCAAATGTCGGGGCTGGACCGCATGAGCTCGACCAGCGCCGCCGGCGTGTCGATCATCACGCTGCAGTTCTCGCTCGGCCAGACGCTGGACGTGGCCGAGCAGGAAGTGCAGGCCGCCATCAACGCCGGCGGCTCGCTGCTGCCGGCCGACCTGCCGGCGCCGCCCGTGTACGCCAAGGTCAATCCGGCCGACGCGCCGGTGCTCACGCTGTCGATCACCTCCGACACGCTGCCGCTCACCGAAGTGCAGAACCTCGTGAACACCCGGCTCGCGCAGAAGATCAGCCAGGTCTCGGGCGTGGGGCTGGTGTCGCTCAGCGGCGGGCAGCGCCCGGCGGTGCGCATCCAGGCCAACACGCAGGCGCTGGCCACCAACGGCATCGGGCTGGACACGCTGCGCACCGCCATCGCCGCGGCCAATTCGAACGGCGCCAAGGGCAGCTTCGACGGCCCCAAGCGCGCCTACACCATCAACTCGAACGACCAGCTGCTCACGGTCGACGACTACAAGAACCTCATCGTCTCGTACAAGAACGGCGCGCCGATCCGCATGGTCGACGTGGCCCAGGTGGTCAACAGCGCCGAGAACACGCAGCTCAGCGCCTGGGCCGGCAGCAAGACCGAGAGCGGCACCAAGCTCATCCCGGCCATCATCATGAACGTGCAGCGCCAGCCCGGCGCCAACGTGATCGCCACGGTCGACGCCATCAAGGCGCAGCTGCCCGAGCTGCAGGCGGGCCTGCCCACCGGGCTGAACATTTCGGTGCTGAGCGACCGCACGGCCGGCATCCGCGCATCGGTGGAGCACGTCGAGATGGAACTGGTGCTGGCCGTGGTGCTGGTGGTGCTGGTGATCTTCGCCTTCCTGGGAAGCCTGCGCGCCACCGTCATCGCGAGCATCGCGGTGCCCATCTCGCTCATCGGCACCTTCGGGCTGATGTACCTGCTGGGCTACAGCCTGAACAACCTGAGCCTGATGGCGCTGACCATCGCCACCGGCTTCGTGGTGGACGACGCGATCGTCATGATCGAGAACATCGCGCGCTACATAGAAGAAGGCGAAAAGCCGCTGCAGGCCGCCTTCAAGGGCGCCACGCAGATCGGCTTCACCATCATCTCGCTGACGGTGTCGCTCATCGCGGTGCTGATTCCGCTGCTGTTCATGGGCGACGTGGTGGGCCGGCTGTTCCGCGAGTTCGCGGTGACGCTGGCCATCACCATCCTCATTTCCGCGGTGGTGTCGCTCACGCTGGTGCCGATGATGTCGGCGCGCTGGCTCAAGCACGAGCCCAAGCGCGACACCGGCGGCAGCGGCTTCGGCGCGCGCGCGCAGCGCTTCTTCGACGGCGTGATGGTGCGCTACGACCGCTCGCTGCACTGGGTGATCGACCACCAGCCGCTCACGCTGCTGGTCGCGCTGCTCACCATGGTGCTCACGGTGGTGCTGTACCTCACGATTCCCAAGGGCCTGTTTCCGACGCAGGACACCGGCCAGCTGCAGGCCCGCATCCAGGCCGCGCAGGACGTGTCCTTCGACCGCATGTCGCAGCTGCAGCAGGAGGCGGCGCACGCGATCCTCGAGGACCCCGAGGTCGAGAACCTCAGCTCCTTCGTGGGCGTGGACGCTGCCAACAACACCATGCTGCACACCGGCAGCATGCTGATCAACCTCAAGAAGGGCCACGGCGACCAGCAGAAGATCATGGACCGTCTGCGCGAGCACGTGCACGGCGTGGCCGGCGTCACGCTCTACCTGCAGCCCACCCAAGACCTGACCATCGACGCCGAGACCGGCCCGACGGAATACCGCGTGTCGCTCGAAGGCGTGGACAGCGCCGCCATCACCGCGTGGATGAAGAAGCTGGTGGCGCGGCTGCAGGACTCGGACAAGGTGCGCAACGTGAGCAGCGACGCGGGCGCGCAGGGCCTGGCGGCCTTCGTGAACGTGAACCGCGACACCGCGGCGCGCCTGTCGATCACCGCGAGCACGGTGGACGACGCGCTCTACAGCGCCTTCGGCCAGCGCATCGTCTCGACCATCTTCACCGAGACCAACCAGTACCGCGTGATCCTCGAGGCCATGCCCGGCATGGTGAACACGCCGCAGACGCTGGGCCAGCTCAGCCTGATTGCCGGCTCGGGCACGGCCACGCCGCTGTCGGCCATTGCCAACATCAGCGAGCAGCAGGCGCCGCTGCAGATCACGCACGTGGCGCAGTACCCGGCCAGCACGCTGAATTTCGACACCGCCCCGGGCGTGTCGCTCGGCTCCTCGGTCGACGCCATCCGCGCCGCGGCCAAGGAAATCGGCCTGCCCAGCAGCATCACCATGACCTTCCTGGGTGCTTCGGGCGCCTACGAGAAGTCGCTGTCGAACCAGCTCTGGCTCATTCTGGCGGCGGTGGTGTGCGTGTACATCGTGCTGGGCGTGCTGTACGAAAGCTACGTGCACCCGCTCACCATCTTGTCGACGCTGCCCTCGGCCGGCGTGGGCGCGCTGCTGGCGCTCATGATCACCGGCAACGACCTGGGGGTGATCGGCATCATCGGCATCATCCTGCTGATCGGCATCGTCAAGAAGAACGCGATCATGATGATCGACTTCGCCATCGACGCCGAGCGCAACCAGGGCAAGTCGGCGCGCGAGGCCATCCACCAGGCGGCGCTGCTGCGCTTCCGGCCCATCCTGATGACCACGCTGGCTGCGCTCTTCGCAGCCGTGCCGCTGATGCTGAGCTTCGGCGACGGCGCCGAGCTGCGGCGCCCGCTGGGCCTGGCCATCTTCGGCGGCCTGATCGTGAGCCAGTTGCTGACGCTGTTCACCACGCCGGTGATCTACCTCGCATTCGACCGGCTGGGCGGTGGAACCACCCGGCGCATGGTCGAGGAGGAGGCGGTTTGACGTTGCGCGCCGTCGAATCCTCGGGGGCCGGGCGATGAATCTCTCGCTGCCCTTCGTTCGCCGCCCCATCGGCACGGTGCTGCTGACCATCGGCGTGGCGCTGGCCGGCATCGCCGCCTTCTTCGTGCTGCCGGTGTCGCCGCTGCCGCAGGTCGACTATCCGGTCATTTCCGTCAGCGCCGCGATTCCGGGCGCGAGCCCCGAGACCATGGCCACCAGCGTGGCCACGCCGCTGGAGCGGCACCTGGGCACCATCGCGGGCGTCAACGAGATGACCTCGACCAGCTCGGTCGGCACCTCGCGCGTCACGCTGCAGTTCGACCTGAGCCGCGACATCAACGGCGCCGCGCGCGAAGTGCAGGCCGCCATCAGCGCCAGCCGGGTCGACCTGCCCGCCACGCTGCGCAGCAACCCGACCTACCGCAAGGCGAACCCGGCCTCGTCGCCGGTGATCATCCTGGCGCTCACCTCCAAGACCAAGACGCCGGGCCAGATCTACGACGCGGTCTCCAACATCGTGAGCCAGCGGCTGTCGCAGGTGGACGGCGTGGGCGACGTGGAAATCGGCGGCGGCTCGCTGCCCGCGGTGCGCATCGAGCTGCTGCCGTTCGCGCTCAGCCGCTACGGCATCAGCACCGACGACGTGCGCGCCGCCATCCAGGCTTCCAACGCCAACCGGCCCAAGGGCATGGTGCAGGGCGAGGGCCGCAAGCTGCAGATCTACACCCAGACGCCGGCCCTGCGCGCCAGCGACTACGCCCCCATGGTCATCGCCTGGCGCAACGGCGCGGCGGTGCGGCTGCAGGACGTGGCCGAGGTGCTCGACGGCGTGGAAGACACGCGCACGCTGGGCCTGTTCAACGGCGAGCCGGCGATCATCGTGCTGATCACGCGGCAGCCCTCGGCCAACATCATCGAAACCGTCGACAGCGTGCGCGCGCTGCTGCCCGAGCTGCAGGCGCAGCTGCCGCCCGACGTGACGCTGCAGGTGGCGTCGGACAGCACCAATTCCATCCGCGGCTCGCTGCGCGAGGTCGAGTTCACGCTGGTCATCTCCGTCATCCTGGTGGTGCTGGTGGTCAGCCTGTTCCTGCGCAGCGCGCGCGCGACCATCGTGCCGGCGGTGGCCACGGTGGCGGCGCTGCTGGGCACGTTCGGGGTGATGTACCTGCTGGGCTTCAGCCTCAACAACCTGAGCCTGATGGCGCTCACGGTGGCCACCGGCTTCGTGGTGGACGACGCCATCGTGGTGTTGGAAAACACCAGCCGCCATATCGAGTCGGGCATGACGCGCATGAAGGCGGCCTTGCTGGGCGCCAAGGAAGTCGGCTTCACCGTGCTGTCGATCAGCGTGTCGCTGGTGGCAGTGTTCATTCCGCTGCTGTTCATGGGCGGGCAGGTGGGGCGGCTGTTCCGCGAATTCGCGGTCACGCTGTCGGCGGCGGTGATGATCTCGCTGGTCATCTCGCTGACCACCACGCCCATGATGTGCGCCTGGATGCTCAAGCCCGGCGGCGAGCACGACAAGAACAAGCCGCAAGGCCGCTTCGGGCGCATGGCCGCGCGCAGCTACGACTGGGTGCTCAAGCGCTACGAGAACAGCCTCGACTGGGCGCTGGACAGCAAGGGGCTGGTCATGCTGATCCTGGTGGCGGTGGTGGGGCTCAACGTGTACCTGTTCAGCGCCGCGCCCAAGGGCTTCTTCCCGCAGCAGGACAGCGGCCAGCTCAACGGCGGCCTGCGCGCCGACCAGAGCATTTCGTCCAAGGCCATGGCCGCCAAGCTGCGCGAGGTGGTCGACATCATCCGCGCCGACGAGGCGGTCGACACCGTGGTCGGCTTCACCGGCGGCAGCCGGGCAGGGGGCGGCTTCATGTTCGTCAACCTGAAGCCCGCCAGCCAGCGCAAGGACAGCGGCCTGGCCGTGATCGCGCGGCTGCGGCCCAAGCTCAATGCGGTGGCCGGCCTGCGCGTGTTCCTGGGCACGGTGCAGGACGTGCGCTCGGGCGGCCGCTCAAGCAACTCGACCTACCAGTACACGCTCAAGAGCGACAACCTGGCCGACCTGCGCACCTGGGCTTCCAAGCTGGCCGACGAAATGAAGCTGCAGCCGGTGCTGACCGACATCGACACCGACCAGACCGAGAACGGCGTCGAGACGATGGCGAACGTGGACAAGAACACCGCGAACCGGCTCGGCATAACTTCCACCGCGGTGGACAACGCGCTGTACAACGCCTTCGGCCAGCGGCAGGTGGCGACCATCTACACAGAGCTCAACCAGTACCACGTGGTCATGGAATGGGCGCCGCGCTACACGCTCAGCCCCAATGCACTGAGCGACGTGTACGTGCCCGCCACCAAGACGACGGTGGTGGCGGGGCAGGCGGTGACCACGCAGGTCGCGGCGCCGACCACCACCGCCAATTCGGCGCTGTCGGCCAGCAAGACCGCAGCGGGTTCCACCGCGGCGAGTTCGTCCAGCACCGCTGTTCCGGTCTCGGCCAACCCCGCGCTGCGCAATGCGTCTTCAGGCAATGTGCTGAGCAACACGGCCACGTCTTTGGTGCCGTTGTCCGCGGTGGCCAAGTTCTACGAAAACTCGGTGGCGACCTCGGTCAGCCACCAGGACGGCGAACTGGCGACCACCGTCTCGTTCAACCTGGTGGAAGGCGCCAACCTGGGCGACGCGCGCGAGGCCATCGCCAAGGCCGAGGCCAACATCGCCATGCCGACCAACGTGCGCGGCGCGTTCGCGGGCACGGCGGCGAGCGCGCAGCAATCGCAGAGCCAGCAAGCCATGCTGATTCTGGCGGCGCTGGTCGTCATCTACATCGTGCTCGGCATCCTGTACGAAAGCCTGGTGCACCCGATCACCGTGCTGTCGACGCTGCCCTCGGCCGGCGTGGGCGCGGTGCTGGCGCTGCTGATGTTCCGCATGGAGTTCTCGATCATTGCGCTGATCGGCGTGTTCCTGCTGATCGGCATCGTCAAGAAGAACGCCATCCTGATCATCGACTTCGCGCTGGAGGCCGAGCGCTCGCGCGGCCTGAGCCCGCTGGAGGCGGTGCGCGAGGCCTGCCTGCTGCGCTTCCGCCCGATCCTGATGACCACCATGGCCGCCGCGCTCGGCGCGCTGCCGCTGGCCATCGGCTTCGGCGAGGGCGCCGAGCTGCGCCGGCCGCTGGGCGTGGCCATCATCGGCGGGCTGATCGCCAGCCAGATGCTGACCCTGCTGACCACGCCGGTGGTCTACCTGCTGCTGGACAAGCTGCGCCGCCGCGGCGCCAATGAACACGAACTGAGCCGTGCCACGACCGCCTGAGACCATCGCCATGAACGCACTGCTTCCTTCTTCTTCTCTTCGTGCGCCGGGGCGCCTTTCGCTTTCGGCGCTGGCGCTGGCCGCGCTGCTCGCGGGCTGCTCGGTCGGCCCGCTCTATCACCAGCCCGTGACCGCGCTGCCGAACAACTGGAAAGAGCAGAAGGCCGCCGAAGGCTGGCTGCCCGCCGCGCCGGCCGACGCGCTGGACCGCGGCGAGTGGTGGAAGCTGTTCGGCGACCCGACGCTCGACGAACTGGCCTCGCGCGTACAGGTGTCGAACCAGAACATCGCCGCCGCAGTTGCCAACTACGCCAATGCACAGGCGCTGGTGCGCGGGCAGCGCGCGGCGCTGTTCCCGCAGGTGTCGCTCAACGGCTCCGGCAAGCGCTCGGACACCGGCAGCACCAGCCCCTCGAACGCGTTTGCCGCCACGCTGGACGCGACCTGGGCGCCCGACGTCTGGGGGCGGCTGCGCGAATCGGTGAACAGCGCCTCGGCCAATGCGCAGGCCAGCGAGGCCGACCTGGCGTCGGCGCGCCTGTCGGCCATCGGCACCATGGCGACCAACTACCTTTCGCTGCGCGAAGCCGATGTGGAAATCGGGCTGCTCGACCAGACCATCGAGGGCTACGAGCGTGCCTACACCATCACCAGCAACCGCTACAAGGCCGCCATCGCCGCGCAGTCGGACGTGCTGCAGGCGCAAAGCCAACTGGCCACGGCTCGCGCCACGCGCCTGACGCTGGTGCGCAACCGCGCCACCTTCGAGCACGCCATCGCGGTGCTGGTGGGCGCGGTGCCGGCCGATTTCAGCCTGCCGCCCGCGGCCTGGAAGCAGACGGTGCCCGGCATTCCGACCGGCGTGCCCTCGACCCTGCTGCAGCGCCGGCCCGACATCGCGGCGGCCGAGCGCTCGGTGGCCTCGGCCAATTCGCAGATCGGCATCGCGCGCTCGGCCTATTTCCCGAGCTTCAACCTGAATGCGGCGATCGGCAGCAGCGCCAGCCGGGTCGGCGACCTCTTCAGCGCGCCGAACTCGCTCTGGTCGCTGGGCCTCTCGGCGGCGCAGGTGGTGTTCGACGCGGGCGCCATCTCGGCCAGCGTCGACGCGGCCAAGGCCAGCTACGACGCCAGCGTGGCGCGCTATCGCCAGACCGTGCTCGCCGCGTTCCAGGGCGTGGAAGACCAGCTCACCGCCGGCGCCACGCTGGCGCAGCAGGAGGGCATGTACCGCGAGGCCTCCGAGGCCGCGGACAAGACCGAGCAGATCCTGCTCAATCAGTACCGCTCGGCGCTGGTGGCCTACACCGACGTGGTCACGGCCCAGGTGGCCGCGCTGAACGCGCGGCGCACGCTGGTGCAGGTGCAGCTCAACCGGCAGATCGCCGCGGTATCGCTGATCCAGGCGCTGGGCGGCGGCTGGCAGGCGGGCTGGATGGAAGGCGGCGTGCAGCCGGAGCCGGCGCAGCCCGCCACCTCACCCACGCCAACCATCAGGCCGTGAGCGCCTGAGGGCCCGGCCACCGCTCGAGGCGCCGGGTCTTGTCGCTTGAAGCGTTTCCGGTCAGTGCGCCGGACGGTCCATGGCCTGGCCGAGATAGTCCTTGTCCGTCACCAGCACCCAGAGTGCCAGCACCAGGATCACCGCGGCCACGAGCACCGCGTTGACCAGGGGCGTCTCGGCGCCACGGAATCCGACCAGCCAGGGCGACACCGCGAGCCAGGCCGCCAGCGCGACCTCGGTCCATTCTTCCCACTGTCGCGGCACGAAGGTCGCCCCCAGAGCCACGGCACCCAGCACGATGCCGGTCGCCACCATCGTCCACATCGCGGACGTCATGTCCGAAAAGCCCAGGACCCAGGGCGAGACGATCAGCCACACGCCGGCGACGGCGTTGACGGGGTCCTGCCAATGCTTGACTTGCTTCATGGTCGTTACTCCTGTCGCGACAAGGCGCCTCGACAGGCTTTTTGACCCTTATTTCAGAACGGGGTTCCGTTCTATGGGTGGCTCCATGACGGAAACATTAAAAAGCACTGAAAAGGTGCCAAGGTAGTACTTCCCAAGGAGGACTACAGTGTTTATTCTTAAATGTGTTAGTAAATGTTAAGAAATTATCCCTAATCATCGAAAAAGTCCGAAATCGGATTTTTACGGAAATCCGGGATATGAAGCTTCGATACCGAGCCGTACCATCCGCGCGGCCTGATTCCGGCCGCACCCGTTTCCGACTTCCGATGACCCCCCCAGACACCTCCCGGACACGCGCGTTGTCCGTGGCCGATACGCTGCGCAATCGCATCTTCGACGGTGTGATCGCGCCCGGTTCTCACCTGATGGAAATCTCCCTCGCCAACGAGCTGGGCGTGTCGCGCACGCCCGTGCGCGGCGCGATGGCGCGGCTGGCCGACGAGGGGCTGCTGGTCTATCTGCCGAACAAGGGGTTCCAGGTGCGGCGCTTCAACGCCAAGGATGTGTTCGACGCCTTCAGCGTGCGCGCCACCCTCGAAGGCATGGGCTGCCGCATCGTCGGCGAGCGCGGGCTGGACGACGCGGCGCTGGAGCGGCTGGTGGCCATGCTCGCCGAGCAGCACGAAGTGTTGCGCGCCGAAGGCTGGAGCGACGAGCGCGCCATACGCTGGCACGACCTGAACCTCGAATTCCACGGCAAGCTGCTGAAGCTGGCCGACAACCGCTGGCTGACCGAGGCGGTGCGCCGCGCCTGCCAGCTGCCGATCGTGTTCGACAGCCACCTGCGCCCGCACAACCGCGACGCGTCGACGCTGCTCTACCACCGCGCACAGGCCGAGCAGGCGCTCGAAGAACACCGCCAGATCGTCGAATCGCTGAGCCGGCGGGAGGCCGCCGATGCCGAGGCGCTCATGCGCGAGCACATCATCGCCAACCGCGACCTGCTGGTGCGTCACCTCGGCAAGCAAAGCGGCCGGGTGCGCGCGCTGGCCTGACCCGGCCGGCCCGGGGTTTCAGCCGCCGCGCACGACCGGCGGCACCAAATAAGCCCCCGATTCGAAGAGCTGCGCCTCGGCCTGGTCGATGCGCCGGATCACCGGCTTGCCCGCGCGGCTGGCCAGCAACTCAACCAGCGCTTCCGTCACCGCCACGCCGGCCGCGACCGACGGGAAAAACGACGGGCTGTTGATGGTGAACAGCAGCGTCTCGTCCGCCAGCAGCGACAGCGGCGAGGCCGCGCTGTCGGTGATGGCGACGATGCGGCAGCCCGCCGCCTTGGCCGCTTCCGTTACCTGCAGCGCTTCGCGCGAGTAGGGCGCGAAGCTCGCGACCACCAGCGCGTCGCCCTTGGCGAAGGCGCGCTGCTGCATCTCCAGCGAGCCGCCCTGGCCGTCGACCAGGTGCACGCTCGCGCGGAAGAGCCGATACACATAGACGAATGAAAAGGCGATGGGAAAGCAGGCCCGGAAGCCCGCGGCGTGCACGGCGGGCGCCTTTTCTATCAGCGCGCAGGCCTTCTGCAGCGCCTGCTCGCTCTGCCGGTGGGTGGCCTCGAGGTTGCGGCGCTGCACCTCGAACATCTCGCCCGTCAGGCTCTGGTCCTTGGCGCGGCCGACCAGCTGCTTGGCGCGCTCGCCATAAGTGTCGGCGTCCAGCCCCATGTCGGCGGCAAATGCCTCCTTCAACTGCGGCCAACCCTCGAAGCCCAGAGTCTGCGCGAAGCGCACGAGCGTGGCGGGCGTGCTCTGCGAGCGCGTGCCCACGTTGCGCATCGAGCCGGTGACCACCTCGTTGGGGTGGTCGAGCACATAGCGCGCCACCTGCTGCAGCGCGGGGCTCAGTTCGTTGAAGCGCTCGCGGATCCGGTCTTTGGCGCCCATGGCGATGTCTCTTCCTGGTGGCTTCTGTTGCTGTTGGAACAAATGTACCGGAGCGGGCTTGTCACGGCAGTTGACGGAACAAATGTTCCAAACAATAATTCAGCCGAAACGTTAGTTCCAAGAACTCCACTGATTCCGCCCGACATGACGCACGTCTTCCACCGCCATCTCCGCCAGACCCCGCCCGTTGCCGCCAGCTCGCACGGCATGTACATCCGCGATGCCGAAGGGCGCGAATACCTCGACGCCTCGGGCGGCGCGGCCGTGTCGTCGCTCGGCCATGCGCATCCGGAGGTGATGGCCGCCATGCATGCGCAGATCGACACCCTGGCCTATGCCCACACCAGCTTCTTCACGAGCGACGTGGCCGAGCGGCTGGCCGACGAGCTCATCGGCTCGGCCCCCGAGGGCATGAGCCACGTGTACCTGGTGAGCGGCGGCTCCGAGGCGGTGGAGGCGGCGCTCAAGATGGCGCGCCAGTACTTCGTGGAAATCGGCCAGCCGCAGCGCACCCATTTCATCGCACGCCGCCAGAGCTACCACGGCAACACGCTGGGCGCGCTGGCGGTGGGCGGCAACGCCTGGCGGCGCGAGCCCTTCGCGCCCATCCTGGTGCCGGCCACGCATGTGTCGCCGTGCTATCCGTACCGCGAGCAGCGCGCCGATGAAAGCGCCGAGCAATACGGCCTGCGCCTGGCGGTCGAACTCGAGGCGGCCATCCTCGCCCAGGGCGCCGACCGCGTGATCGCCTTCGTGGCCGAGACGGTGGGCGGCGCCACGGCCGGCGTGCTGACGCCGGTGCCCGGCTACTTCAAGGCGGTGCGCGCGGTGTGCGACAAATATGGCGTGCTGCTGATCCTCGACGAGGTGATGTGCGGCATGGGCCGCACCGGCTCGCTCCATGCCTGCGAGCAGGAGGGCGTGGTGCCCGACCTGATGACCGTCGCCAAGGGGCTGGGCGGCGGCTACCAGCCGGTGGGCGCGGTGCTGGCGCAGCGCCGCATCGTCGAGGCGATGTCCAAGGGCAGCGGCTTCTTCCAGCATGGCCACACCTACCTGGGCCACCCGATGGCCTGCGCCGCCGCGCTCGCGGTGCAGCAGGTGATCCGGCGCGACGGCCTCGTCGCCAAGGTGCGCGAGGACGGCATCGCCTTCGGTGCCATGCTGGCCGAGGCGCTGGGCGCGCATCCGCACGTGGGCGACATCCGCGGCCGCGGCTTCTTCTGGGGCATCGAACTGGTGGCCGAGCGCGCGGGCAAGACGCCGTTCGACCCGGCGCTCAAGGTCAACGCCGTCATCAAGAAGGACGCGATGGCGCGCGGCCTGCTGTGCTACCCCTTCGGCGGCACGGTCGACGGCCGGCAGGGCGACCACGTGCTGCTGGCGCCGCCCTTCATCGCCACCCGGCAGGACCTGCAACGGATCGTCGAGCGCCTGGCCGACTCGATCGATGCCGTGACGCGCGCCGCGGCGCGCTGAGCACCGCTTTCTCCCTTCGCTTTTTCTTCAACCGTCGTTCCGAGGAGCGTTTCATGCCCCAGCTTCGTCTGCCGTTTTCCTGCGGTGCCGCCGCGTTCGCCCTGGCTTTCGCGGCCCTGCTGCCCCTGAGCGCCGCGCAGGCCCAGGAGAGCGACACCCTCGCCAAGATCAAGGCCAGCGGCGCCATCACCTTCGGCTACCGCGAGTCGTCCTTCGGGTTCTCGTACCTCGACGGCAACCTCAAGCCCATCGGCTACAGCATCGACATCTGCAACCGCATCGTCGAGGCGGTGAAGACGGAGCTGAAGATGCCGGCCATCGAGGTCAAGTACCAGGCCGTGACTTCCGCCAACCGCATCCCGCTGGTGCAGAACGGCACGGTCGACATCGAGTGCGGCTCCACCACCAACCTGGTCGAGCGCCAGAAGCAGGTGGCGTTCTCGCCGGACATCTTCCGCTACAACGTGCGCATGCTGGTGAAGGCCGATTCCGGCATCAAGAGCATCGCCGACCTGCAGGGCAAGACGGTGGCCACCACCAGCGGCACGACCTCGTTCCGCCTGCTGCGCGAGGCCGACCGGGGCCGCGGCCTGGACGTGACCAACCTCCCGGGCAAGGACCACAGCGACTCCTTCCTGCTGGTGGAAAGCGGCCGGGCCCAGGCCTTCGTGCTCGACGACATCCTGCTGGCCGGGCAGATCGCGAATGCGCGCAGCCCGAAGGACTTCACCATCACCGGCGAAAGCCTGCGCACCGAGAACCAGTCGCTCATGTTCCGCAAGGACGATCCGGTCTTCAAGGCGCTGGTCGATCGCGTGGTCTCGGGCATGATGAAGTCGGGCGAGATGGAAAAGCTCTACGCGCGCTGGTTCATGTCGCCGATTCCGCCGAAGGGCATCAACATCAACTACCCGCTCAACGCCGAGACGAAGGACGCGTTCGCGAATCCCTCGTCCAAAGGCATCTGACGCCGACGAACCCATGACCCGCATTGCCCTGATCCACGCGCTCTCGCACTCCGTCGCGCCCATCAACGAGGCCTTCGCGCGCGACTGGCCCGAGGCGCAGCGCATGAACCTGCTCGACGACAGCCTTTCGGCCGACCTGGCGCGCGGCGGAAAGGGGCTCGACGAGGCGATGCACGAGCGCTTCCAGCGCCTGGCGCAGTACGCGGTCGACACCGGGGCGCGGGGCATTCTCTTCACCTGCTCGGCCTTCGGGCCCTGCATCGAGGCGGTGGCGCGGCGGCATGCGGGCATTCCGGTGCTCAAGCCCAACGAGGCCATGATCGACGAGGTGGCGCAGGGGCAGGGCCGGCTCGGGCTGATCGCCACCTTCGCGCCCACGCTCGCGTCGATGCCGCCTGAATTCCCTCAAGAAACGCCGTTGGAGCTTGCACTGGCCGAAGGCGCGCTCGATGCGCTGAACGCCGGCGACACGCAGCGCCACGACGCGCTCATCGCCGCCCAGGCCGCCGCGTTGCGCGATCGCGGCTGCACGCGGCTGGCGCTCGCGCAGTTCAGCATGGCGCGGGCGCGCGCCGCCTGCGAAGCGGCCAGCGGCCTGCCGGTGCTGACCACGGTCGACAGCGCGGTGCGCGCGCTGCGCCGGCGCTCAGCGTGAGGCGCGCGTGTTTTCGATGACCGAGAACAGCGCCGTCATCGCGATCTGCGCCGCATCGCTGCGGCCCAGCCGGCGCGTGACCAGGGTTTCGCGGTCGGTGCCGTCCAGGCCCTGCGACAGGCGGCGGTAGATGTCGGCCGAGGGCATGGTCGCCGAGGTGCCCAGTGCGTCGCAGTAGGTGTCTGCGAGGATGCCGGTGAGCTGCTCGCTCTGCGCGTTCGACAGCTTCATGGTGTCGCCCGCGAACACGGCGGCGATGCAGTGCATCAGGTAGGCCTGCGTCTCGAGCGAGAAAGACTGTTGCCGCACATAGCACTCGAAAGCGCCCCAGAACAGTGCCTCCGAGGTGCGGCGCCAGCTCTCGAGCACCTTGCGCGCCTTGGCCACCAGGTCGGCATGCGCGTCGCCCGGCTCGGTCGGCCGCAGCGCCAGCCCCTGCAGGGTGAGCGAGACCTCGGGCCCTGCGGCGCCGAGGATGAAGCTCCAGAACTTCCAGCGCGCGTACCACTTCTTGTCGTGCGCGGGGTCCAGGGGTTCGAGCAGCCAGAAGTCGATGCTCTGGGCCGCGTCGGTGCGCTGGCCGGCGACGAGGCCATCGCCCAGGTCCAGCTCCTGCATGACCGATTCCATGCGGTCGGCGGCAATGTGGCCCTGCGCCACGATGCCGGCCGCGCGGCCGGAGCGGTCGATGTCGAGCAGCCGCTGCATCAGCTGGCGCAGTTCGGAGGCCGAGGCGCCGGTGGCCTGGACCACCCGCCGCATCGAGGCGCATTGCTCTTTCTCGATGTCCTGCGTGTTCTTGCGGCGGTCTTCGCCGTGGTCGTCGGCAGTCGAGACATGCTCTTCGAGGCGGTCCCCGAGGGTGAACGTGCGCATCGGCAAAACTCCTCCGGCTCAACCTGTCCGGGCAGTTTCCACTATGGGTCAACGCGGCGCGGCGCGATATCACCTGAACTAGGTATCCTGACGCGCCACCTGAACGCTGGCTGACCAGTGCCATCGTGATAATTGCGGCTCTTTCAAGGAGTACGCGTGGACATCGTTTTGCTGGTCAAGGCCGCCATCATGGGCATCGTGGAGGGGCTGACCGAATTCCTGCCGATCTCATCGACCGGCCACCTGATTCTTGCCGGCTCGCTGCTCGGCTTCGACGACGACAAGGCCAAGGTCTTCGACATCGCCATCCAGACCGGCGCGATCTTCGCGGTGGTGCTGGTCTACTGGGAAAAAATCAAGTCGACCGTGGTCGCGCTGCCCCGGCAGCCGCGGGCGCAGCGGCTGGCGCTGAACATCTTCATCGGCTTCCTGCCGGCGGTGGTGCTGGGCCTGCTGTTCGGCAAGGTCATCAAGGCGCACCTGTTCATCCCGACCGTGGTGGCCAGCACCTTCATCATCGGCGGCTTCATCATTCTCTGGGCCGAAAAGCGGCCGCCGGGCTCGGTGCGCGTCGAGCACGTGGACGACATGACGCCCTGGGACGCGCTCAAGGTCGGCCTGGTGCAGTGCTTCGCGATGATCCCCGGCACCAGCCGCAGCGGCTCGACCATCATCGGCGGCATGCTGCTGGGCCTGTCGCGGCAGGCGGCGACCGATTTCTCTTTCTTCCTGGCCATCCCGACGCTCATCGGCGCGGGCGTGTACAGCCTCTACAAGGAGCGCGCGCTGCTGTCGGTGGCCGACATTCCGCTGTTCGCCGTGGGGCTGGTGTTCTCGTTCGTGAGCGCCTGGCTGTGCGTGCGCTGGCTGCTGCGCTACATCAGCACCCACAACTTCGTGCCGTTTGCCTGGTATCGCATCGTCTTCGGCATCGTGGTGCTGGCCACGGCCTGGAGCGGCACGGTGGTCTGGGCCGACTGACGTCGCTTCGCTCAGGGCCGCGCGCCCAGCGGCATGCGCAGCAGCACCTGGGTTTCGCCGGGCCTTGATTGCAGCTGCAGCTGCGCTCCGAGCCGCCGCGCGCGGGCGCGCAGGCTGCGCAGGCCGGCGCCGGTGGCCTTGTCGATGTTCTCCACGACAAAGCCCCGTCCGTCGTCGCGCACGCTGAGCCGAAGCTCCGCCCCGGCGCGCGCCACGGTCACGTCCACGCGCCGGCTGGCGCTGTGCTTGAGCACGTTGGTCAGCGCCTCCTGCAAGAAGCGCATCAGGTCGAGGCTCTGGGAGGCGGGCAGTTCGAGCGTCTCGATGTTCGACACGCTCCAGCGGCAGTCGATGCCGTTGGCGTCCAGCAATTGCGCGCTGCGGTAGCGCATCGGCGCCAGCAGCTCGCCCAGCGCGCGCGCGCCGTCGTCGCGGCCGGTGGCGTCGATGATCAGCCGCAGGTCGTCGCGCAGGTGCTTGAGCATGGCCAGCAGCTCGGGCGCGCTGAGGTCCTCGGGCGTGCGCTCCAGCTTGGCGATGCTGCCCACCAGCATGCCGCCGAGCCCGTCGTGCAGGTCGCTCACCAGGTTCATGCGCTCGCCGATGCGCGCATGCGTCAGCTCCAGCGCATGCTGCTGCGCCAGCGTGGCGGCGAGGTCGGCCTTGGCGGCGTTCACTTCCTCGATCAGCTCGGTGTTGAAGTTCTCGATGCGCTTGAGGCTTTTCACGAACTGCGCCGCCAGCGTCAGCGCCATGCCCAGCAGCAGGGCGTACGAGGACATCGTCGTGTAGTAGGTATTGCTGTCGATGATCTGCGTGAACACCAGCAGGTCGTGCGCACCGGTGAGCGCCGACACCGCCATGAACGGCGCCAGCGAGCGCATCGGGCTGTGGCGGTGGCGCAGCGCGTGCACGATGGAGGTGCTGTTCACCACGATGACGGTGAGGCCGCCCACCAGCGTCCAGACGGCGCGGTGCGAGATCAGGTCGGCGACGGGCGCCAGCCACAGGTCGAGCACGCCGGCAGCCACGACCAGCAGCGCGGCGCCCTCGAACCGGGGCATGCGCCGCCCGCAGAAGCGCAGCGCGAAGACCACGTAGCACCAGCCGAAGACCAGCAGCGTCGAGGTGTTCAGCGCCTGCCAGCCGTGGTTGCTGGCAAAGGGCCAGGGGCTGGTCGCGATCTGGTTGTAGCCGAACAGCAGCCACAGCACCGACATCAGCGCGAACCAGCCGTAGGCCGTCTCGCGCCGGCGCAATAGCCACAGGGCCGCGAAGAAGGCCGAGGCCGCCGCGCTCACCGCCAGGCCCAGCACCTGCAGGTCGCGGCGGATCAGCCGCTCGCGTTCGAAGTCCGCCTGCATCGCGGCCGGCTCTCCAAGGCTCACCGGCCCCAGTCCGGCCTGGTAGGCGAACAGGCCCGACACCCGCACCAGCAGCGTGTTGGTGCCGGGCCGAAGCAGCGGCGGCGCCAGCAGCCAGTAGCGCGGCGTGTTCCATGCGCGGGTGAGCGGCTCCACCAGGCTGTCGTCGCGCGAAATCGGCGTGCCGTTGAGCGACACCTCGCCGGCCATGTTCAGGTAGTGCAGCAGCAGGCCGGCTTCATGCACCTGCTCGGGCTGCTCCCAGGTGAGCCTGTACCAGACCACGCCGTCGAAGCCCGGCCAGCGCGCGGCCCAGCTGTCGGGCAGGGTAACGGGCATCCAGCCTTCGGCGGGCGGGGCGGTGTCGTTCCAGCCGCTGGCGCGCACGGCCTCGACGCGCAGCGCGGGGGGCTCGGCGGCGGCCTGGGCAAAGGCCGCGGGAGCCGCAAGAAGGAAGAAAAGCAGCGCGCCCGTCAGCGCAGCAAGCCATGCCGCCGCGCCTGGAACACGGCTTCGGTGCGCGAGTTGACGGCCAGCTTGCGGTAGATGTTCTTGGTATGGCATTCCACGGTCAGTCTGGAGATCGACAGCGACTCTGCCATGTCGCGGTTGCTCAGGCCTTGCGACACGAGCTCGAGGATCTTGTGCTCGCGGCGCGTCAGTGCGGCCGGCGTCGTGTCTTCGGCAGCGCCCGGCGGCGCGTCGGCCGGCACCTGCTGCGTGGCGAGCCAGCCCAGGATGTGGCGCGCGATGCTCGGGTCGATGGGGGCGCCGCCCTGCTGGATGCTGCGCAGCGCGATGCCCAGTTCGATGTCGTCGCGCTCCTTCAGCAGGTAGCCGATGGCGCCGGCTCGCAGGGCCGCGAAGATGACTTCCTCGGTGCGCCAGGCCGAGATCACCACCGCCGGCAAGCCCGGGCGGCAGGCCCGCAGCCAGCCGATCAGCTCGACGCCGCTGGCGTCGGGCAGCCCGATGTCGACCAGCACCACGCCGTAGTCATTCGCGCCCAGCAGCTGCTTCGCCCCGGCGACGCTGTCGGTCACCGCGATGCTGTTTTCGTCGCAGCCGAGCGTGGACAGCACGTAGCGCAGTCGCTCCTGCATGGCCGGGTCATCCTCGACGATGAGGGTGGGGCTCAGGGAGACGGGTTCGGCTTCTTCGGCAGGGACTCGGGACATTCGGCGATTCTTCGGCCAGCACGGCGCGACGGATGGAATGTTTTAACTGTTTTCCGTGCTGGCCGCCAAGTATGTCCCCGGCGGGCGACACATGATCGCGTAAGGAGAATCCGTGGTCGGCTCCAGGTACTCCGCCGCGGTGCGAAAGCCCAGCCGCTCGTAGAAGGCCACGCTGCGCGGCGTGAAGGTTTCCAGGAAGCAGGGCACGCCCGCCGCGTCGGCCTCGGCCAGCGTGGGCGCCAGCAGTTGCGCGCCCAGCCCGCGCCCCTGCGCGGCCGGCGAGACGCCCAGGATCGACAGATACCAGGCCCCCTGCGGCACCACGGCCGGCGCGCGCGCGGCCATGAATTCGACGATGCGGTGGTAGTTGGCGTGGCCTTTGGGCCCCAGCGCGGCAGAGAGGAATTCGTTCTTTGCCGCCGATTCGGCCGCATCGACCGCTTCCGCGCGCGGCAGCAGCCACGCGGCCGCGCCGAGCCGGCCGTCTTCGGTGGTCAGGCAGCGGCCGGTTCGCGCGGCCTCGCCCAGCGAGTAGGCGAAGTAGGAGGCCAGTACTGCCTTGCGGGAAGGCATGTCGTGGTCGAAATCGACGGAGATCGCGAGATAGAAGGGGTCGACGATCAGTGCGTCGGCCAGCGCGGGCGTGGAGGGGAATTCGGGCTTCGTCATGACCCGCGAGATTCTAGGCAGCGCTTCTGGCGGCCCGCGCCTGCCTCAGACCTGCGGAATGCGCGCCGGAATTCCGCCGGGGTCGTACCAGCTGATCGGCCGTATCTCGAACACGCCGGTCTCGAAGGCCATCCGGTGCGCCACGTGCGTGGCTTCCTCGACGCTCTCGCATTCGACGACGTACAGCCCCATCAGCTGCTCCGCGGTGTTGGCGAACGGCCGCTCCGTCACCAGCGGATGCAGGTCGCCGGCGCGGCGCACGGTGGTGGCCGCGTCGGGCATGAAGCGCAGCACCGCGCCGAGCCGGCCCTGTGCCTGCAGGTCGTCGCGCAGGTCGGCGTGGCGCTCGAGCATGTCTTCCTCCACGTCGGGCTCCCAGGTGGCCTCGGCGGATTCGGAACCGTGGATGAGGATGGCATAGAGCATGGTCCGTGTCCTTGTCGATTGCTCGAACTCGTCAGGCCTTCGAGCGCAGCCTTTTCGCTTCTTGCGCCAGGAAACGATACAGCTTCGGGTCGTCCGCGTAACCCACGTTGAAGCGCAGCCACGGCGTGGGCCGCAGATCGGTGCGAAAGAGGTCGCCCGGCGCCAGCAGAAAGCTCTCTGCGATGGCGCGCTGCGCCAGCGCGCGCATGTCGACGTCGTCGCGCTCGAACCGCGCCCACAGGAAGGGGCCGCCCGCCGGACGCGTGAACAGCTGCATGCCGGCCGCCTCCAGCCGGTCGCACACGGTGCGCTGCGCCGCCTGCAGCTGTTCGGCCAGCTTCGCCACATGGGCTCGGTAGCGGCCCTCGACCAGCACGCCGTGCAGCAGCCGCTCGGTGAGCTCCGAAGTGGTGAGGCTGTTGACCATCTTCTGCAGGATCATCTTTTCGGCGAACTCCTCGCTGCAGGCGACGAAGCCCACGCGCAGGGCGGGCGACACCGTCTTGGAGAAGCTGCCGACATGGATCACCCGGCGCAGCCGGTCCAGGCTCGCGAGCGGAGTGGCCGCGCCGGGCGGCTCCAGCCCGGCCATCACGTCGTTGTCGACGATGTGGAAGTCGAGCTGCTCGGCCAGCCGCAGAATCTGGTAGGCCACGGCCGGCGTGCACTGGCTGCCGGTGGGGTTGTGCAGGTTGCCGGAGGTGAAGAAGGCCTTGGCGCCGTGCCGCTGCGCCAGCGCCTGCAGCGCCGCGAGGTCGGGGCCGTTGACGGTGCGTTCCACGCCCACCAGCTTCAGGTCGAGCGAGCGCAGCATCGCGTACAGGTTGGTCGAGCCGGGCTCGTCGACCAGCACCACGTCGCGCGGCTGCAGCAGGCAGCGCGCCACCAGGTTCAGCGCCTGCGAGGCGCCGTGCGTCAGCACGATCTGGTGCGGCGCGGTCTCTATGCCCTGCTGCGCGAGCAGCGTCTGTATCTGCTGGCGCAGCGGCAGGTAGCCGTAGGGCGTGCCGTAGCTCGCCAGGCCGGCGCCCGGCTTGCGCGAGAGCGCGGCCAGCGCGCGGCGCACGCCGTCCATATGCAGCATCTCGGGCGGGATCCAGCCGCAGCCCGCGTTCAGCAGGGTGCGGTCGTCTTCGTAGACGTGCTTGAGCAGCCACAGCGAGTCGACCGAGGTGCGGCCCAGGAAGGGCTTGCGCCGCGTGGCCGCGCGCTCGGCCTCGGCCACGTAGTAGCCGCTGGCGCGCCGCGCCTCGACATGGCCCTCGGCCACCAGGCGCTGGTAGGCATTGGTGACGGTCATGGTGCTCACGCCGCAGTCGGTGGCGAGCGCGCGCACCGAAGGCAGCTTGTCGCCGGGCTTCATGGCGCTCGATGCGATCTGCGCCAGCAGGGCGTCGTAGAGCTGGCGCACCAGCGGCGCGGGCAGCGAAGGGTTGACAGTGATCACGGCAAGGCGTGCACGCTTCGTGTGCACGAAAAACCCCAACACGGGGACAAACACGGGGCGGACGAGCGACTGTTCTACTACAGAGCAATCAAACTGTATATATGCATTTGACCTGACAGATGACTCAATGGAGCCCTTGCCGTCTTCAGGAAATCAAATGCAACCGCAGCTCTTTTCGCCTTCGCGCGCCATGTTGTCGCGCCGCCTTGCCCGATGGGGCGCAGCCGTGCTGCTGGCCGGCGCGGCCGTCGTTCCCGCCGTGGCGCAGACCACCACGCTCAAGATCATTCCGAGCAGCAACATCACCGTGCTCGATCCGATCTGGACCACGGCCTACGTGACGCGCAACTTCGGCTACATGGTGTACGACACGCTGTTCGCCACCGACCTGGAAGGCCGCATCCGGCCGCAGATGGTCGACAAGTGGAAGGTGTCGACCGACAACAAGACCTGGACCTTCACGCTGCGCGAAGGCCTGGAGTTCCATGACGGCAAGCCGGTCACCAGCGAGGACGTGGTCGCTTCCATCAAGCGCTGGGCCACGCGAGACACCTTCGGCGCGCAGCTCGCCAAGGTGACGGAGCGCTACGAGACGCCCGACGCCAAGACCTTCTCCATCGTGCTGAAGGAGCCCTTCGGCCTGGTGCTCGAGGCGCTGGGCAAGCCTTCGTCGAACGTGCCGTTCATCATGCCCAAGCGCATTGCCGACACCTCGGGCGACACGCAGATCAAGGAATCCATCGGCTCCGGCCCCTACGTCTTCAAGGCCGACGAGTTTCGCCCCGGCGAGCGCGTGGTGTTCACCAAGAACATGCGCTACAAGCCGCGCGCCGAGGCGCCTTCGGGCACCGCCGGCGGCAAGAACGTGTACGTCGATCGCGTGGAATGGCTCATCATCCGCGACGCGCAGACGCAGATGAATGCGTTGCTCAACGGCGAGGCCGACATCCTCGAGCAGCCCGCCTTCGAGCAATACGCCACGCTGCGCACCAACCCCGACATCAAGCTGGTGGACGCCCAACCCGCGGGCAACCAGTTCATCCTGCGCTTCAACTTCCTGCAGCCGCCGTTCAACAACGAGAAGGTGCGCCGCGCCGCGCTGATCGCGCTGGGCCAGGAAGCCTTCCTGCGCACCCAGGTCGGCACGCCGGGGCTCACGCGCTACTGCAAGAGCATGTTCCCCTGCGGCACGCTGTTCGAGTCGGAGCAGACCGGCGACTACACCGGCGTGGCCAATCCGCAGAAGGCCAAGGCCCTGCTCGAGGAGGCCGGCTACAAGGGCGAGCCCGTGGTGCTCATGCGCCCGACCGACAACCCGACCATCGGCAAGCTGCCGCTGGTGGCCAAGCAGCAGCTGGAGCAGGCCGGCTTCAAGGTCGACATGCAGTCGATGGACTGGTCCACGCTGGTGGCGCGCCGCGCCAAGAAAGACGCCCCCTCGGCCGGCGGCTGGAGCGCGTTCATGACCTCGTGGACCGCCTCTGACATCCTGAACCCCATCACCATGGCCATGATGAACGCCAGCGGCGACAAGGGCTGGTTCGGCTGGCAGAACGACCCCAAGCTCGAGGAGATCAAGGTCCAGTTCGCCCAGGCCAAGACCGATGCAGACAAGAAGAAGTTCGCGCAGGCCGCCCAGCTGCGCGCCTTCGAGACGGCCACGCACGTGCCGGTCGGCCAGTACAACCAGCCCGCCGCGGTGCGCAAGAACGTGAGCGGCCTGGTGCCGGCCGGCGCGCAGGTGTACTGGAACATCAAGAAGCAATAAGCCCATGCTCACGTTCCTCGGCAAGCGCCTGCTCGCCACGCTGCCGGTGCTGTTGGTGGTGGCGGTCGCGATCTTCATGATCGTGCGCCTCACGCCCGGCGACCCGGCGGCGGTGATCGGCGGCAACAGCGCCACCAATGAAGACCTGGACCGCATCCGCGTGCAGCTGGGCCTGACCCGGCCGCTGTGGGAGCAGTTCGCGATCTGGTGCAACGGCGTGCTGCACGGCGACCTGGGCTTCTCGTTCTTCCTGAACAAGCCGGTGACCGAGCTCATCGGCCAGCGCATGGAGCCCACGCTCTCGCTGGCCGGCGGCACGCTGCTGCTGGCGGTGGCCATCGCGCTGCCGCTGGGCACGCTGGCCGCGTGGCGCATGGGCGGCTGGCTCGACAAGGCGGTGATGGCGTTCTCGGTGGCCGGCTTCTCGGTGCCGGTGTTCGTGGTCGGCTACGTGCTGATCTACCTGCTGGCGATGAAGCTGCAGTGGTTTCCGGTGCAGGGCTACCGCCGCATCGCCGACGGCGTGGGGCCGTGGCTTCACCAGCTGGTGCTGCCTTGCCTCACGCTGGCCATCACCTACGTGGCGCTGCTGTCGCGCGTGACGCGGGCGGCGGTGAGCGAGGCGCTGACCGAAGACTTCATCCGCACCGCGCGCGCCAAGGGCATCACCGAGCTGGAAGTGCTCAAGCACCACGCGCTGCGCAACGCGGCGGTGCCGGTGGTCACGGTGATCGGCGTGAGCGCGGCGCTGCTGCTGGGCGGCGTGGTCGTCACCGAAACCGTGTTCGCGATTCCGGGCCTGGGCCAGCTCACGGTCGACGCGGTGCTCAACCGCGACTTTCCCGTGCTGCAGGGCGTGGTGCTGTTCTTCGCGGTGGTGTACGTGGCCGTCAACCTGCTGGTGGACCTGAGCTACCTCTTCATCGATCCGCGCATCCGCTATTGATTGACCGACTGACATGAGCACCCTGAAAAGACTCTGGCGCAATACCGCCGTGCGCGGCGGCGTCGTCGTGCTGGCCGTGCTGGCGCTGCTGGGCGCGTTCGCGCCCTGGCTCGGCACCTTCGACCCCTCGGCCATGGACCCGAGCTTCATCTCGGTCGGCGCCGGCACGGCGGGCCAGGTGACCATGCCCGACGGCGCCCAGTTCGCCCACACCTTCTGGATGGGCAGCGACAGCGTGGGGCGCGACGTATGGAGCCGCGTGCTCTACGGCACCCGCATCTCGATGACGGTGGGCCTGTTCACCGCCTTCGTCGCCATCGCCTTCGGCTGCCTGCTGGGCATGCTGGCCGGCTACTTCCGCGCCGTGGACGCGGTGCTGATGCGCGTGATGGACGGCGTGATGGCCATTCCCGCCGTGCTGCTCGCCATCACGCTGGTGGCGGTGCTGGGCGCCAGCCTGCCGACGGTGATCCTGGCCATTGCCGTGCCGGAAGTGCCGCGCGTGACCCGCCTTGTGCGCGCGCTGGTGATGAGCCTGCGCGACGAGCCCTTCGTGGAGGCCGCCCGCGCGCTGGCCACGGCCGACGCGACCATCCTGTGGCGCGACATCCTGCCGAACGCGCTGGCGCCACTGATCGTGCAGGGCACCTTCATCGCGGCTTCGGCGGTGCTGACCGAGGCCATCCTGAGCTTCCTCGGCCTGGGCCTGCCGTCGGACGTGCCGACCTGGGGAAACATCATGGCCGAGGGCCGCGTGCAGTTTTCGCAGAGCCCGGGCAACGTGCTGTTCCCGGCGCTCTTCCTGGTGCCCACGGTGCTGGCCATCAACATGCTGGGCGACGGCCTGCGCGATGTGCTCGATCCCAAGTTTTCCAAGCGCGTGTGAGGCGCCGATTCAATGACTGATTCCAATCGAAGCGCCGCCATCCTCGAAGTGCGCGGCCTGCGGGTCGCGCTGCCTTCCGACGCCGACCGGCCGCACGCCATCGCGCAGCTCGACCTGCGCATCGAGGCCGGGCGCACGCTGTGCATCGTGGGCGAGTCCGGCTCGGGCAAGTCGGTGCTGGCCACCACGGTGATGGGGCTGCTGTCCAAGGGGCTCGTGCTCGAGGGCGGCGACGTGATTCTCTCGGGCGAGAAGCTGGTCGACAACGGCCGCTTCACCTCCGACAAGCGGCTGCGCCAGTTGCGCGGCACCGGCATGGGCATGGTGTTCCAGGAGCCGATGACGGCGCTGAACCCGGTGCTCACCTGCGGCGAGCAGGTCGACGAGCTGCTGCGCACCCACACCGCGTGGGGCGCTGCCGAGCGCAAGGCGCACATTCTTTCGATCTTCGAGCGCGTGCGGCTGCCCGACCCGGCGCGCATCCATGCGAGCTACCCGCATCAGCTTTCGGGCGGGCAGCGCCAGCGCATCGTGATCGCGATGGCCATCATCCTGAAGCCGCGCCTCCTGATCTGCGACGAGCCGACCACCGCGCTGGACGTGACCACGCAGGCCGAAATTTTGAAGCTCATCGCCGAGCTGCAGGCGGAGCAGGGCAGCGCCGTGCTCTTCATCACGCACGACATGGGCGTGGTCGCGGAGATTGCCGACGACGTGATGGTGATGCACCGCGGCGCGCTGGTGGAGCAGGGCCCCTGCGACCAGGTGTTGCGCAGCCCGCGCGAGGCCTACACCCGCATGCTGCTGGACGCCGTGCCCGGCATGACGCCGCCGCCCGCGCGCGAGTTGCCCGGCGGCAGGCCGCTGCTGGCGGGCCAGGGCGTCGGCAAGATCTACACGCGGCGCGACTGGCTCGGCCGCGCGAAGCACAACACCGCGCTGCAGGACGCCAGCGTGGCGGTGCATCGCGGCGAGACGGTCGGCGTGGTGGGCGAATCGGGCTCGGGCAAGTCGACCTTCGCGCGCTGCATGATCCGGCTGATCTCGCCCAGCGCGGGCAGCATCCTCTGGGGCGACGCCGAGGTGCGCGACCTGCCCGAAGGCCGGCTGCGGCCGCTGCGCTCGCGGGTGCAGGTGGTGTTCCAGGACCCGAATCGCTCGCTCAACCCGCGCCGCACCGTGGGCTCGTCGATGGTCGAGGGCGCCATGAACTTCGGCCTGAGCAAGCTGCATGCGCGCCAGACCGCTGAGGAGCTGATGGACCGCATCCAGCTGCCGCGCACCGCGCTCGACCGCTATCCGCACCAGTTCTCGGGCGGCCAGCGCCAGCGGCTGGCCATCGCGCGCGCCATTGCCTGCCAGCCGCAGGTGCTGGTGGCCGACGAGGCCGTGTCCGCGCTCGACGTGTCGGTGCAGGCGCAGATCCTCGACCTGCTGCGGGAGATCCAGCGCGACCTGGGGCTGGGCATTCTGTTCATCACGCACGACCTGCGGGTGGCGGCGCAGCTGTGCGACCGCGTGATCGTGATGAGCCAGGGGCGCATCGTCGAGCAGGGCCCCACGGGCCAGGTGTTCGCCGCGCCCGCCAACGACTACACGCGGCGGCTGCTGGCGGCCGCGCCGCGCGCGGAACTCGCGAGCGCACGGTGAGCCGGTGGAGCGCCTGGCGCGCATCGATGGCCGACCCCGAGTGGCGCGGCGCCTTTGCCGAGGGCCGGCGCGACATCGCCGGCGCCGCGCTCGGCACCATGGCCATGGGCCTGGTGGCGGGCGTGGCCATGGCCAAGAGTGGTGTGGGGCTGGGGGCGATCCTGGCCATGTCGCTGCTGGTGTTCGCGAGCGCGTCGCAGCTGGCTTGCCTGCCGCTCATCGCGGCCGGCGCGCCGCTGTGGGTGATCGTCGCGACGGCGTGCGTGCTCAACCTGCGCTTCGTGGTGTTCAGCGTGAGCTGGCGCCGCTACTTCGGCGGGCATCGCAGGACGCAGCGCGTGCTGTTGTCGTACCTTGCGGGTGACCCGGTGTATGCGCAGTTCGTGCTGCGGCATCCGGAGCCCGCGCCTTCGGGGTGCGCGACGACGCGGCAGCAGGGCTACTTTCTAGGGCTCGCGCTGACCAACTGGGCGGCGTGGCATGTGGCTTCGCTCGCGGGCATCTTCCTGGCCGACGCCATTCCCGCTGCATGGGGCCTGCGCTTCATCGGCGTGCTGGCGCTACTCGCGCTCGCGTTGCCGATGCTCACCGACCGCGCGGTGCGCTGCTCCGCGCTGGCGGCGGGCATGGTGGCGCTGGCCACGGCCTCGTGGCCGATGGGGCTGAACGTGGTTGCAGCCATCGCCACGGCCTTCGCGGCCGGCACCTGGGCCGACCGCCGGTGGGGTGCGCGCTGATGCACCTGGGTCACGATGTGTACGTGTGGCTGGCGGTGGGCGCGCTGGTGGGGGTGACGGTGCTCACGCGCAGTTTTTTCCTGCTGCCCGACAGCGAGCCGAAGCTGCCGGGCTGGTTGTGGCGCGGGCTGCGCCATGCGCCGGTGGCGGCGCTGCTCGCGATGGTGGTGCCCGACGTGTTCCTGAGCAACGGCCGCATGCTGGCCGACTGGCACGATGCGCGGCTCTTTGCAGTGGCCGCCGCATTGACCTACTACCTCGTTCGACGAAACGACGTGACCGGGACGATTCTTGTCGGCACGGGTACGCTGATGCTTCTGCGACTGGGGTTCGGGTGGGCTTGATGTACCTTGCCTGCCCGGCGCGCTCATCTCGAACCAACAACGAATGAATGAACCCGCGGCCCCTGTTCGGCGCCGCCAACTTGAACAGAAACGGAGAACGAAGAAATGACTTTGGCAATGAGCTGGGACGAATGGGCCTCGCATGACGGCATCGGACTGGCCGAACGGGTCCGCAAGGGCGAAGTGACGGCGGCGGAACTCGCGGCGCAGGCCGCGGCCGGCATCGCGAAGGTCAATCCGCAACTGGACGCGGTCGTCGAAGTGTTCGACGACGTGGTAGCCGATCCGCTGAAGGACGGCATGAACCCCGAGGGCGTGTTCGCGGGCCTGCCCTACCTCATGAAAGACCTGGGCCCCACGCTCAAGGGCCGGCTGCAGGAATTCGGCTCGATGATGATGCAGGGCCACCGCCCCACGGCCGACAGCTTTCTCACGCAGCAACTGCGCAAGTCCGGCCTCAACATCGTCGGCCGCAGCACCACCCCCGAATTCGGCGTGTGCAGTTCGGCCGAGAACTCCATCAGCGTCACCCGCAACCCCTGGGACCTCGAATACACCACCTGCGGCTCTTCGGCCGGCACGGCGGCGGTGGTGGCGGCGGGCGTGCTGCCGCTGTCGCACGCCACCGACGGCGGCGGCTCCATCCGCATTCCCGCGGGCGTGAACGGCAACATCGGCCTGAAGGTGTCGCGCGGCGTGTTCTCGCTGGCGCCGGGCCTGTCGGACCTGTCGGGCCTGGTGTCGATCCAGGGCTGCCACAGCCGCACCGTGCGCGACACCGCCGCCTTCGTCGACAACGCGCGCGGCGGCGCGCCGGGCGAGTTCATGCCCTTCTGGTCGCCGGCCGAGCCGTACAGCGAACTGATCAAGAAAGACCCGGGTCGCCTGCGCATCGCGCTGTCGCACGAGTGGGGCGACTTCCGCGCCACGCCGCATTTCGTGGCCGAACTGGAGCGCGTGGGCAAGTTCCTCGAAGGGGTGGGCCACCATGTCGAATGGGCGCTGCCAAAGGTCGACTTCCAGACCGCGTTCGCGGCCCAGACCACTTGCTACATCAGCAACTTCGCGCAGGTCATCGACGGCCACCTGCACCGGCTCGGGCTGGCACGCCCGCCAGCCGAGCTGCTGGAGCCGATCAACATCAAGATCTGGGAAGCGGGCCTGCACACCTCGTACACCGAGCGCTCGAAGATGCAGGCGGTGTTCAACACCACCTCGCGCGCCTTCGGCAATTTCTTCCAGCAGTGGGACATCATCCTGACGCCGGTGACCGCGCTGCCCACGCCCAAGGTCGGCACCAGCGAGTACCTGACGACGAGCACGAACCCGTCGGTCCACGACTGGTTCGCCAACCTGTGGAAGAACTTCGCCTACACGCCGCTGGCCAATCTGTGCGGCATGCCGGGCATCTCGCTGCCGATGGCCACGCAGGAAAACGGCCTGCCGCTGGGCATCCAGGCGCAGGCCGCGCAGGCGAACGACGGGCTGCTGCTTCAGCTGGCCGCGCAGATCGAGCGCGCGCTCGGCGGCAAGTGGAACGCGGGCCAGCGGCCCGGGGTGCACATCACCCAGGGCTGACGCGGATCACGCGGATCAGAGCAGGTTGCGCAGCGCGGCTTCCACCGCGGCTGCCGTGGCCTGCGGCTTTTCCATGGGGAACAGGTGGGAGCCGTCCAGCATGGCGATGCGGCCCTTGGTGACCTGCTGGGTCATGGTCATGCCCACACGCTTCATTTCGGCCGACTGGCGCCCGCCGATGAACGCCGCCTTGCACTTGAGCGGGTGCGCGCGCAGCAGGGCGCCCAGGTTGTGGGGCAGGGTGTTGTAGATGGCGGTCTCGACGTCGCGGTCGAAGCTCAGGGCGCGGGTGTCCTCGCTGTCGAAGGTGCCGTGGTCGATGTAGTCGTGCAGCACCTGCTCGTCCCACTTCGCGAAAGCCTTCTTGCTGCGGAAGTGCTCGAACACCGCCTCGCGGTGCTCCCAGCTGTTGCGGCGCTTGCGGCTCACGGCGCCGGGCGAGATGCTCTTCATGAGCGGCGTGCGCTTGACCACGTTGAGCGTGTTCGCGCGCCAGCCGCCGAGGATGGGCGAATCGATCAGCACCACGCCGCGCGCCAGTTCGGGGTGGCGCGCCGCGCACATCAAACTCAGGAAGCCGCCAAGCGAATGGCCGATGAGAAACACCGGGCCGCCCGCGCGGTCGGCGCGGGCCTTGGCGAAGTCGGCCAGCTGCTGCACCAGGTGCGGCCAGTTGTCGGTGACGGGGTATTTCGGGTCGTGCCCGAATTTCTCGATGGCATCGACCTCGAAGCCGCGGTTGCGCAGGCTGTCGAGAACGACGCGGTAGGTGCTCGCGGGAAAGCTGTTGCCGTGCGAGAAGACGACGGGAGGCACGGGGTTCAGATCAGCTTTTCGTCGGGGGTCGAAATTTTCCGCAGCGGGCTGTGGCGCGTGGCGGGCATCTTCAGCGGATGCTCGGTATGGCTGTCGTCCCACACCGGGTCTTCGATGCTGTCGAACACCTCGCGCAGCTTCTGGCCCCAGCTGTTGTGCATCATGCGGTAGTAGGGGTTGTCGGCGTCGATGCAGATCACGCGGTCGGTCTCGAGCTTGTTGGCCTCGTACACCACCAGGTCGAGCGGCAGGCCGACCGACAGGTTCGACTTCATGGTCGAGTCCATCGACACCAGCGCGCACTTGGCGGCTTCGTCCAGCGGGGTCTCGGGGGTGAGCACGCGGTCGAGCACGGGCTTGCCGTACTTCGATTCGCCGACCTGGAAGTAGGGCGTCTCGGTGGTGGCCTCGATGAAGTTGCCGGCTGCATAAACCAGGAACAGGCGCATGCCTTCGCCCTTGACCTGCCCGCCGAAGATGAAGGACACGTTGAAGTCCAGCCCCGCATGCTTGAGCGCTTCGGCGTCGCGGTCGTACACGTGGCGCACCGCCGAGCCCAGCACGCGGGCGGCGTCGAACATGCTCTTGGCGTTCCAGATGGTGATGGGGTCGCCCGGCGAGCCGTCTTCGCGGGTCTCGCGCAGCTCTTCGATCTGCAGGATTTCGCGCACCGACTGCGAGATGCTCAGGTTGCCCGACGACAGCAGCACCATGACGCGGTCGCCCGGCTGCTCGTAGACGATCATCTTGCGGAAGGTGCTGATGTGGTCCACGCCCGCATTGGTGCGGGAGTCGGACAGGAACACCAGGCCGGCGTTGAGTTTGATGCCTACGCAGTAAGTCATGGGTTCATCTTGCATGAACGATGCCCGATCACGCGGCACCGAGTTCACGTTTGTTCAATTTTTGAAGGGCATACAGGGCATCGAGGGCCTCGCGCGGACTCATGGCGTCGGGGTCGAGCGCGGCCAGCGCGGATTCTACGGCGCTGACCAGCGGCGTCTCGGCCACCGGGGGCGGCGCGAACAGGTCGACCTGCGCCCGGGTCTGGGCATGCTGCGACTCCAGCGCTTCCAGCGCCTGCCGGGCATGGTTGACCACCGCCGCCGGCATGCCGGCGAGCCGCGCCACCTGGATGCCGTAGCTCTTGCTGGCCGGGCCGGGCTGCATTTCGTGCAGGAACACGATGTCGCGGCCGGCTTCGGTGGCGCTCACGTGCATGTTCACGGCGCCGTGATGCGTGGCCGGGAACTCGGTCAGCTCGAAGTAGTGGGTGGCGAAGAGGGTGAAGGCCTTGCTGCGGTCGTGCAATTGCGCCGCGATGCCGGCGGCCAGCGCCAGCCCGTCGAAGGTGCTGGTGCCGCGGCCGATTTCGTCCATCAGCACCAGCGACTGGGCGGTGGCGCTGTGCAGGATCTGCGCGGCTTCGGTCATCTCGAGCATGAAGGTCGACTGCGCGTTGGCCAGGTCGTCCGCCGCGCCGATGCGGGTGTGAATCGCGTCGATGGGCCCCAGCCGGCAGGCGGCGGCCGGCACGTGCGAGCCGATGGAGGCGAGCAGCACGATGATCGCCACCTGCCGCATGTAGGTCGACTTACCGCCCATGTTGGGGCCGGTGATGACCTGCATGCGCTGCTGCGGCCCGAGCTGCGTGTCGTTGGCGATGAAGCCGCCCGACGATTTTTCGGCCAGCCGGGCCTCCACCACCGGATGGCGGCCCTGCGAAATCTCTATGCACGGGTGCGAGACGAAGCTCGGCGCGCGCCAGTGCAGCGTGTGCGAGCGCTCGGCCAGCGCGCACAGCGCGTCGAGCGTGGCGATGCCGCCGGCCAGCTGCGTGAGCGCGGGCACCGAGGGCTGCAGCGCGTCGAGCAGTTGTTCGTAGAGCCACTTCTCGCGGGCCAGGGCGCGGTCTTGCGCGCTCAGGGCCTTGTCCTCGAAGGCCTTCAGTTCGGGCGTGATGAAGCGCTCGGCGTTCTTCAGCGTCTGGCGGCGGCGGTAGTTGTCGGGCACCTTCGAGAGCGCGCTCTGCGTCACCTCGATGTAGAAGCCGTGCACCCGGTTGAACTGCACCCGCAGGTTGCTGATGCCGGTGCGCTCGCGTTCGCTGACTTCGAGCTTGAGCAGGAAGTCGTCGCAGTTCTCGCTGATGGCGCGCAGCTCGTCGAGCTCGGCATCGTGGCCGGTGGCGATGACGCCGCCGTCGCGCACCAGCGCCGAAGGGTCGGGCTTGATGGCGCTCACCAGCAGGTCGGCGCAGCCCGGCGGCGGCGCCAGGCGCTCGGTGATCCGGGCCAGCAGCGCGGCGGCGCCCGGCAGCAGCGGCGCCAGTTGCTCGGCCTTGGCCAGCGCCAGGCGCAGCGCCAGCAGCTCGCGCGGACGCACCTGCCGCAGCGCGATGCGGGCGGCGATGCGCTCCACGTCGCTGGTGTTCTTGAGCTGCTCGCGCAGCGTGCGCCAGGGCGCCGCCGTGCCGCCCAGCACCGTGGCCTGCAGCGCGCCGATGGCTTCGAGCCGCTCCTGCGCCTCGGAACGGTCGCGCCGCGGCGACAGCAGCCAGCGCTTCAGCAGCCGGCTGCCCATGCCCGTCATGCAGGTGTCGAGCAGCGAGAACATGGTGGGCGATTCTTCGCCGCGCAGCGTCTGCACCAGCTCGAGGTTGCGGCGCGTGGTGGGCGGCAGCTCGATCAGGTCGCCGTCGCGCTCCACCGACAGGCGCTGCACGTGCGACAGCGCGCGGCCCTGCGTGTGCTCTGCGTAGCCCAGCAGCGCGGCGGCGGCGGCATGCGCGTTGCCCAGCGATTCGGCGTTCCAGGCGGCCAGGCTGTTGCTGCCCATCTGCTCGGAGAGCTTGCGCTCGCCCAGTCCGCCGTCGAACTGCCACGCGGGGCGGATCGACAGCGTGAAGGGCGTGGCGCTGCGCGCGGCCTTCAGGCGCTGCTCGAAGGCGGGCGTGACCTCGGCGCTGTAGAGCAATTCGCTGGGTGCGATGCGAGCGATCCAGGCTTCGAGCGCGTCGGCCGGGCATTCGGCCAGCCGCAGTTCGGCCCCTGTCACGCTGAGCCACGCCAGCCCGCAGAAATTGCGCGAGCCCGCGTGCACCGCGAGCAGCAGCGATTCGCTCTTGTCGCTGAGCAGTTCGGAGTCGGTCAGCGTGCCGGGCGTGACCACCCGCATCACCTTGCGCTCGACCGGCCCCTTGCTGGCGCCGACCTCGCCCACCTGCTCGCAGATGGCGACCGATTCGCCCAGCTTGATGAGCCGCGCGAGGTAGGTGTCGACCGCATGGAAGGGCACGCCGCACATCACCACCGGCTGGCCGGCCGACTGGCCGCGCTGGGTGAGCGTGATGTCGAGCAGGCGCGCGGCCTTTTCGGCGTCGCCCCAGAAGAGCTCGTAGAAGTCGCCCATCCGGTAGAACAGCAGGGTGTCCGGATGGTCGGCTTTCAGGCCCAGGTACTGGGCCATCATGGGCGTGTGGGCCGAAGCTGGCGTATCGCCAGGGCCTTGATTTGCATCGATTTTTGCCATTAAGTCTTTGACTCCGTTGAGGAAAATGGCAATCTGGTTACTCTTTCTCTATTCATCGACACTTCTCAAAACACCCCTACAGTTGCTTCGTTGGCGTAGCTTTTTCCCGCTTGGCCGCTTAAAGTTACGCCGAGCTGGCGAACCGGTCATCAGGAAAGTTACGCCGTTGGAGTGAGGCGCATGCAATTCGATGCCCGAGCAGCCAAGCTGCTCAAGCCAGGCGAGCACATTATGGTGGACGGGTGTCCTGGGCTTCGCCTTCAAGCGACGGCCACCACGCGCACTTGGGTCTACAGGTTCAAGTCGCCGATTGATGGGCGGATGCGGCAGACGAAGATCGGCAACTGGCCTGCCGTCAACTTGGCGAATGCCGCCGTGGCTTGGGAGGCAGTGCGAGCGCAGCGCGGCGCTGGCGCCGACCCAGTACTGAAGAGGCGAGAGGCGGCGGCAGTCAAGAAGGAGCCCGCCGCCACCGGCTATACCGTGCGCCAGTTGTGCAACGACTACCTCGATGGGCACATCCTAAAACATCGACAGCCGAAGGGGGTGAAGGAAACCGAGCGGCTGTTCAACAAGCGCCTCGATGCTCTAGCCAACAAGCAAGCCGCAGCTGTTACGCGAGCGGACGCATTCAAACTGCTTGAGGATCAGTCGAATACGCCGGTGAGCACAGTCCAACTGCGCGGCGAGTTGGCCGGCGCATGGGACTACGCCCTCGATGCAGGGCGTATTCCCGATACTTCTCCGAACTGGTGGCGCCTGGTCATGCGGGGGCGCTTGCGGAGCAAGGGCAAGGTCATGCAGGGCAAGAACATCGGGGTTGTGAAGCGGGTGCTGAGCGAGGCAGAGACCGGGCAACTGATCCGCTGGCTACCGCACTTCACTGGCTTGGTCGACGACGCCCTCACGATGTACCTGTGGACCTGTACGCGAGGCGCTGAGATTTGCGCGATGGAAGCGAAAGAGATCACAGAAGAGGTGGATGGCCTCTGGTGGACCGTGCCGAAGGTGAAGACCAAAAATGCGCGGCACGCCTTGGCCACGGATCTGCGAGTGCCGCTGGTGGGGCGTGCTGAAGCTATCGTCCGGCGGCGTCTTGCCGACTACCCCTCAGGCTATCTGTTCCCGGCGCGGGACAGCGGGGGCAAGGCGCACAGTGAACAGGCTGTCGTGCAAACCCAGGTGCATTACTACCAGCCCTATTCGAAAACAAATCCGAAACATGCGCGCCCACGGTTGCCGGTGACGCATTGGGCGCCGCATGACCTGCGGCGCACGAGTCGCACGCTACTTGCGGCAATGGGATGTCCGGATAGTGTTGCTGAAGCACTGCTAGGGCATGTTCAGCCTGGCATTCAAGGTACCTACAACCGGCACGGCTACGACAGGGAGCGGCGGGTGTGGCTCTCCGAGCTTGATGTGAAACTCGAGCACCTCAGCGAGATTTCTTTCGCATCCGATAATCTTAAGAACTGAATAAGTGAGCAAATCCATGAGCAAAGCCCCGGCCCCATTGCAGGTCAAAAATAAGGATGATTGGGAGGACATCAGCTGTCACATCATGAGTTGGCTGATTTTACAAAGATCTAATGTTCGAGTGGCTTTTGAAGCATACGGGCGAGATGGACAGCAGCAGCACGGGGTGGATATTTTGACCTTTGATCCTAGGTTCAGCGGTATTCTTGGGCAGGCTAAATATAAAAGCCCGGGTCACGCGCTTGAATTAGAGGATTTGCTGAGCACGCTGCGGAAAACTTCGACGTATGCCAATAGGATTGATGAAATGGTTTTGCTTACCAATGGGTTGAAAAACACCAGAGTCGATGACTTTTTGGTGCAATCTGAAAGTCGCTATACAAACAAGAACAACGTTACATTTGGCTTTAGCGTTATGTATTGGCAGGATTTTCGAGACTACAAGTTCATACCAGCCCGAGATCTCATTGGGTTTTTTCCTGAGATAGCCGAGATGACGGGGCACTTCACGCAAGATCCCTATGAGACGGCTGCGCGTGCAGCGCAACTCTTGGTTCCACAGTATTTGAGTCGGGAGGACATCGAAGAAGTTCGCAGCGGTCCGGCAGCCAGGGAAAGGCCAAGTGACCAATTGGATAATAGAATAATTGAACTGCTTCAAGGCCTTCAAAAGGCGGAAATTTTAGCTGCTGAGAGAGGTTTTGGTGCTGATCCGGATGCGCGCCGATTGCTTCCAATGGTTAGGGTTGGGTCTAGGCTTTTTCAAGCTTTGGTCGAGTACAGAAAAAGCCACCTAAGTCTTGTGCCTGATTCTGAAATCAAAGCTTGGAGCTACTATGAGGCCGCGTCCCGGGAATTAGTGGAGTCTTATTATCAGTTGGTTGGATAGTCGGCGTCCCGTGTCGTAAATTCGTACCACGGAAAAAAATTCGTCGAGGGCGATATGCACGGCTGCCGATTTTTTCATTTGGCTTGATCAGTTCGACGCGGTGCGGAGTGCCTGTCCGCCGCAGCCCTTTGTTGGGGTCAGAGAAGCTTTCGCGCTTTGCGAGCGCCGGTGTTCGGCGGGGGAGGCAAATTTGATACGGGTCGGCTTTCGGCCCATGCCTCCACTTCTCGCACTAGCCAAGCGACGCGACGACCGGAGAGAATTCGCGGCTTCGGAAAGCCGCACGCGGATCTATGAGATCGTTAGCCGCCGGCAGTGATGGTTGCTCTCTGGAGAACTTGCGGAAGGGAGCTGTCTCTAGCCAAAGAGCGAATAGTGCGGCGTGCTGCGTCCATTCTCTGCTTGAAAGCTGAAAGAACTGATCCTGCTCTTTCGCAAATGGGTTTCGACAACTAGTAGCACTTGGACGCATCCCTCCCTTTTGGTGCCCGGTCACTAGCTGGCGACAAGATGAAGCTCACATTCGATCCGAGAAGCCAACTCGTTCGCCGTCAGCTCTGCTTGAAGCGAAATGGAGCGCTTGCCCTGAGCTGGAAACAAGACCGCCAGTTTTGGGATTGAAAAATTGAAACCATGCTTGAGCTTGTCGAGTTTCAAGTGAACTCGATTGGCTTCGCAAGACATCGTCCATGGCTGTTTTCCTCCGCCGGGAGGGATTGCGCCTTCGTGCGGGATCTGTGTTGCAAACCCGATGCCGCCTATTGGGCCGAAGGCATGCTTTGGCACCTCGGGTGCTGTTGGCATCTTGGGTGCTTCTGGAATCTTTGAAGCTCGGAGGATACGGACTCCCTCCGGAAACGTGAAGATGGCGTCGACGTCTGTGGCAGGCGTTGTGCCCGAGTTCATCAGCTTGAGATCGAACAAAAAGCACCGCCGAACCGTGCAGGACCAAGCCTCAAACTTCTCCAAGTATTTTTCATAGTCGGTAAAAAAAGCCTCTAGTTGCTTGTTGTAGTGCTCCACCGTCACCTCGCTCGGCGTACTCAACATCTTCACAAGGTCTCCGATGGACCCTGGGTGAGTTTGCTTCGCCGCTGTCATGGGGTGGTGCAGCAGTTTCACGCTCTCCAGTCCTGACGGCGTCGGTGGAACAAGGATCGGATCGGGCTTGACGTGTAGGTTCCCATCCCCAAAAGCGGCGGATAGCCTGGGCACCTTGTCTCTAAACTTCTGCAGCTCTTGACGAAGCTCTGAAATCTCTTTGTCTTTCGGGTCTGGCTCTTCTGCTAGCCGTTCGCTGTCCGGCGGCACATGAAGCCGAAACTCTCGCAGCTTGGCCTTGACGCGAAGCCCCATGTCGGCCGTGCACAAGATGGGAGCAGATGGCAGCCTGCCCTTCAGGTCAATTAGCGACGCAACAATTTGATCGTCTTGAACTTCGCGAGCCAGATGGTTAGCTGCGAAGTCCACTTGCGGCTCATCACCGACGAAGCGGAGGGCGACGCCAGGCCTGATCAGGACTTCTTGCCCTTCATCGAGAAGTCGAGAAAGCCAGGACACCATCTGGCCCGCACGCTGCTTCACGCGCAGGTTTCCACCAAGCGCTTTTGCCTTCTCAAGCTCCCTCAAAACAATAGGCAAGATAAGCAGTACAACTTCGTCACCCACGGCGGTCCAGTCCATCTGGTCTGGCCGCTTGAAGTGCAATAGAAGGTTTGTATCGAGGACGACGAAGGTTCGGTTAGAAATTTTGCTCACCAGTTCTGAACGTGCTGAATCCGGGCGACACCGCAATGCGGTACCTCTCCGGGGGAGTGCCTATTTCTTGGCTGGCGCAGCCGTGTAGCCAAAGCCTTGATAGAGAACATCGCGCGTGTCTGCGAGCAGATCGTCGACATCGGCGTCAACTGACAGGTCCTCGATGTAGATCTCCGGGAAGACCATGAACGGGCGGTCGCCGAGCTTTTTTCGAAATGGCAGATTGTTGTTAAGCGCCAGTTCGCAGCCCTCAACGTGCATCAGCGCACAGGTCACCAGTGCCGGACCTGTGATCTCGTACCGCTTGGCGGCCTTCAGCGAAACAGTCAGTGATCGCTCGAAGAATTCGAGCGAGTGGGATGCCCATACCCCCAGCTTGCCGCCTTCACCTCTGTTGCCAGCGATGGTCATGAACTCCATCGATCCATTCCTAAACAGCTGGCTCTGTGAGTACGCTTCACCACCGGAGCCAAGATAGGCGCCGACGCCATCTAGGTTCATGCGCGGGTCGGCACCTCCGTCCCATGCGATGAAGTCGACGAACTGAACGTTTTTGACGTCAACCAAAGTGCGGCGGGCCATGCCTGACAGCGAGACGAGCTCGAACACTGCCAGAGGCGAATCGCCCATGGGCATCCGCGTCTTCCGTTCCTCAACGAGTTTGAGCCTGCTGCGAGCGAATTCGCGCGCTTGTACTGCAAGTGAGGCTGTGCCATTGAAGGCTGAACGCACTTGATCGAAGCTCATATCGGAGGTCATTTTCCCGTTGCGGATGACAAATCTCCGCTTCGTGCTGTTGGGGTTGCGCACGCAGTGGGGGCCGTCGAACGACATGGGGACGCGAAGAACTACCCCGCAACCGCCATCGAGGGGCACTTGGACGATCTGGATGCCATGAAATCGGGACTCAATCCAGGCATCCAGGATCTGAGTGATTCGCCTCGATTCCTTGTCGAAGTTGTCGATGGTCATCGGTAAGACGGCCTTCGCAGTGCCAGTGGCACGGTCCTCGCTGATCCCGTACACGAGATCGCCGCCATCGGCATTCAACAAGGCGCTGACGTCCTTAGCTAGCTCTTCTTTGTCGTCGTCTTCCTTGCCCGGCAGAACCTGCTTGAAATCGAGCGTGCTCGATTCGCTGGTGCGCTGATCACAGATTTCCTGAAAAACGGCGGCGCTGATCTTCTCCAGGGCATACGGCAGCATTGAGTTTTCCCGTTACATTGCCGTCATCGTACCTGTACCAGCGCGTTCAACGGTGCGGACGTTTACCAGCTGATGAGCCGCTACGGGTTTAGCCGCACCCGGATCTATGAAATCGTGAACAGCCGCTAATGATCGTTCTTCACAGACGGCTTGCACAGCGGGCGAATCGGCCCGCGTCAGTAAGAGATGATGTTGTAGGTCAATACCTGCAGCCCGACACCTGTAGCGTATTTCGAGCAACCTATCTCGACATCTTGATGCGCAGGAACTGGGAAACTTCGAATTTGCGGATAAGCGTTTCCCGGATTGATATTGCTGTCAATTCTTACGGTGACAGTTAAGTCGCCTCCGCTTGAATTCGAGAGATAAACAACTTGCCCTAGAGCTGTTCCGCCGCAAGTTCCGCGCATTACGATTCGGACACCACTAGCCAATTTTTCGCTCATAGTTTTCCTCGCTCCTAAAAAACTAATGACGGCCACCTTTGGCGGAATGTAGCCGGACTTGCTGCCGCCGCAAAGGGCCGTTTGCTCACTTGATTCGGAGCGCTCCGGGGCCGGCGCTCGAAAGCTTCACGGCGGTTCCGTGCATGACTGTCCGGTTTTTCCCCTAGAAACCGGACAGAGGCGAAGCTACGGTGGTCGAATGACCATCGCCACCGAAATGCTCGCCAAGTACATGGCCGCCGAGGCTGACATCCTGCTCGGCAAAACAGTCAGCTTCTCCACCGCTTCAGGCCCCCGCACGCTGGGCTACGAGAATCTCGCCGACATCCGCAAAGGCCGCATCGAATGGGAGCGCCGCGTCGCTGCCGAACGCAGCGGCCGCCGGGGCTCCGGTCCCTCGTTCTCCGTTGCGCGATTCGATGGGGGTGGTGAATGAACTTTCTAGATCGCGTCGTCGCGGCGTACAACCCCGTGCGGGCTGTCCAACGCGCCCAAGCTCGCAGGGTGCTCTCGATGTACGAGGGCGCCAAGCCCAGTAAGCAGCGCCGGCGCCGCGCCGACAACAGCGCGCCCAACGTGCTGGTCGGCAACAGTGCCGCAGCGCTTCGCGCGCACGCCCGAGCCCTGGAGCGCGATCACGACATCTGCCGTGGCGCGCTGCGGGTGATGGTGAACAGCGTCGTTGGTCCCGGCGGCATCGCGGTCGAACCACAGCCCCGGCGTGCAGACGGATCGATCCACACCGAATACGCCACCGCGCTGCGCGAAGCCTGGCGCAAGTGGCAGCGTAAGCCCGAGGTCACCGGTCGCTACCGGTGGTCACTGGCCCAGCGCATGGCGGTCTACACCTGGCTGCGCGATGGCGAGATGTTCGCGCAGAAGCTGCTTGGCCCGGTGCCCTTCCTGAAGCACGGCTCGAATGTCCCGCTCTCGCTCGAGTTGTTCGAGGCCGACTTCGTACCACTGGACTACGACGACCTCGGGCGCAACATCCGCCAAGGCATCCAGTCGAATGCGTGGGGCGAAGCCACGAACTATCTCGTCTACAAAGGCGACCCGCGCGACGGCATGTCGTTCACCAGTGCCCAGGCGCTGAAGACGATCCCGGCAGAGCGGATGATGCAGCTTGCCTCCCTGGCCAGCCGCGTGAACACGGCGGCGGACACGGCAGCGAGCGCGGCGCAAGCGGCGGGCGAGGCCGCCAGCACCGCGCAGACCGCAGCACAGACAGCCAACCAGGCCGCCAAGACGGCGGCGAAGGAATTCAAGAAACCATGATCGACACCCAGACCCTCATCGACTGCATTGGCGCCACGCGCGCCAACGCCGAGCGCTACACCCTGTACCTGGCCGATGGGATGAACCGCTTCGGCATCCACACGCCGAACGCGATGGCGGGCTTCCTCGGCCAGCTCGTCATCGAATCCGAGGCGCTGGCCAAGGTCGAAGAAAACCTCAACTACACAACGGCCGACCGGCTGCGCGAGATTTTTCCGAGCCTGTTCGTGCAGGGCGGCTATCGCGCCGAGGACTACACGCGCAACCCGAAGGGCTTGAGCCAGCTTCGCTACAAGGGCTTCCACGGGCGCGGCTTGATCCAGCTCACGTGGGAAGACGCCTATGTCGCGGCTGGCAAGGCGCTTGGTGTGGGTTTGCGTGCGAACCCTGCGCTGCTGCTCGAGCCGCAGCATGCGGCGATGTCGGCGTGTTGGTTCTTCGCGATCTACAAGGACTGTTTGCCGGCAGCCGAGCGGGGTGATGTCTACGATCTGACAGGGCGCGTCAACGGGCCGAAGCGGTTGAAGCTGGCCGAGCGCAAGGCGGCTACTGCGCGCGCCTGCAAGGTGCTGAGCAAATGACCAGGTTCCTCGACATCGTGCCGTCGTGGTTGTGGGCGTTGCTGCTTCTTCTCGCGGTAGCGGTGGCAGGCATCGAGCGAACACAAGTGCTCAAGGCCAAGGCCGAGACATCGGCGGCGCAGAAGGCCGTATCAGACGAAAAGCTCGACCGGCAGTCCGAGAACACCCGCCGCGCGCTTGCCGCGCTTGATGACCTGCGGCGTGTGCTTGCAATGCAAGCGGGCCATGCCAAAAACCAACAGGAGAACTTTGATGCTTACGAACAGAAGGTGGCCGCGCTCGATGTCCGCCGCCGCGCTGCTGCTGGCGATGTTGAGCGGGTGCGCCAGCAGTACGCTGCCTACGCCGCCCGTGATCGGGACCAAGCCGCAACCGACCCCGCTGCCTGCGTCCGCATCGCGGATCGATCCGCGGTCTTCGCAGGGATGGCTGCGCGAGGTCGAGAGCTACTTGAACGAGGTCGACTCATTGTTGAGCAGCGAGACGCCGAGGTCGGCGTGCTGCTGAGGATTGTCAGGAACGACAGAAATTTGATTGCCGAATGAGGCTCTGGAGTCCCACTACGAGGCCTGAATGGACCGTTCGGGAACAGTTTTCATAAGATGCCCTGCATCTGGCTAGCCCGGAACTTTGGTGCAGGTGTTCTTCGTCTCGTACACGAGCGCATATGTTCGCTCCAACTGCATTAACCGCAAATAGTCGCTCTCGCCGAGCTTCCAGTAAAGGTTGATGGGTCGAATAAAGCCCGACGAACCCATACCACCAACCGCGCTCACGAACATCGGCTGACCATACTGCTGAATCGTTTGGTCAATGAAGCCCGCCATGCGTTCGAAGTTGGCAGGAAACGTCTGACTCGCGGAGTAGAGCCGGTCATTGCAGAAGTTGAACAAGTAGCTGTGGTCCACGTCGTCCTGCGCCTGAACGATCAAGGATTTTCCGAACCACTTGGCGATGCCAAGGTTCGTAGATGCGCGTGCAACCTGCTGTGGCGTCATAGCTTGGGTGAAGCCAAATGCGTTGAGAGCACTCGCTGGAAAGACTGCCAACAGCAACATAAGGGTGGTCGTGGCCAGCGCTACACCACGCATAGTTCGATAGCACATCTGATGCTCCTTTGGATCGTCGCCGAGTGAGATTTGGTGGTCCTCAGCGCTGCTACATGATTTCTGCGTTAGGAGTCGCATTTTGGGGCTACGTTTTTGTGCAGCGCTAAGCCTCACATTGGGCTCAATGGGAACGGCTGGATGGGCCGACTGTAGCCGGGCGCGCAGCCTTCCAAATTCTTCCTAGAACTATCAACCAGCCAACCCGCTTGACGGGAACGGAGCAGAACTCGTTGATGAAACCGACTACGATCACCAGCGCCCAAATGGCGGAGGATTCGACGTGGAAAAAGACTCTCACTCAGAAAAGCAAGTTCAGGAGCGACTAAACGCAGTTCGCGAAGTTTTTTCGAAGCCTGTGGCTTTGGAGATGACAGACTTTGTCTCCAAGATCCGTCAAAACTTAATGCTTGCGTCGACGATCACCGTTGCAATCCTTTTTTTGGGGGTGCAGGCAGCGGAGAGTCAATCATTTTTTGGCTTGACTTTGCAAAAGCTCTCGACGCAGAAGCTCAAAGTTGGACTGCTGGCGATCAACACCTACATGCTTGTTCATTTTGTCTGGTTGATGTTCGACGCGTTTCACGGCTGGCGTATCCGCCTAACAGGCTCAGGCATCTTGTACAGCGGAAGGGGCGCCTTTCAGAACAACGATTTTGACTATGTGAATGATCCTCAGCAGTCCTCCCTGCACAATTGGTGGCAAGTGGCCTCCAGGCGATTTCCTAGTCAAACCTCGCAGTTGAGGTTGGAGCATGTTGTTGCCGACCTCGAAAATTACTTTTCGACGGTCAAGATTCAGGACGCCCGGTCGCCGGTCGCCGACGCAATCGTGGGGCTCAATAGGAGTCTCTCAGAAATAAAATTACTAAGGACAGAATTGGGGGCGGTAAAAGATGTTCTCGAAAGTCCAACTCCGCCGGTTGCACTTGAGAGATTCGATAATGCCTACCGGTTGCTTCTTAAAAGTCAGAGCACACGCTGGCTGTTGCTTGAGGTTGGGCTGCCCGTTTTGCTCGGTGCATCGTGTGTCTTGCGGCTATCGTACGAATTGTTCTGGATGCATACGCCCTGAGACGTTTCCCGCGGCCCCCATGCAGCGCGAGCTTTGCTATGAGGCTTTCGCGATACTGCACAGCGGCGCGAGCAAGACACCGGTTTTCGTTGCCGAGCGGCTTACTCGAGCGAGCATCGAGGATGCCAACGAGAAGCGCACCAACAAGTTCTTTGCAGATGCCCGACTGCCGCGCAGTGAGCGCGCGGAGCTGAGCGACTACAAGGGCTCTGGCTATGCCCGCGGACACATGGCCCCAGCAGGCGACATGCCGAATCCGACGGCCATGGCCCAGAGCTTTTCGCTGGCGAACATGGTCCCTCAGAACCCGACGCAGAACTCGGGTGCCTGGTCCAAGATTGAGCAGGACACACGTCGGTACGTGCCGCGCGCTAAGGGCAATGTGTTTGTGATTACGGGACCGGTGTTTGGCCCCCAAAGCCAGATGGTGGGGGCCAACCGTGTGCGTGTGCCCACGCACCTTTTCAAGCTTGTCTACGACGAGAGAACGGGCAAGGCCTGGGCGCATTGGCAACCGAATTCCGAAGACGCCCGCGCCGGACGGCCTATCAGCTACGGGGAGCTAACGCAGCGGGTCGGCATGGAGCTACTGCCAGGAGTTGAGGTGCAGTGATGTGCGCCTTGTGCTGTGGACGCCGCGTAGCGGATTGATCTCGCCCCAAAAAACACCCGCCGAAGCGGGTGGATGATCTTGCGATCAGGAAGTCTTCCAATGTTCAGAAAGCAGACCGGCCTTTGTACTACCGGCGGCCCGAGTCAGCGGGCAGGCTCGCCACGTTTTGCATGGCACCGAGAATTATTTCCAGGCGACTGACCATCGTTCACAGTGTCTACTGCCTACTCGCCGTACAACTGCCCCTGCAAAAGGGGGATGCAAATGATGGGATCGGGGAGATGAGCGCTTACTGTCAACGAGTTAGAGGAGGGCTCCTTTCACTTCACAGTGTTGGTCGCAGTTGATGAGCCCAACGATTTGCTGAGCTTTCGTCCGGTGATCACGGACGAGACGGTCTACTCCACTGCAGCATCTGCCTGGGCGGCTGGTGCATGTGCATTGGCTGATCTGCACTACCCTTTGACTTGGCCGCCGCGCAGGATCTCGACTGGCCCGATTCCGCAATAGACCACCTCGACCATCTTCAACGAGGTGACCGTCCACCGCTCGCACGGCGCGCCTCGCGTGACCTTGTAGTCGCTCGGTATCATCGGCAATGGGCGCTTCTCGCGGGTCTTTTCGCTGTACCAGGGCGGCGTGTAAAAGGTAGTGGTTTCGGTGGGAAAAATGTCTGTTTGACTTGTGTAGAAAATCTCGCGGAGCAAAGGACTGCTCCGTGTGCGGACGCGGAAATCACGAGGCTGAAACCCTTACTTCCGCCTGGTTCTTGCTCTTGCGTAGCTGAGAGTAGTATGCGATCGCAGTCCGATTTAATGAGTGGTGGGCTCGATAGATGCCGTACTTGTGGTAGATCAGACCGTCGTGTTCGCTGCAGGTCTTACCGAAGTAAGCCATCTTCTGCACGCCGTTGACCCAAACAAGAAAAGCGCCATCACCTTCGCTGCACCATTTGGCATACACCATGATGTCGTGCCATTTCCCAGTGAAACCGTCATGCTCGATCAACGACCACCAAGTTGCCTTTGCAAGGTGAATCGTTGGAAACAGCCTCACGCAAAAAGGCCCTCCAATCCGTTTGCCAAACATCCAAGCAGGGTGCCAATTCTCCTTCTTGGTGCGATCGAGTGGTTCTTGATGGAACTGAGCCAGCGTCACTTGATTGGACGAGTCGGGAACCTGATTTGCTTCGGGAAAGTCCCTTGGGACCATGAATGACCAGCCGTACCAACATTCATCGCCGCGAGTTTGCCGCTCTCCTTGTTCGGACATCTCACAACGTTCGGATTGCACCGTTCTTTTTTTGTCTTCGCTGCCGATGTCGCCGTTCTGCAGTTCAAAGCGCTGTGAGGGATTTCCAGGGAAGCGCTGCACGTTCTTGTCAATCTGAACCTGTCGCGTTTCGTCAACGAAGTAGCCGTTTTCGAGCTGGTGCACCCACCCCAACGGCCAAGCAAGTCGTTCTGCATTCATGCTCTTAGTATGCCAACGACTTCGCGCACGGTCGAGGAGGCGAGGGAAGTGCTGAAGGTGCCGTCTGTCGAGCTGTTCGGCGCGGGGCCGGTCGCAACTTAAAGGTGCACGTTATTTGTCTTCTGGATGCTCGCGCGTGATGGTCAGGCTGAGCGGCGAAGGGGCTACATGCCCAACCGCATCAAGTCTGCGTCGAACGTTCACAACGAAATCCAGGATGAGTGATAAGCCGGTCAGCAATTGCAGCACCGCGACGCCATCGACCTTGACACCGGAGTGCGCTACGCGGATCTCGTGCAAACGTCCGCACCGCCATGAACAAGGGCCGCTGGCGTTGGGGGCTTTTGTCGTTTTAATTGTTGCGCGCGATGCGGCAGCTCTATTTACTCCGGGAAGACTTGATAGTGGAAGTCGATCGAGCGCGGGGAGGCCCCGAACGATAGAAACGATTGTTCGAATCGAGAGTCTTTCGACGTAGAGCTCAAAAAATGGGCAGCTGAATATGCAAGTGCGTCGGCGACATCGAGGAGCATGGGCTTGTCTCCTTCGAACGCCTCCGGCGTGATTGATCTGCCCTCGTGAGTGACTGGCATTCTGCTGGCTTGGCGCCTGCCTGTACCCCATTCGATCTTTGTGTGATCCGGGTCGATCCAAAGGCGGAATTCTTCGTTTTCTAAACCGTGAGCGTCCAGTCCGACCATCTTGACCGGCCGCACGCGGGTCACTTGGACTGCAGCTGTGCTCCGACGTAGGCCACACACTCCACGAGGCTGAGGGCGGCCAGCAGCAAGAACTTCTCGGCGTCAGTTCTCACGCGCAACAGATCGTGCTCGCCGAGATAGCCGTACACGAACGCAAGCAGGTAGCGCTCAGGGTGGTCGACGCAGGACTTCGTGATCATCTGCTCGACGAGGGCTGGCGGCACGCCTTCGGTGAACTCCATCGTCGCCGTCAGCCGCCGCAAGGAGGTTTCCTGGACGTCTTCAGAGATCGTCGGCACGGCGTGCCCGCAGTGCTTCATGGCCTGGAAGGCGACCAGCAGAACGTGGATGGGCACTTCAAGCTGCAGCATGTCGACCCCGTAGCGAGGCAACACAAGGATGGAGGCCAGCAGGTTGGGCTGCTGGACGTGGATTTCGTCAGCCAGATCAACCTTCTGCTGCGCGCTCATGCGGTCGACGTCGATGTTCGCCCGGACCATCACGGTCTGCGTGAGCAAGGTCATGGTGCTGCGTCGCACGCGGGCTGCCATCGGTGCGGCAGCAAGTCCTCGATCTGGCTGGCGCGCTGCGTCGGCAGGCGCTGCAGCACGTCGCGCAGGTAGGCCCAGGGTCGTGGCCGTTCAGGCGCGCCGACTGCACCAGGCTCATCACGATGGCCGCTCGCTGGCCGGCCAGTTCGCTGCCCACGAACATCCATGCCCGGCGACCCATCGCCCACGGTTTGATTTGGCGCTCCAGGTGGTTGTTGTCGATGGCGACCGCGCCGTCGTTCAGGTGGCGCGTCAGCGCGGTCCAGTGCCCCAGCGTGTAGTCGATGGCCTTGGCCGTCGGGCCGCCGTCGGCCACCAGCCTGCGCTCCAGTTGCAGCCAGTGCTTGAGCTCTTCCCACAGCGGCCTGGCGAGCTGCTGGCGTTGTGCCCGGCGATCATCGTCGCTGAGGTCTTGGAGCTGCGCCTCGACGCCATAGATGCGCGCGAAGCGACGCACCGCCTCCAGGCCCACCACGCTGGTGCCGTCGTGCGTCAACTCTTCGAAGTTGCGGCGCGCGTGCGCGGCGCAGGCGGCGCCCAGGCGGTCCGGATACAGCCGGGGATCGACCACAGTCTCGTAGGCGCTGTAGCGGTCACTCAGCAGCGTGCCCGACCATCGTCTGCCGTGTCTCTCTCGGCCTCCCAGGAAGGCCAGCGGGTACTGCGCCCCGCGTCCCGGGCAGAACTCGTAGATCACCCCAGGCACCTTGTCGTGCCAGCTTCTGGCGTAGGCCCAGACGTAGGCTCTTCGCGTCTTGCCCGCGCCTGGGTCCAGCAGGGACACGGGTGTCTCATCGGCGTGCAGCACCGCACAGCTGAGGATGAAGCGCCTGTGCGCCTCGTGCAGCGGCTGCAGCGCCGCGCCGGCCTGGCCGGTGATGGACGCCAGCGTGGAGCGCGGTGTGTGCACGCCGCTGCGGGCGTTGATGGTCGTTTGCCGGTAGTACGGCATGTGGTCCACGAAGCGGCTGATCAGCGTGTGCGCGACGAAGCCGCTGGCAGCGATACCGCCTTCGATGACCTCTGCCACGCTGGGCGCCTGGCGCAGCACCTGGCAGCAGCGGCAGGCCCACTTGCCATAGATGTGGCGGTGCACGAAGAACTCGGCCGGCACGATGTCCAGGCGCTCGCTGACCTCCTGGCCGATGCGCGTCATCGGGCGCCCGCAGCCGGGCTCCAGGCAGTCGGTGCGCTCGGGCTCGTGGTGGTGTTCGACACGGCGCAAGTGATCGGGGAACGGGTTGCGGCGCGGCCGGCGCGAGGGCGCCTTGGTCGTTGTGTCCGAGGCTGCTGCGGCGGCCGCAGCCGCGGCGGCTTCACGCCGAAGCCGCTCGAGCTGCTCGCGCAGGCCCGCCTCGTCCTCGGCCAGCGTCTCCTCGAACAGGCGGCGCTGCTCGGCGTTCATGGCCTCGGACTTGGCGCCGAACTTCCAGCGCTTGAGCCTGGCCAGCTCGAAGGTGATCTTCTCGATCTTGGCCTCGCGCAGGGCGATCTCGCGGTCCTTGCGCTGCAGCAGCGCGTCGCGCTCGGCGAGCGCCTGGTCGCGCTGCGCAAGGACACGGCCATGCTCGGCCAGTTGCTGCTGCTGGTCTTGCACCCGCTGGAGCAGCTGAGCAACCAGCGCAGCTGTCTCGGCGGACAGTCCCGAAGGATTCGCTACAGGAAGATCACGCGCACCAAGCATGCGTTGAATGATGCCAGTGCACGCCGATGCCAACATCGGCACATCCCCCGTCAACGCTTGGGGCAGGTGGCGTTGGCGTTGGCGCCGGCTCCTCAGGCTCGCGTGATGACGCTCAGCTCGGGAAGCCGCTGCCAGGGCAGGCCCAGGACCAAGGCGTCGAACTGCGCAGGTGTGAGCGACAGCAAAGGCGTCGCATCGGTCGTGCTGGGCCAGACGAAGCGCCCCGCGTTGAGCCGGCGCGCCGCGCACCACACGCCGAAGCCGTCGTGCACCAGCAGCTTGACACGCGTGCCGCGGGCGTTCGCGAACAGGTAGCCATGGTGCGCCTGCGCTGCGCCGAAGACTTGCACAACGCGCGCCAACAGGCGCTCGGCGCCGGCGCGCATGTCGATAGGGTCTGCGGCCAGCCACATCGCGTCGATGCGGATCATCGAAGCAACTCGCGCATCCAGGCCGCGCACTCGCTTGCGGCGCTCGCCGGCCAGGTCACGGTGACCGCGATCGGCCCACGTCGCAGCTCGATGCGAACGTCCGGGCTATGAGCCGGCTGCACTGGTGGCGGCAAGCTGACCGGGACGAACACTGTCTTGGCTTCTTGCGCCTTGGGGCCCTCGACGGTGGTCGCGCTGACGACGGTGGTTGCCGAGTTCATCTCTGCGTCGCGAACCCATCGGCGCAGCAGATTCGCGTTGACGCCGTGGGCCATTGCCACCGCCGCCATCGACATGCCCGGCTGCATGCAGCTGGCCACAGCGTTTGCCTTGAATTCGTCGCTGTGAATGCGACGTCGCCGGCGTGTGCCGGCTTGCTGATCGGGGATAGTGCTCACGTGTCCACCAAGAGTTGTTGATGGGGACTAGGCTCCTATGCTCCGAGCAGGCTTTCAAGATGGTTGGACTGGACGCTCACTCTAAACCGGCAAGGGCGATGGTGTATGCGAACGCGGCAAGCTGCTTTGCCTCAGCAAGGATCTTCACGGGTGAACCTTGAATCGGAATCTCAAGGTGAGGTGGAAGGCCAGCGCGATCGATGTGTCCCAAGTTGAATGCTGCTCCAGCATTTCGCAAGTAATTGCCAGTGACCGCCAAAAGTTGAAGCACGTCACCGTCACTCAGCGAGGCCCATGCAGTCTTTGCGCGCGCATGTTTGTTAAGCAGTTCGCGGCAATGAATGCGATCAGCAGGCGTGCCCCCGAACATTTCCTTGACTTCACCTAGTGCGGCTAAGACCCTTTCTTGGTCTTCGGCTTTCACAATCACTAGCCCATACGTGATCGCATTACCGAACGAGCTTTCATCGCCGAAGAGATAGAGCATGTTTGGCGTAGCTTTTGGCGTAACTTGAGGTGGTTGGCCTCGATTTTCCCTAGAGAAGACGCCCTGCCATCATCGGAGTGTGCGCTGAGACGTCTGACTTGTTCATTTCAATCAATAACTTGCGATCCGTGCCACCGGTGTGCCGGGCCGGCCGGGCCGGGCGCCATCGAGCGGTCGCCCGCCTTCTCGGGACTGGGGGGCTTGTCGGGGGAGTGCATGGGGAGCGCAGCGCCGGAGCTCGCATGTGCACGGGTGGGAATCCCGGGGGATTTTACGTTCGGTGCATTTGACCCCGGGTCGTTGCCGGCGTCCGGCCGGCCCTCAGGCATCCACGGGCTCTTCGTGGCCCATTGCACGATTGCGCCCGCTTTCCTTGGCCCTGTACAGCGCGCGGTCGGCGGCTTCGATGAGCCGCTGTTCCGCCCGGTTCGCCTGCATGCCGTGCAGGCTGGCCGCGCCGATGCTGAGGGTGACCCGTTCGTGCGGGCTGGCGGCGTGCGCGATGCCGAGGGCGCGAACCCGTTCGAGCAGTTGCTCGGCAACGCTCAGGGCGCCCGGCAGGTCGGTGTTGGGCAGGATGATCGCCACTTCTTCGCCGCCGTAGCGCGCCACCAGGTCGCCCGGGCGCCTGACGCCCTGTTGCAATGCATCGGCGACGGCCCGCAGGCACCGGTCGCCGGCCACATGGCCGTAGGTGTCGTTGAAGTGCTTGAAGTAGTCCAGGTCCAGCAACAGCAATGAAAGGGGCGTGCCTTCGCGGGCGGTGCGGCGGCATTCCCGCGCCAGGACGTCGTCGAAGCTGCGGCGGTTGGCCAGGCCGGTGAGCTGGTCCTGGGTCGCCAGCACCTCCAGCCGGCGGTTGGCCTGCAGCAGGTCTTCGCGCGCGGCCATCAGCGAGGCCTCGGCGCTCATGCGGCGCTGGATGTTGATGATCAGCCGCCGGCCCACCGCCGCCACCACCGCCAGCAAGGCGCCCACGACGCCCAGCGTCAGCAGCGCCTGCCGCCGCCAGGCCTGCAGCGCGTCGTCCTTGCCGAGCGACACGGTCGTCACCAGCGGGTAGCGCTCGCTCGTGCGAAAGGCGTAGAGCCGCTGCACACCGTCGAGGCTGGAGCGGAAGGACGCGGTGCCCGACGTGCCGGCATAGCGGCGCAGGAAATTGGGCGACTTGGAAAAGTCGCGGCCGACATCCTGCTCGCGGTATGGATAGCGCACCAGCAACTGCCCGCCCGAAGTGGCCAGGCTGATGGCGCCGCTGCCGCCGAGGTCGATGGTGCCGAAGGCGCGCAGGAAGTTCTCGATGCCCAGCGCCACGACGATCACGCCGGCGAAGTTGCCCTGGCCGTCTTCCAGGCGCCTGCTGACCGTGATCACCCAGTCGCCGGTGAACTGGCTGCGCACGGGCGAGCCGATGAAGATGTCCTGCGAGCGCTTGTCGCGGTGGTGGATGAAGTAGGCGCGGTCGGCGCTGTTGGTGCCCGGCGCAAAGCTGCCCCGGGAGTGCATCACCCAGTCGCCCCGGGCGTCGAGGATGGACAGGCCGTTGAGCTGGTTCAGCAGGTGCTCCTGGCGGCTGACCAGCGCCTGCACCCGCCGCAGGTGCGCGGGGCCGTCTCCTTCGGCCTCCAGCCGCTCGGCCACGCCCAGCAGCAGCATGGCGCTCTCGGTGAAGATGCCTTCGGAGTAGGTGTTCAGCGCCTGGGCCAGGTTGAGATTGTTGACGTCGATCTCGGCCAGGGTATGCCTGCGCGCCGACCAGAGCTGCCAGCAGGTGGCCGCCGACACGCAGACCACGACGGCCAGCAGCAGCAGCTTCGCAAGGCGAACATCGCGCTTCACTGGCGCACTCCCTCGAATGAACTTGTTCTCATGGCTTCCTGGCTCCCCCTGTCCTGCGCGGCGTCTGCGTTGCGCCGCTCATCGTCTGCCCGGCAAAGCAGCCCCGGACTCTATCCGACCGGAGCCGATTTCAGGGGCATGGCACCATCGAAGCTCCGATTACTGTGAACTGCGCGGGGGTATCGATGCTCATCAATTGCGTCGCCTATGAAAACGGCTCCAAGCTCGCCGACATTTCGGTCGAGGACATCAGCGACTACATCTCCCGGCCGGGTTGCTTCGTCTGGGTGGCGCTGAGCGACGCCTCAGACGCCGAACTCAGCGAGATGCAGAAAGAGTTCGGCCTGCACCCGCTGGCCGTGGAAGACGCCCACCACGGCCACCAGCGCCCCAAAGTGGAGGAATACGGCGATTCGCTCTTTGTGGTAATGCACCTGGTGGAGCCCTCGCCCGAGGGCGAGCACTGCACCAACGTGGGCGAGGTCGACGTCTTCGTCGGCGCCAACTACGTGCTGTCGGTGCGCAACCGCAGCCAGCAGGGTTTTCTGGGCGTGCGCGAGCGCTGCGAGCGCGAGCCCGAGCTGCTGCGCAACGGCGCGGGCTTCGTGCTGTATGCGCTGATGGACGCGGTGGTCGACCGCTACTTTCCGGTGATCGACGCGCTGGAGGTCGAGCTGGAGGCCATCGAGCAGCAGATCTTCGGGCAGGGCGGCGCGGCGCGGGACAAGATCAAGCAGCTCTACGACCTGAAGCGCCGCAGCATGGTGCTCAAGCGCGCGGTGGCGCCGCTGCTGGAGGCGGCCGGCAAGATGCACGGCGGGCGGGTGCCGCAGATCTGCATGAGCTCGCAGGAATACTTCCGCGACGTGGGCGACCACCTGGGGCGCATCAACGGCTCCATCGACGCGATGCGCGACACCATCGCAACCGCGATCCAGGTGAACCTGTCGATGGTGACGATCGAGGAGAGCGAGGTCACCAAGCGGCTCGCGGCCTGGGCCAGCATTTTCGCGGTGTGCACCGCCTTTGCCGGCATCTGGGGCATGAACTTCGAGAACATGCCGGAACTGAAATTCCGCTACGGCTACGCGGTGGCGCTGGGGCTGATCGTGAGCACCTGCGGTTACCTGTATTACCGCTTCAGGCGCGCCGGCTGGCTCTGATGGCCGTCGTTGCTAACGCCAAACTAATAAACATGTAGATAATCTAGTCCCTTATGAAAAGGGACTTCACCCAGCGCTTCGGTTTTCTCGTCAAGAGCGTGGGCAAGCTCTACAGCGAAGAGTTCGACCGCCTGGCGCGCGAGCGCATCGGCCTCACCAGCGCCCAGTGCCGCCTGCTCGGCGCCTTGGCCATGCACGACGAAGACGAGCCGCTGTCGCAGGCGGAACTGGCGCTGCGCCTCGACCTCACGCCGATGGCGGTGGCCGGCCTGTGCGACCGCATGGCCGCGGCCGGCTGGATCCGCCGCGAGCCCAGCCCGACCGACCGCCGCGTCAACAAGATCCACCTGGAGCCCAGCGCCGAAAAGGCGCTCGACGGCGCGCTGAGCATCAGCGACGGGCTCAATGCCCGCGTGATGTCGGTGCTGTCGCAGGCCGAGCGCGCGCAGCTCTTGAGCCTGCTGACCCGGGTGCACGGCAGCCTGCTCGACATCACCTCGCCCCAGGACGCGAAGGAGGCCAGGAAGCCATGAGCGTCGCGCCCGGAACCAAGGTGCCGCACCGCGGGATGATCACCATCTCGATCATGCTGGCGACCATCATGCAGGCGCTGGACACCACCATCGCCAACGTGGCGCTGCCGCACATGCAGGGCAGCCTGCAGGCCTCGCAGGACCAGATCACCTGGGTGCTGACCTCGTACATCGTGGCCTCGGCCATCGCGCTGCCGCTGACGGGCTGGCTCTGCGGGCATTGGGGGCGCAGGCGCGTGTTCATCATCTCGGTGATCGGCTTCACCGTGGCCTCGGCGCTTTGCGGGCTCGCGACCTCGCTGGTCGGCATCGTGGCGGCGCGGCTGTTGCAGGGCATTTTCGGCGCGGCGCTGGTGCCGCTGTCGCAGGCGGTGCTGCTGGACATCAACCCGCGCGAGAAGGTCGGCCAGGCAATGGCGATCTGGGGCGCGGGCATCATGGTCGGGCCCATCCTGGGGCCGCTGCTGGGCGGCTGGCTCACCGAGAACTTCGACTGGCGCTGGGTGTTCTTCATCAACCTGCCGGTGGGCATCTTCGCCTTCTGGGGCATCGCGCGCTACCTGCCGGAGAGCCGGCCGCAGGGCGAGAAGCTCGACATCTTCGGCTTCGTGACGCTGAGCCTGGCCATCGGCATGCTGCAGCTCTTTCTGGACCGGGGCGAGCAGCTCGACTGGTTCGACTCGTGGGAAATCAAGCTCGAAGCCGCCGCCGCGCTGGTGGCCTTCGGCTTCTTCGTGGTCCATACCTGGACGGTGCAGGGCGTGTCCTTCTTCGACCGCGACCTGCTGAAAGACCGCAACTTCGTCACCGGGCTGTTGTTCGCCTTCATCGTCGGCATGATCTTGTTCGCCACGATGGCACTGCTGCCCAACTTCCTGCAGGGGCTGATGGGTTATCCGGTGGTCTACACGGGGCAGGTGACGGCGCCGCGGGGCGTCGGAACCATGATCGCGATGATCATCGTCGGGCGGCTGGTGCAGAAGGTCGACGTGCGTGCGATCATGGCCGTGGGCTTCGGCCTCACGGCGTTCTCGCTCTACCAGATGACGCGGCTCACGCTGCAGATGGACAGCACGCTGATCATCGTCTCGGGCTTCATCCAGGGGCTGGGCATCGGCTTCACCTTCGTGCCGCTGTCGACCGCCACCTTCGCCACGCTGGCTCCGCGCCTGCGCAACCAGGGCACGCCGATCTTCAGCCTGCTGCGCAACATCGGCAGCAGCGTGGGCATCTCGATCGTGCAGGCGCTGCTGACCGAAGGCTCGAGCAAGGCGCACGCGCAGATCGCCGCGACGGTGGCGCCGGGCAACCAGGCGCTGTCGACACTGCCGCAGATGATGTCGCCGGACACGATGACCGGGCTGGCGCTGCTCAATGCAGAGGTGACGCGGCAGGGGGCGCTGGTGGGTTACCTGGACGACTTCGCGATCATGATGATCATCACGGTGCTGGCGATTCCGCTGCTGTTGCTGATTCGCAGCCCCAAGCGGAGTGCGGCTGCGTCGGGGCCGGCGGAAGTGCCGCACTGACTTTGAATTTCTCCCTCCCCCGCTGGGGGAGGGCAGGGGTGGGGGCTCAGCGGCCTTTGAACCGCCGCGGCGCTGGATGCGCCGCCTGCCCCCATCCCAACCTTCCCCCAGCGGGGGAAGGAGCAATACCGCTTACTCGTCGTGCGTGTCGTGCGTCGCTTCCGCACCGCGGCGCCAATAGCCCGAGGCCCGCGTCCATTTCGGATTCGCACCGCGCTCGCCCACCAGATGCGCGCGCAGCGCCTTGGCGATGGCCGATTCGCAGCCGACCCAGGTGTGGAAGTCGCCGGCCGGCAGCTTCGCGGCCTTCAGCGCGTCGAGCAGCACGGGGCTGGTGCCCGGCTCGGCGCCGCGGCGATGCACCCATTGCAGCGTGAGTTCGGCGCGGGTCTCGAAGGGCAGTTCGTCGGCTTCGCTGTCGACTTCCGCCAGCACCACCGCGCGCGCGCCGGCCGGCAGTTCGGCCAGGCGGCGTGCGATGGCGGGCAGGGCGGTGTCGTCGCCGATCAGCAGGTGCCAGTCGAATTCGGTCGGCACGATGAACGAGCCGCGCGGGCCGCCCACGCCGAGGATGTCGCCGGGCTTGGCCTGCTCGGCCCATTGCGTGGCCGGGCCGGCTTCGTGCAGCGCGAAGTCGATTTCGAGCGTGCCGGCCTTCGCGTCATGGCGGCGAGGCGTGTAGTCGCGCATGGTGGGGCGCCCGCCGGCGGGCCACACCGGGCCTTCGGGGCCGGCGGTCGGCAGCGCGAGCTTGCCGGTGGCGGTGTCAGGGAAAAAGATCTTGGCGTGGTCGTCGAAGCCGGGGCTGTGGAAGCCCGCGAGGTCGTCGCCGGTGAGCGTCACGCGGATCAGGTGCGGCGTCACGCGCTGCACGGTCTTGACCGTGAGCTGGCGAAAGCGCAGTTCGTGGCGCACCCGGCGCGGCGTGCGGTCGGGTGCGGAGGCGGTTTGCGAAGTACTGAAGTCAGTCATTGCATGAATCCTGTCTGAGCAGGGCGGGTTGAGATTCGGTGGTGGCGGCTCAGATCTTGTCGATCTGCTGGGCGGCGCTGTCGAGCACGGCGGCGAAGTCGTGCGCCTGCTGTTCCGTGAGCGGCGTGCCCGAAAGGCGCATGCGCATGGCGAGCTTGAGGTTCTCGATGGCGCGCGTGACCTGTGGGGGGCGTCCGCCGCGCGGGCCGGCGCCGTCGACGCCGCCGCTCATGCGGGCCATCATGGCGTCGGCCGTTTCGCGGTTGGACGCGAGGAACTCCTGTCCGCTGGCGGTGATGCTGTAGCGCTTGCGCCCGCCGTTGTCGGCGGTTTCCACGCTGAGGTAGCCAAGCTCCTCGAGCAGCGTGAGCGTGGGGTAGACCACGCCGGGACTCGGGGCGTAGCTGCCGCCGAGGCGGTCTTCGATGGCCTTGATCAGTTCGTAGCCGTGGGCCGGCTTGTCGGCGATGAGCTGCAGCAGCACGAAGCGCAGGCCGCCGTGGCCGAACACGCGGCCACCGCCGCCGCCGCGCCCGCCACGGTGTCCGCGACCGCCGGAAAGGCCGTCTTCATGTTCGCCGCGCGCGGTGCGGCAGTGGTGATGGCCAAAGTGGAAATGTCTCATGGTGGGCATCCTTTTCGATGTATGTCGGAAATTATTTTAGATATATCTAAAATAAAGTCAAATCGATACATGCCGAGATGCCCGGCAGTGGCGTTCAGGCAGTGGCGGATGCCCGGTGCTGCCGCAGGTGCTCCAGCGACAGTGCCTCACCGATGTGCGACATCTGGATGGCCGCGCCTTCGGCCGAGCGCTCTGCCACTTCGGCGACGCGCTCGAACATCCGTGCTTCATGGGCGGCCACCGCGCCGGCCCAGTCTTCCTGCTTCGTCAGCGCGGCGGCCAGCTCGACGGCGTCGAGCATGGCGGCGTTCACGCCTTCGCCGCCGAAGGGCGACATCAGGTGCGCCGCGTCGCCCAGCAGCGTGAGCCCGCGCCGGGGCGTCCAGCAATGGCCGACCGGCAGCGCGTAGATGGGGCGGGGAACGAAATGGTCGTTGCTGGCGCGGAAGAGGTCGGTGAGCGCATCGGCGTAACCCGCGAACTCGTCGATCAGCGCGCTGCGCACCGAAGCGGGCGACGCGAAGTCGAAGCGCTTCGTGGCCCAGTCGGGCGGCACGCGGAAGATCGCGTAGCCGCGGATGTGCGCATTGCCGTTGCGCTGCGCGATGAGGAGCTTGCCGTCGCCCTCCACATCGAGCTTGCCGCGGCCCACGAGCCTGGAGAGCGTCGGGTGGCTGTTGTCCACGTCGTCGATGCCGAACTCGACGAAGGTCAGGCCGCTGTACTGCGGCTTGTACGGCGAGAGCAGAGGCCGCACGCGCGACCAGGCGCCGTCCGCGCCGACGACCAGGTCGAAGGGGCCGGCTTCGCCGTCTTCGAACAGCAGGTTCCAGCACCCGCCCTCCTGCAGCCGCAGGTCGCGCAGCGCACGGCCCCATTGCACGGATTCGGCCGGCAGCGAATTCAGCAGGATGTCGCGCAGCGCCGTGCGGTCGATCTCGGGGCGGTTGCCGGCGGAGGCGTCGGGTTCCTCGAAGAGCACGCGGGCGGACTTGTCCAGCAGGCGCGAGCCTTGGTCTTCATAGCGCGCTGCGCGTCGAAAGGCCTCGCCCAGGCCAGCCCGCTCGATGGCGAGCAGGCCCGAGTCTTCGTGAAGATCCAGCGTGCCGCCTTGCGGGCGCGAGTGCGGGTCTTCCTCGCGCTCGAACACGGTGGCCTGGATGCCTGAGAGGTGAAGGATGCGCGCCAGCGTGAGGCCGCCGGGACCGCCGCCGACGATGGCGATGCGTGGATGCTTGTTCATTCGGTGGACTCCATAAAAGGATAGGTTCCTATTCATATTAACATAGGCTCCTATGAAAGTAGAATGACGGCATGGCAGACATCCCCGAACCCAACCCCCTGAAGCTTCTGGGCCGCGTGGCCCGCGGATTCACGCGCATCGTCGACGGCGGGCTGCGCGAGCTGGGCCTGGCGGCCGGTCAATTGCCGGTGCTGGTGTCGCTGAAGAAGAGCAAGGCGCTGTCGCAGGCCGAGCTCGCGCGCATCGCGCAGGTCGAGCAGCCCAGCATGGCGCAGTTGCTCGCGCGCATGGAGCGCGACGGGCTGGTCGAGCGCGTGGACGACCCGCAGGACAAGCGCAGCCGCCTGATTTCGCTCACGCCGCTGGCAGCCAAGCGCCTGCCGAAGGCCAAGCTGCTGATGGATGCGCACGTCGAGCAGGCGCTCACCGGCTTTTCTCCGGAAGAGATCGAGCAGCTGACCGCGCTGCTGCTGCGGGTCGATGCGAACGTCGAGCGCATGGGCGGCGGCTGAGGAACCGCGAGCCGCGTGAAGGCTACCGGCCCGCGTTGACGGCCGCGTTCTTCTGGTCCGCGTCCGTCAGCGTGCGCAGGAACGCCGCCACGTCGCGAATCTCCGCTTCCGTCAGCGACGGCTTGTCGCCGGGCTTCTGGCCGAAGGGCGCCTCGTTGTTGATGTTGGCGTGGTACTGCGCCGGCAGGTCGTCGAACTTCCGCACCACGCCATTGGCCGCGCGGCCATACCAGCGCTGCGGCGCGGTGTCGCGCTGCGCATAGAAGCGGATGGCTTCTTCCAGCGAATGGATCACCCCGTTGTGGAAGAAGCTCTGCCGCACCGCCACGTTGCGCAGCGACGGTGTGCGGAACAGGCCGCAGTACTCGCTGCGATCCTTCAGGTCGGTGCGGTAGGGGCCGCACAGCCCCAGGTCGTGGAACGACGGGTCGGCATTGGCTTTGAGCTTGCGGTTGCGCGGCACGCCCAGCGCGATCATCCCGAAGTCGGAGAACAGCGGAAACGCGCCGTCCTGCGTGCGCGCGCTGATATGGCACGAGGCGCAATTGCCCTTGCTCTCGTCGTTGAACACCTTCAGCCCGCGCGCCTCGGCCACGCTGAGCCTGGCCTGGCCGCGCAGCACGGCGTCGTACTTGCTGGTGAAGGGGTAGAAGTCTTCCGGCGATTGCTGGAACACCTCCAGCGCCCAGCTGGCCGCCTTGAAGGCCGCCTTCGGGTCCTTGAAGACGTCGTCGCCGAAAACCTTGCGCATGTCGCCTGCGTAGGCGGTGCGCTCGAGCTTGCCGGCCACGTCCTCGACAGAGGCATTGGCCATTTCCGCCGATGACAGCAGCGGCATGCCGGCCTGGTCGTGGGCCGAGTCCGCCCGGCCGTCCCACATGCGGCCGCCGGTGGGCCCGGCGTCGATGCTGTCGTCGCCGTCGTTGTCGTGGTGGTGTTCCGTGAAAGGCGCCAGCGTCTCCAGGTAGCGCAGCGACGGCGCGGCACGAGGGCCTTCGAGCCGACCGTCAACGCCGCCCAGTTGCACCGACAGCGCATTCGGTGGCCCCCAGGCGTGCTTTGGGTCGTGGCAGCTCGCGCACGAGGCCTTGCCCGAGGCCGAGAGGCTGCCGTCGAAGAAGATGCGCCGGCCGATGTCGGTGAGCTGGTCGGCGCTCGGCATCGGCCGGCCCGGCACGGGGGCGTAGAAGGCGCCCACATAAGCCGGTGGCGCGGGCAGCGCAGGCGTGGGGGCCTGCTGCGGCGGCGGCACGGGAGTGGCCGCCTGGGGAGGCTGCTCGCGGCCGCATGCCGCAAGCAGGCCGCACAGCAGCAGCATGGCCGAGGCCACGAGCGCCGGGCGGCGAAAGAAATGAAGCGTCGCAGGCACGTGCAGGAAGGGGCGAAGCGGGCAAGGCCGCAAAGGAGCCGCCGAGGATCGAGCGCCCGTGTGTCAAAGACGTGACGAATTCTTAGGCCTGAATTAGCAAGGCCGGGTGTACGAAGAATTGCAACATGGCTGTCATGCACGCCGCAGAGCATCACGCCGCCCGGCCGCCGGTCTGGCTCATCCACATCTCATAACTCCATACATGATGACCCCCACCCATAGCAGCAGCGCGCCCGCGCGCGGACGCAGATACGTGCGCCACCTCACCCTCTGGCCGACCGCCGTTGCAGCCGCCGTGCTGGCAGTCGCCTGCGGCGGCAGCGACGACCATCCCGCCGGCTCCGTGGGCGGCACGGCGACCTCGGGCGTCGTGACCGGCAGCTACTACCGCAACGCCAAGGTCTGCATCGACGCCAACAACAACGGCCGTTGCGACCCCAGCGAAACCACCGCCATCACCGACGCCAATGGCGCCTTCACGCTCTATGCCCAGGGCCCGGTGGTTGTCGAGATCGGCACCTCCAGCAAGCGCTACGACCCCGTCACCAAGACCGAAACCGCCGTCACCCAGCCGCTGGTGTTCCGTGCGCCCGCTGCCGCCAATGGCGTGGTCAGCGCCATCACCACCGAGCTCTCGGCGCTGATGGATTCCAATGGCGGCAACTTCGCCGCCGCCCGCACCGCGCTGGCGGCCCGCATCGGCGTGAGCGAAGCCCAGCTGCTGGCCGACCACAACAAGGTGACCGACGCCACCGTCAAGACCGCGCTGCAGAACGAGATCGACCAGTCGATCGAGCGCATCGCCGAGGCCGTGGCCGAAGCCGGCACCGGCGGTGACGTGATCGCCGCCTTGCGCAACCGCTTCGCGCTCGACCAGATCACCAACGTGGTCGTCATCTACGCTGAAAACCGCGGCTTCGACAACCTGTACGGCCTGTACCCCGGCGCCAACGGCATTCCGGGCGTGAACCCGACTTCGTCGACCAAGACACCCGAGCCGCAGAAAGACTTCGACGGCTCCACGCTGCCCGCGCTGCCCCCGGTATGGAGCGGCGTGACCGCGCCCGGCCAGACCACCACGATCATCGAAGCGAAGACCGTGGGCATGCCCAACAAGATGTTCCAGATCGACGATCCGGCGGGCTTCTACAACACCGGCACGGTGATCGACCAGAGCGTCATCTCGCGCGACCTGATTCACCGCTTCTACAACAACCAGATGCAGATCAACGGCGGCAAGAACGACAAGTTCGCCGCCTACTCGGATGCCGGCGGCCTCAGCATGGGCTACTACGACGGCAGCAAGATGAAGCTGTGGAAGGTGGCACAGAACTTCACGCTGGCCGACAACTTCTTCATGGGCGCGTTCGGCGGCTCGTTCCTGAATCACCAGTACCTCGTGTGCGCCTGCGCGCCGCTGTATCCGAACGCCGATGCGGCGAATTCGCCCGCCAACAAGTCGATCTCGGCCATCGACACGGACGCCAATGGCAACTTCGTGCGCCTCACCCCCGCGGCCAACGCGTCGACCTCGGTGTTGAACGCCGCGCCTTCGTACCTGAAGGACAGCACGCTGACCCCGAAGGACGCCGCTGGCAACTTCTACGCGGTCAACACCATGCAGCCGCCGTACCAGCCCAGCAGCGTGGCGCCGGCAGGCGCGGACACCAAGCTCTTCGCGAACCCGGCCAACGCAAGCACGCTGCCGCCGCAGACCCAGGCCACCATCGGCGACCTGCTTACCGCCAAGGGCCTCAGCTGGGCGTGGTACGCCGGTGCGTGGAACGACACCACGGCCATCGCCACCAGCGGCAACCGGACATTCCCGCCCGCCGTGCCGCCCGCCGCGCAGACGCCGAACTTCCAGTTCCACCACCAGCCGTTCAACTACTACGCCGCCTTCGACCCCGTCGCCCACCCCGACGCGCGCGCCGCCCACCTGAAGGACTTCGACAACGACTTCCTGAAGGACGTTGCCGCAGGCACGCTGCCCGCCGTGAGCTTCTACAAGCCCCAAGGCAACCTGAACCAGCACGCCGGCTACGCCAGCGTGGCCGACGGCGACGCGCACATCGCCGACGTGCTCGCCAAGCTGCAGGCCAGCCCGCAGTGGAAGAACATGCTCGTGGTCGTCACCTACGACGAGAACGGCGGCTTCTACGACCACGCGACCGTGCCGAAGGGCGACCGCTGGGGCCCCGGCACCCGCATTCCTGCGCTCATCGTCTCGCCTTACGCGAAGAAGGGCTTCGTCGACAAGACCCAGTACGACACCGCCTCCACGCTGCGCTTCATCACGCACCGCTGGTCGCTGCCGCCGCTGCAGGGTCTGGTCGACCGCGACACAGCACTCGTGAAGAACGGCAGCCACCCGATGGGCGACCTGACCGGCGCGCTGGACTTCGGCAAGAAGTCCTGAGGCGGTTTCCTTCCGCAAGGGGAGGCGGGCAGGGTGCCCGCCTCCCTTTTTTCATTGATACCCTCGGGGCATCACAAGCATTCCGAGCCTCGACATCCGCATGGACGACCTTCCTTTCAGCGCAGCCGCCGACCGCAACAAGCAGCCCATCCTCGACGTTCTGAAACGCGTGCTCGGCGAGCGTGGCGCCGCGCTGGAAATCGCCTCCGGCACGGGCCAGCATGTCGCGTGGTTCGCCGCAGCCATGAGCCATTGGACCTGGCAGCCCACCGACGCGGATGCCGCCATGCTCCCCGTCATCGAAAGCCGGTTGGCACAGGCTGGGCTGCCCAACCTGCGCCCGCCGGTGCTGCTCGACGTGACGGCCCCGCAATGGCCGTCGCGGGGCGCACCGTTCGCCGAACGCTTCGACGCGATCTACTGCGCCAACATGCTGCACATCGCGCCGCCGTCCGCATGCGCCGGCCTGATGGAAGGCGCCGCGCGGCACCTGCTCCCGGGCGGCCTGCTGATTACCTACGGCCCGTACTTCGAAGAAGAAGCCCCGGCGCCAAGCAACCTCGCGTTCGACCAAAGCCTGCGCGCCCGCGACGCTTCCTGGGGCATTCGCCGCCTGGAAGACGTCGTGGCGCAGGCCCGCCGCTCGGGCCTCGCGCTGCGCGAGCGGCACGCGATGCCCGCGAACAACCTGCTGCTGGTCTTCGGTTCCTGACCGGCGCGCCCGGTCAGAACTTGTAGCGCGCCGTCAGCTGCACGTTGCGCGGCGCGCCGTACGTGCCCGAATACCACCAGCCCGACACCGACGAGATGTACTTGCGGTCGAACAGGTTCTGCACGTTGAGCGTCACGGAAAGCTGGTCGTTCACGTCGTAGCGTGCCATCAGGCTGGCCACGGCGTAGGCGCCCTGGCGCGCGGTGACCGTGCGCTCTATCTGCCAGGCTTCGCCCGTGTAGTAGAAGCCGCTGCTCCAGTCCACGCCGCCGCCCAGCGTGAGCCGGCGCCAGTCGCCCGGCAGGCGGTAGGTGGTCCACAGGCGGGCCATCTGGCGCGGGAAGGTGGTGTTGATGCGCTGGCCGGTGGCGTCCTTCGAGGTGCTGAAGTTGTACGACGCGGCCACGTTCCAGCCGCGCGCCAGCGTGCCGTTGAGTTCCAGGTCGATGCCACGTGTGGTGGCGCCCTTGATGGCGCGCGAAGCCGTGTTGGTGGTGCCGGGTACGAAGTAGCCCGAGTCCGCCTCCGCGATGTTGTCCTGCTTGATCTGGTAGACGGCGGCACTGCTCGTCACGCGGCCGCCGAGGAAGCTGCTCTTGATGCCGGCCTCGTAGGTGTCGCCCTTTTGCGGATCGAGCAGCGCGCCGTAGCGGTCGATCGAGCTCTGCGGGTTGTAGATCGTGGCAAAGCTCGTGTAGAGCGTGTGGTTCTCGTCGAGGTCGTACAGCAGCCCGGCATAAGGCGTGAACACGCGCCGCTCGGACGAGGGCGACTTCGAGTCGTAGCCGTCGGTGGTCTTGGTGATGTAGTCGCTGTCGTAGTTCAACAGCTTGCCGCCCACCACCAGCTTGAACTGGTCGCTCAGCTGGAAGCGGCCCGCGCCGTAGATGCTCTTTTGCCGGCGCGTGCTGTCGAAGGTAACGAAGCGCTCCCCGAAGACCGGCGTGCCCGCGTTGTTCCAGCGGTAGATATTGACCGGCGCATTGCGCAGGCCCGAAATGTCGAAGCTGCCGTTGGTGAGGCTGCGGAAGTCGGTGTAGTCGGCACCGATCACGGCCTCGTGCTGGCGGCCGAACAGGGTGAACGGGCCCGTCAGCTTCAGGTCCACTGTCTTGTTGCGCAGGTCGTAGTCGCGGCGCTCGGCGTTCAGGTTCAGTCCGTCGCCGGTGAACTTGTCGAACAGGCTGCTGTTGACCGCCAGGTACACCGAGTCTTCGCGCTGCTTCGATTGCAGATAGTTGGCCGAGAGCTTGAGCTTCCAGTCGTTGGCGAGCGTTTGTTCCAGCGTCAGGAAGCCGCTGGTCGAGTTGGTGTTGAAGCGGTTGTCGCGGCTCGCGCCGCTGAACGACACCGGAAGATCCACCTGCTCGCCGCTGCTGTTGAACAGCGGATAACCCAGGTAAGACAGCGAGCCGCGCGATCGGTTCTCCTGGTGGTCGATGCCCGCCGTGAGCTTGAGCGTGGAGGTCAGGTCGGCTTCCACCACGCCGTAGAACACGTCCTTCTTCTTGCGGTAGTAGTCGATGTAGCTGTTGCCTTCCTCGTGCACCGCCACCATGCGGCCGCGCACGCTGCCCGACTCGTTCAGCGGCGTCGAAATGTCGAGCATGCCGCGCCGGTTGCCCCAGGAACCGACACTGGCTTCAGCCAGCCCCTGGAACGAGGCCGTGGGCTTCTTGCGCACCATGTTGATGATGCCCGACGGGTCGCCCGCGCCCGTGGTCAGGCCCGATGCGCCGCGCAGCACCTCGATGCGGTCGTACAGCGCCATGTCCGCGATGCTCTGCGAAGGCAGTGCGTCCAGCCCCAGGAATTCGCTGTGCGTGCTGATTCCGTCGAGCTGGTAGTTGGTGATCGGGTAGCCCCGCGCGCTGGCACTGGTGCGCTCCGTGCCCAGCGTCGAGGTCGACAGGCCCGGCGTGCGCGCGAGCACCTGCTTGATGCTCGTGAGGTTCTCGTCCTCCATGCGCTGCTGGGTGATGACGCTGATCGACTGCGGCGTTTCCTTCAGGCTCAGGCCGAGGCCGGTGGCCGAGGTGCTTGGCCCGCGGGCCGTGTAGGCGCCGGTGCCTTCCGTGGTGCCCGTGCGTTCGGCCTGCGCCGTGACGCGCACTTCGGCCAGCGTGGTGCCTGCCGCTTCCGGCGTCGCGGACGCCGATGCATTGCCGCTCGACGCGACGACCGTCAGCGTGCCGCTCGGCGTCTGTGCCAATGCCAGCCCGCTGCCCGTCAACGCCTGCTGCGCAGCCTGCGCCACGGTGAAGCGCCCTTGCACCGCCTGGGCACGTCGCCCGGCCACCAGCGATGGCGCCGCGCTGATGGTGCGGCCGCCCTGGCGGGCGATGCGCGCCAGCACCAGGCCCAGTTCATCGGCCGGCAGGTTCCATTCCATGGCACCGTCGGTTGCGGCGGTAGCGCCCGGGGCGGCGGATGGTGTCTGCGCGAACGATGCGGTGCTGCCGCATGCGAGCAGGGCGGCGAGCGCCAGGGTGGCCTTGCGAGTCGGCAGGAGCGGGCCGGCCTTCCGGCGGGCCGGTGAAATAGGGGAGAGCGTCACGTCGGACATTCCTCGTCGGTTCTGTCTGGGTTGATCGGAGTGTTCAACCCTGTATGTCCCGCGAGGGTGCGAAAACCCGTCAGCTCATCAGCCCGTATGCACGTCCACGTACACCACCAGGTCGCCCCAGCGCCGCACGCGCAGCGGCAGCGTGTCGACCAGGTCCTGCAGCACCTGCATCGGCCGGTCCAGCGGATACACGCCGAAGACCCGAACGCGCGCCGCCTCCGCGCTCACGCGCAACACGGCGGGCGTGTAGGGGCGCAGCGCATCGACCACTTCGGACAGCGGCTGGTCATGCACTTCCAGCACGCCCGACGACCACGCGCTGGGGTCGACACGCGTGGCGAAGATCGCCTCCACGCTGTCTTGCCGCATCCAGGCGCTGCCGCCTTGCTCCAGCGCAACGCCGGGGCCTTCGTCGCGCGGCGCCAGCCGCACGCTGTGTTCGAGCACCGACACCAGCGTGCGACCCTCTTCCTGCTGCACCATGAAGCGCGTGCCCAGCGCGCGCACCGTGCCTTGCGCGGTCTGCACGACAAAAGGCCGCAGCGCATCGGCTGCGACCTGCGCAATCAACGCGCCCGCGCGCAGCCGCACCAGCCGCTGCGTGGAACTGAAATACAAGTCGGCCGACGAGCGAGCATTGAGCAGCAGGTCGCTGCCGTCTTCCAGCGCGAAGCGACGGCGTTCGCCCGTGCCCGTGCGCAGGTCGCTCGACCAGGCCATGAGCGGCGAGCGCCGGTCGAGCCAGATCCCGCCGCCGGTGGCCGCGAGCAGCGCCACGGCGGCGCTCCCCAGCAGCGCGCGGCGGCGCGGGCGGTGGTCGCCGGGCGCGCTCAGCGCACGCATGCTGGGCGTCGCATGGCCGCCGGCCTGCAGCTGGCTCAATGCGGGCGTGATCCGCTGGTTCAGCCGCTGCTGCAGGTTGGTCCAGGCGGCGGCATGCGCGGGGGCGGCGTCGAGCCACTGTGCAAAGGCCTGCTGGTCGCTGTCGCTGCTGTGGCCCGAGTCGAGCCGCACCAGCCAGTCGATGGCCTGCTCGGTGACCGCATCCAGCGGCAGCGCGTTGGCGTGTGCGGCCATCTCAGGCCTCCAGCTGCGCAGGGCAGGTGTACAGATGCACGATGGCCTGCTTCACGTACCGCTCGACCGACGTAATCGAAATGCCCATGCGCACCGCGATGTCCGCGTGCGCCAGGCCTTCGAGCCGGCGCAGCAGAAACGCCTCGCGCACCTTGGGCGGCAGGCCGTCCAGCCAGCGGTCGATGGTTTCGACGGCTTCGCGCACCAGCGCGTAGGTTTCCGGGGAGGGCGCCAGCTCTTGCGGTTGCGCCGCAAGCGCGTCGAGCCATGCGCGTTCCAGCTCGCGGCGGCGCCAGAAGTTGTAGAGCACCCGCTGCGCCAGCGTCGTCAGGTAGGCGCGCGGCTCCTGGATCGCCTGCGCCTGCCCGCCGCTGATGACCCGCACGAAGGTGTCCTGCGTCAGGTCCGCGGCCGTGTGGCCGTCGCCCAGCCGGCGCCGCAGCCAGCCTTGAAGCCAGTCGCGGTGCTCCCGGTAGAGCGCGTCGATCGGGGCTGTCGCGGCGGGGGAAGGCATGAAACGAAAATGCGGCAGATGAGAATTGCTCTCATTCTATCTGTCGGCCCGCAGTGCCCACCCCAAGGCCGCGGGACTGCCCGATGCGGCATACTCCCCACCCCCTCAAACTCACCAGAATTCCACTGAATGGACAAGGAAGTCGACCCCCGCGTACTCACTGTGATCGACGAGATGCGGCTCTCGGGCCCCAGGCTCACACCGGTCGAGATCGTCGCAAAGATGGGTGTGTTCGACGCTCGCGACAAGCCTTTCGAGCATGCCTGGCTGGCCACTGGCGACAACGTCATCGCCACCATCTGGGCCGAATGGGTGAACGTGGCCGCCAACGGGCGCTGGTTCTACCTCGAGTCGCTCGACGTGCACCACCGCGCCGGCGGCGGTGAACGCAACGCACAACAGATACAGCGCGCCAAAGACCGGCTCGCGCTGCTCAAGCGCAGCTACGACAGCGGCAGCGGCTTTCGTGCCGTGGTGCAGACCAACCGCATCGCCATCCTCGAAGTCGAAAGCAACAAGGACGCCAAGGTGTCCACCCGCGTGCGCGACGACGACGAATGGCACGTTGCCAGCTGGGAACCCGATCTGAAACTGGCCGTGCTCGTGCGCGGCCCGAGCGGCTGGACGCCCACCGACGCCGAAGTGCAGGCCGCCAGGGCGCGCGGCAACGTGCCGCAGCCCATCTCGACCACGGCCAATGCGGCCGCGGCAGGCGGCGGCGACAAGGCATCGCCCGAACAGGTGCAGGCCGCGGCCCTCGAATACGTCGTCAAGCACTTCACCGGCTACGGCTACAAGGCCGAGAACATGACCGGCAAGGGCTTCGACCTCGAAGTGTCCAACGCCAAGGGCCAGACCCTGCTGCGCGTGGTCGTCAAGGGCACCGCACCGGGCGTGCCCAGTTTCAAGCTCAGCAAGGAAGAAAGCGACTGCTCCAAGCGCGAGGCGCTGTGGCGCCTGCTGGTGGTGACCGATGCCGGCAGCGGCGTGGCGCAGCACAAGATCTACAAGCCGACGGAGATCAATTCGGCGCCGGGGTTTGATCCGGCTTGATCGACAACTCGGGGGGTGTCATCAGACGAGCGACCGCCTCTTCGAAAGCGGGTGCTCCAGCGTTCGATATCCGCAGGTACCCGGGGTGCGGCATGTGGAGCAGCAACTGCGGAGGTGCATTCCGCAAACCGCTCACCAAGAAGTTAACGGGCTTGGTGCCACCGGCCATGGTCGCGACATCGATCGAGGCCTGGCTGGAGTTTTGTCTCCAGTCCGCAAGCAGGGGCGAATGGAACCCCTTCGTTTCCGTGAGGCTTCGCACGACGATCACGACCTTCGGTCGAAACAGCGTGAGCAGGCGCGACAGCTGCTCGTCTGCGAACTCGATCGCTCGCTCCAGCAGCGCTGAATCGAGAGCCTGCACTAGTTCTGCAAGCTTGCTGCTCCCCCATGGCAGATAGTTCACCATGGCCACCGCGTCGCTGCTGAATCCCGCTTTCTGAATAGCCCGGAAGAGCGAACGCCATCCAGGTTTGCTGTCGGATTGAGGGGTCCAGCCCGCGCGGGCAGTGCGGTCAGCGCCGAAGTAGGCCTCGCCGAAGTATCCGCTTCGTAGTTGCTCTTCAAGCGTGCCGTAGGGCGAGCCCGCAACGAGTTCGCCGGCATTGGGGTTCGAGCCAAGGATCAGGACATCCAGCCTTCGCCTCTCCAATGCGGCCGCGACCTCGTCGAGCGTGCTGCAGCCGAACGCCGTACCCCTGAATGGAGTCGAGTAACTCAGCGTTCCCGGCAACAGCTGAACGTTTTCCGAACGGCCGGCAAAGAGCGCAGGCGCTTCCACGAGGGATCGCAAGAGCGCGCGCGTTTCCGTCGAATCGATCTTGATGGGTGGCTGAGAAATTGTCGGGGCGCCTCGATCTAGAAGGCCCGAGCAGACAGCGGCGGAAATCGGAGGTAGCGCCAGAGCGGGATCGACCTCGTCGTTGCCGTCAGGCGTCTTCACCGTCTCAGGTTCCGCCTGACCGGACAAGACGCGGACAAGCTCTGTGAGCACTTCACCAAGGTCGGCGTGGATGCTGACGTAGCTGCTCTTAATGATTACCTTCGCGCCTCGCTGCTCAAACTTGCTGGTGAGCCCTGTCAACTGATCCTTGCACCGGCTCGGTATGGCCGGCCCGTGTGTGACCTTCAGGTACGGCGCTTGCGTAGACGGATACCAAGCCTCGACAGATCGAATGCCCCACAGATTGGCGACTGCGAACAGCTTGTCATAGTCCTGCCCCGCATTCGCGTTGGGCTTTACTTCACGGATGGAAAACACGCGCTCCAATCCAATTGATTGGGCCAAGGCGCGAAACTGATTTGCGCGCGCTTCTCGAGCTTCTTGCGATTGGGAGCAAAAGTTGGTCATGGGGGCTTGCGTTTCGTGGCGCCATAGTCTCCACCAGACCATGCCGCTGCGCGCGACGACTGAAGGCGAGAACCAAGCATGGCAGCGCTTTCCGTTAGACAGCCGCTGCAGACGAGCCTGCTGCTTGTTTGCCCGGCTCAACGGCGGCGAAACGCACCCAACTGTCAGAGCTTTGTGTCCCGCCACTTCATCCCGGCAGATATCTCATCGATTCGAGAATTCCTCGACGAAATCTTTTCTCTTGCGCGGCTTCGCTTCTCTACAGTGAATGCCCCTGCCGCAAGACGCCCCTCCTTGTGGGCGACGAACACCGTGAAAAGGAACTCTCCGAACTTCTGATCAAGTGAACTGATGAACCGCCCACCTCACGGCGGGTTGCCGGTGCTCCCTTGGTGCATCGGTGCGAACGTGAGGCACAAAAGGCGACGGCCAGGGCGCGCAAACACCCTGACCGTCTGACCACATGACGTGCACTACTTTTCAGAGAAAGCACACCAAATGGCTGAGCGAATTATGGCCGGGCGTTCTGCGCCCAAATCTTCCCGCCGCACACGTGGCACCATGAACCCGACGGCGACCACCACCCCGACAGCCGACGAGGCAAGAGACCTGCTCGAAATCAAACTGGCGCAGCTGAATTCGCTGCTGTGGTGCTGTTATGGCGACGGCAATGGATGGTTCGAGGAGGCGGGGGAGAAGCACCGGGATCACATGCTCTGGATCGCTGCGGATTTGGCGCGAGAGGCGGAGATGTTGTTGGAGGTGAGTGTGAGGGGGTAGGTAGGCCGGCCGGGACCTGGAGCTTTCCTCCACGCCATGTCGCGCCGAGGGTTGCCATAGCTTCCCGTCGTTGCAGGCGAGTTTAAAAAAACGCACCAAGCGGTCTTCAGCATTGTTGAGATTCAGCGCCTCCATATTCGCCGATGATCAGGCGAAGGAGGGCTGAATGAAAATAATCGGATGGATACGCGAGGGCGATAAAGCCGCTTGTGGCGGCGTCGTAGCCGAAGCTCATTTCAGTTGCATGAGCTACGGTCGTGCACTGTCATATGAGGGGGCGGCAATTGCTTGCCGGAAAAACTGTCACGCCATATCTCGCGGGCATCGCGCATCGTTGCCGAACGGCCGCGAAATGCTCATCCACGGCGACATAACTACCGGTGGATGCCCGCTTATCTCAACCCTCAATGACATTCACGGGATCGACTATGAAGGTGGAGCAGCCGTTCCAGAAGAGTTCTTCCAGAGTCCAGCGAGCGGCTGGGTTGCAGGCCCGGGCACTCCCACACCCCTCGAATACGACGAACAAGTTCAGTTCAGCGCCACTGGAAATGCCGCGCTGATCGGCTTACCGTACTACGTCGAGACCCTGGACGGGCGCACATTCTCGGGGCGCGCCGGAGCTGATGGTTTGCTCCTGCGCGTCGGCACCTACGGCGCAGACGAGTACGCGGTCTATTGGGGAGACGAAGCTCTTGCCAGGATGGCGGGGAGCGACGAATGACGACAAGAAAACTGGCGCAGCAGGTCCAGGTTCAGACGAACACCGTCAAGGAGTCGATCTGCAAGGTCAACGTGACTGCAGTGAGGTTTGCCGACCTGTGGAGCGCTTATCCAAGTGGATATCCATATGTCGATGCAAAGACCGGAAAGCCACCAAGAGGCTACGAAAACCAGTGCGCAATCAAAGTGAGCAAGGCACTTCACGGCGTGGGTGTCGAGATGAAGTCTTTCAGGGGGAGTTCGATCTCGCTCGACAAATTGAGAGCCGGTGTAGTCGCGACGGAACTTTCGAACTGGCTCAAGTTGCAGCCCTTTTGTGGTCTTCCTGAGCAACCGGAGAATGTGACGGGACCGGACTGGCAGGAGAAGATAAAAGGCAGAACCGGGATCATCTACTTCGAGGACTACTGGCGCCGAAGTGGTGAGAGCAAAACCGCAACAGGCGATCACATCGACCTATGGAATGGATCTCGTCTTCCCGCCAATGCTGCAAACAACGCGCGCCGGATCGGGATTAATAGCGTCCAGTGGTTGCCTTGGCCGCTTGATGATTTCAATTTCAGCGATCTGGCGGGAAGCAAGAAGATTCTTTTCTGGGAGGTGAAATGAAAAGATTGTGGGTGTGCCTGATGCTCGCACTCGTCGGTCTGTTCTGTGGCGTCGCCGTTTCAATGCTCAATGGCGCATTCGAGGCAAGGCATTGCGGCGAAGATTGCGCGAGTGCTGCACTCGGGTCTCTGTTGGCCTGGGCTGGAGCTGGCGTCGTCGTATTCCTGGTCTTAGGGCTGGTGCTTTGGCCGCGAACACGAAAGACGTTCAAGAGCCTTGTCTGGGTTGCTCTTCTTCTCGCGTCCGCTTCAACGCTTCCATCTTTGGGTATCTACGGCTATGAACTGCACAGCAGATACTGGAAGGATGAATGGAGCAGGCATATTCCAAATTCCGACTACAGCTTGATGGTGATCGCAGCCAATTCAATTGAAGTAACGACCGCGGGAGCCGAATCAAAAATCCAGATAAAGCAATGGGAGCGCTGCGCTTTGGGCTCTATTGATTGTGAAAAGAAGCCGCGTTCGCTGGAGGCGATATGCCTCGGCAGCGGAAAGGTCGTCACGATTGAAGAATCGAAATGGCCCGTCTTCCGGCGCATCCCTGACGAGGATCTGCAGGGTTTGAATGACAGGCCAGGTGACATGCAGCTGTGCAAGGTGCGGTAGAGACCTTATCTCTGCGGCATGTCCTTGGTCGAATATCCAAGACTCACAGTCGCATCCTCCGGAATGGCCGGCATCGTCGCATTCCAAGCCGCCCAATCCGCCCGCATAGAAGCAAGTCGTTCTGGCTCTTTCTTCGCCAGATTCGCCCGCTCGCGTTCATCCCCGGGGATGTTGAACAGGTATTCGTTCCCGTCCACCTTCAGGTACTTCCAGTCGCCGTCGCGCAGCGCTTCCTGGCCGCGATGGTTCATGCGCCAGTGCAGCGGGCGGCGGAAGCTCTTCGACGCGTCCTTGAGCACGGGCATCAGCGACACGCCGTCCAGCGGATAGTCCGGGTGCGCCGCCACGCCAGCCGCTTCGAGCATGGTGGCCGACCAGTCCATGGTCATGCACAGCTGTGGGCTCTCGCCGCCCTTGCCGATCACGGCGGGCCAGTGTGCGATCCATGGCACGCGGATGCCGCCTTCGGTCAGGTCCATCTTGCCGCCGACCAGCGGCCAGTTGTCGGAGAAGCGTTCGCCGCCGTTGTCGCTGGTGAACACCACCAGGGTGTTGTCGGCCATGCCGTGCTTCTCGAGCGCGGCCATGATCCAGCCGATGCCTTCGTCCATGTGATGGATCATGCGGCGGTACACATGAATGTTGCCGCCGGCCAGGTCGAACAGGTTGTCCTTGATGTTCGGCGCTTTCGCCGCGTCGTCGCGGGTCTCCCACGGCCAGTGGGGCGCGGTGTAGTGCAGGCTCAGGAAGAAGGGGGCTTCGTCTTTCTTCTGAAGTTCTGCCATGCGGTCGACGTAGTCGACTGCACGCTTGGAGAGGATGTCGGTGAGGTAGCCCTCTTCGACCTTGTCTTCCTCGCCGAACCACAGGTCGTGGCGGCCGGTGGAGTCGCAGTGCGTGAAGTAGTCGACGCCGCCCGACATGGGCCCGAAGAACTCGTCGTACCCCGAGCGCAGCGGCCCGAAGGTGGGCGGGTAGCCCAGGTGCCACTTGCCGATGAGCGCGGTCTGGTAGCCGCTGGCCTTGAGCAGTGAAGGCAGGGTGGGGTGGTCGGTCGGCAGGCCCAGGGTGGTGCTGCCGCGGCTCTTGCTGTTGATCGGCTCTTCGGCCGCGCCGCGCAGGCGGTACTGGTAGCGGCCGGTGATCATGCCAAAGCGCGTGGGCGAGCACACGGGCGAATTGGCATAGCCCTGCGTGAGCTTCAGGCCGTTGGCGGCCAGGCCGTCGAGCACGGGCGAGACGGGGCCGAATACGGCGTCGCGGCCGCCATAGCAGCCGAGGTCGGCATAGCCGAGGTCGTCGGCAACGATGAAGATGATGTTGGGTCTGGTCATATGTCTCCTGGGGTTCCTCGCAGTCAGGGCTGGTAGCCCGACTTTTGTACGACTGGCGACCACTGCGCCCGGTAGGCCTTGAGCATGGCCACGGTCTGCGCCTGCGTGCTGACCACCGGCGTCATGCCGGAGTCCTTGAACTTGCGTTGCGTGTCCGGGTCCTGCATGACTTCGCGGATGGCGGTGGCCAGTTGCTCGATCTTGGCCTTGGGCATGGTGGTCGGCGCGAAGAAGGTGTTCCAGCCGGTGGCGGCCAGGTCGAGGCCGGCTTCCTTGAAGGTGGGAATGTTCGGCGCGAACGGCGAGCGCTTGGCGCCCGACAGCGCCAGGATGCGCAGCTTGCCCGCCGTGTGCTGCGGCAGCACCACGTCTTCGGTGTCGACGGCAATGGGCACTTGCCCGCCGATCAGGTCGTTCAGCAGCGGCGCGGAGCCGCGGTAGCCGATCACCTGTGTCTGCACGTTGGCCTTCTCGCCCATCATGAGCCCGAAGAAGTGCGGCAGGCTGCCGGTGGCCGGCACGCCCACGTTGGCCTGGGCTGGGTTGGCGCGCATCCACGCGAGCAGGTGGCTCAGTTCGCGCACGGGCAGGGTGGGCGACACGGCGAGCGCGAAGTCGTAGTCGTTGACGTGCGACACGGGCACGAAGTCGCGCTCGGCGTCGTAGTTGTTGTCCTTGAAGACCAGCGGCGCCACCACCATGACGGCGGGGTTGGCGAGCATCAGCACGTTCTGGTTGGCGGGCGTGATCTTCACCTGCTGCGCCGCGAGGCGGCCGCCCGCGCCGGGCTTGTTGTCGACGATGACCGCCACGCCCAGCTTGGTGCCGAGCTTGTCGGCCACCACGCGCGCCACGCGGTCGGTGGCGCCGCCGGGCGCATAGCCGACCACGATGTGCAGCGGGCTGTCGAGCTTGGCCTGCGCCACGGCGCTGGTGGCAAAAGCCGCCGTGAAGCCGGCGATGGCCAGCAGGCCGACAAGGCGGTGGGTGGCGCGGCGGGTGAGGGAATGGGTCGGCAGCATGATGGGCAGGTCCTTGTCTTCGTCTTTTCAGGCAATGGCCAATGAGTGTGACCGCGAGGTCCGCGGTTGCGGACGATTCTGAGGACGCTGCGTTCGATTGTTCAAATCAACCATTGCCCGGGTTTACCCCGGGGTGCGGCTCTCGGTGGACGGGTTCAGTCGACCTTCATGCCGGTGGCCTTGACGATGCGGCCGTAGCGCGCAAGGCTGGCCGCCAGGTGGTCGCTGGCGGCGGTGCCGGTTTCGCCGAGCGGCACCATGTCGAGCGCCGCAATGCGCGACTTGACCTCCGGCAGCGCCATGGCCTTCTGCAGCGACGCGCGCAGGGTCTGCATCACGGGCTCGGGCGTGGCGGCCGGCACCATCGCGAGGTAGAGCACCTCGAACTCCAGGTTCTTCAGGCCCAGTTCGCCCACGGCGGGCACCTGCGGCAGCAGCGGCGAGCGCTGGCGGCCGGTCACGGCCAGGGCGCGCAGCTTGCCCGACTGCACCTGCGGCAGCAGCCCCGGCGTGGCGAGGATGCCGGCCTGCACTTCGTCGCCCATGAGCGCCAGCACCGCCGGCGCGTTGCCCTTGTAGGGCACGTGCGTGATCTTCGCGCCGGTCTCGCTCGCGAAGATCTCGGCGGCAATGTGGCCCGGGCTGCCGTTGCCGGCGGAGCTGAACGTGGCGGGCTCCGCCTTGGCCTGCGCGATGAACTCGGGCAGGGTCTTGGCCTTCACGTTGCCGGCCACGCCGAAGCTCAGGCCCGAAGAGCTGAAGATCATCAGCGGCTTCAGGTCCTTGGCCGCGAACGGCATCGACGGGTAGAGGTGCGGGTTGATGGTGAAGGTGGTGTCGATGCCCAGCAGCACCGTGTAGCCGTCGGCCGGGCTCTTGGCCACGAAGTCGGCGCCGATGTTGCCGCCCGCGCCGGGGCGGTTGTCGACGATGAAGGGCTGCTTCAGGTCTTTCTGCAGCGCATCGGCCAGCGTGCGGGCCAGGATGTCGATGGGGCCGCCCGCCGGGAAGTTGGTGAGCAGCTTCACCGCCTTGGTGGGGTAGGGGGCGTCGGCCGCGTGGGCGGCCGTGGCGCCAAGGCCCAGGCCCAACGGCAGCAGCGCCGCGCAGGCGGCGGCAACGGCAAGACGGCGGCGCGCGCCGCCGAAGGCGTTCTTGAAAACGGTGGTCATGTCTTTCTTTGTCTCCTGATCGAAGGCAACTCTAGAGCGGTGGCGAGGCCTGCACAACTGAAAGCTCTTCCAACAGGTATTCCCAATAGTTATATTTGAAAGCCCGCCCCACAGAGAGAAGCCCCATGTCAGCCATGAACTTTGCGCGCCTGAAGCTGCGTCACCTGCAATGCCTGGTGATGGTGGCGCAGGAGCGCAACCTGGTGCGCGCCGCCAAGGCGTTGTCGCTCACGCAGCCCGCGGTGTCCAAGACGGTGGCGGAGCTGGAAGAAATCATCGGCCGACCGCTGCTGCTGCGCCGCCGCCGCGGCGTGGAGCTCACGCCGGCGGCCGAGGTGCTGGTGCGCCATGCCGTCTCGGCGCTGCGCGGGCTCAGCGAAGGCTTGGGGCTGGCCATGGACATGCCCGAGGCCGACCAGCTGCACGTGGCCGTCGGCGCGCTGCCCAACATGGTGGCCAACCTGCTGCCCGAGGCGGTCGCCTTGCTGCATGCCTCGCATCCCGCGCTGCGCGTGCGGGTGGTGAGCGGCATCAACGCGCAACTGATGACGCAGCTGCGCCAGGGCGAGATCGACCTCGTGCTGGGCCGCCTCGCGCAGGCATCGGCCATGGCCGACCTCGCGTTCGAGCATCTCTACAGCGAACCGCTGCTGCTGGTGGTGCGGCCGGGGCATCCGCTGGCCTCGCGGCGCAAGCCGGCGCTCGATGCGCTGGCCGGCTATCCGCTGGTGCTGCCGGTGTCGGGCTCGCTGATCCGCCACACGGCGGACGCTTTTCTCATCGCGCAGGGCGTGGCCCTGCCCAACCGGCTGGTGGAGGCGACGGACACCAGCTTCGCCATCGGGCTGCTGCAGCGCTCCGAGGCGGTGTGGTTCGCGCCGCAGGGCGCGGTCGAAGGCTTCCTGGCGCGCGGCGAGCTCAAGCGCGTGGCCATCGACACCGCCAGCACCGAAGGCCCGGTGGGGCTCACGGTGCGGCGCAACAGCGAGCCGGGCGAGGGCGCGCGCCTGTTGATGGAAACCATCCACGGCATCGTGCAGAAGCGAAAGCGCTGAGTGCCCGGCGGTTCCGAAAGGGTTTCTTAATATTAGATCGAGCGTTTAGTCTAATAATTGGCGCATGACCGGACAACCGAGCCCATGCCATGCGCAAAGTCGACCCTGAACGCCAGCAGGCCAAGCGCCGCCAGATCATGGAGGCCGCCGCCGATTGCTTCGCGCGACGCGGCTTCCATGCCACCACCACCGCCGAGATCTGTGCCGCCGCGGGCATGAGCCCGGGCAACCTCTTTCACTATTTCGACAGCAAGAGCGCCATCGTCGAAGCCATCATCGAAGAAGAGCAGCGCGACACCGCCGCCTACTTCGAGACGCTCGGCGACGCGCCCGACCTGCTGGAGGCGCTGCTGGGCTTTCTCGACGTGGTGATGGGCTTCGCGGCCGACAAGGCCTATTCGCGCCTGGCGCTCGAAATTGCGGCGGAGGCCACGCGCAACCCGACCGTGGGCGCGCGCGTGGCCGCGAGCGACGCCGCCACGCGCGAAGCCATCGCCGCGCTGCTGCGCACGGCCGTAGCGCGGAGGCAGGTGGACGCGAGCCTCGATGCCGGCCAGACGGCAAGCTGGATCGCCGCGCTGATCGACGGGGTCTTCGCGCGCCTGGCCGTCGACTCGAGCTTCGAGCCGGAGGCCGAGGCGCCGATGCTGCGGCTGATCGTCAGCCGCTTCCTGCGTCCCGGGAGGGCGGCATGAGCACGACGGCTCCGGCGCGCGAGCGCCAGTCGCTGGTCGATGCCCTGCGCGGCTTTGCGCTGCTGGGCATTCTGGTGGTGAACATTGCGACCTTCGCCTCTCCCTTCTACGGCATGGGCGTGCCCGACCCGATGGCGCAGTCAGCGGCCGAGCGCGCGGCGCTGTTCATGCGCTCCTTTCTGTTCGAGACCAAGTTCTACCTGCTGTTCTCCTTCCTCTTCGGCTACAGCTTCACCCTGCAGATGGACTCCGCCGAGCGCGACGGCAAAGCCTTCGCGCCGCGCATGCTGCGGCGTCTGCTGGGGCTGTGGGTGCTGGGCCTGTTGCATGCGGTAGTGCTGTACCACGGCGACATCCTCACGACCTACGCGGCGATCGGCGGCGTGCTGCTGTTGCTGCGGCGGCGCGGCGACGGCTTCATGGCGTTCTGCGCGGTGGCCTTGGTGCTCGTCACCTCGCTGCTGTGGGCCAGCCTCGGCTATCTGATGACGCGCGCCGGCATCGATGCCGACACGCGCAGCCTTCACGCGGAGGCCATGGCGGCGCTGCACGCCTACCGGGGCACGCCGGCCACGGTCATCGCGCAGCACCTGCGCGAGCTGGCGCAGGTGTGGGTGGTGCTTGCACTCGCGCAGGCGCCGACGGCGCTGGCGATGTTCCTGGCGGGCTTCATCGCCGGACGGCGCGGGCTGTTGGCGAATGCCGCCGCGCACCGGACCCTGTTCAAGCGCCTGGTGATCTGCGGGCTGCTCATCGGGTTGCCGGGCGCCGTGGTCTACGGCCTGTCGACGATGCGCGTGGGCGACGGCGGCCGAGAGGTGGTCGGCTTCGGGCTCGGCTTGCTCACGGCGCCTTTCCTCACGGCCGCCTATGCATCGGCGCTGCTGCTGTTCTTCCAGACGCCACGCGGGCAGGGGCTGGTGGCGTGGCTGGCGCCGGCCGGGCGCATGGCGCTGTCCAACTACCTGCTGCAGTCGCTGGTGTGCGCATGGATCTTCCTGGCCTACGGGCTGCGGTTGATCGGCTCGGTCGGGCCGCTCGGCGGCTTCGCGTTCGCCTTCTCGATCTTCGCGGCGCAACTGGTGCTCAGCCGCTGGTGGATGGGACGCTTTGCCTATGGCCCGGTCGAGTGGCTGCTGCGCGCGTTCACGCTGCTCGAATGGCCGTCGATGCGCAAGGCTCAGCGCGTGAAGAGCGTCGAGAGCTGATACGCCGCGAAGCCCACGAGCACCATGGCCGCGGCCGGCATGGCCGATCAGCGTGCCGCCGGAGCCGCGTAGACCTGCTCGCCCGCGAGCCAGGTGCCCAGCACCTTGGTTTTCCAGATGTCGCCGGGCGCGGCGGTGAACGGGTCCTGGTCGACGATGATGAAGTCGGCCCACTTGCCGGGCTCCAGCGAGCCGGTGGTCTTTTCCTGGTGTTCGGCATAGGCCGCGTCGAGCGTGAAGGCGCGCAGCGCCTGCGGCAGCGTCATCGCTTCCTCGGGGTGCCAGCCGGCGATGGGCTTGCCCTGGTGGTCCGTGCGCGTCACGGCCGCATGCAGGCCGAAGAAGGGGTTGGCCGACTCCACCGGAAAGTCCGAGCCGCCCGCGATCACCGTGCCCTGCTTCAAAAAGGTCTGCCACGCATACGCGCCCTTGATGCGCTCCTTGCCCACGCGGTCTTCGGCCATGTTCATGTCGCTGGTGGCATGGGTGGGCTGCATCGACGCGATCAGGCCCAGCGTCTTGAAGCGCGGAATGTCCTGCAGCGACACCACCTGCGCATGCTCGACGCGGTTGCGCCGCGCCATGCCGCTGGCGTCTTCCTTGTAGGCGGCCTCGAAGGCGTCGAGGATCTGCCGGTTGGCCGCGTCGCCGATGGCGTGCACGTTGACCTGGTAGCCGGCCTTCAGCGCGGTGCGCACCTTGGCGCGCATCGCGGCGTCGTCCATGAACAGCAGGCTCTTGTTGTTGTGGTCGTCGCTGTACGGCTCCAGCAGCGCGGCGCCGCGGCTGCCGAGCGCGCCGTCGGCAAAGAGCTTCACCGCGGCCAGGCTGAAGCGGTCGTCCGCGTAGCCCTTGAGCGGGCCCTGGGTGGAGAGCTTCTTGTAGTCGTCGCCCACGTCGTTGATCATGGCGTAGACCCGCGAGCTGAGCTTGCCCGCGTCCGCGAATTCGCGGTAGATGCGCACTTCGTCCGCGCCGGTGCCGGCGTCGCCCACGCCCGTCAGCCCCAGCGAGGCGAAGTGGCGCAGGGCGGAGTCGAGCGCGAGGCGGCGCTCGGCGTCGGTGTAGGGCGGCATGACCTTGGTCAGCAGAAGCTGCGCCTTGTCGATCAGGATGCCGGTCGGTTCGCCCTTGGCGTCGCGCTCGATGCGCCCGCCCACCGGGTCGGGCGTGTCGCGGGTGATGCCGGCCAGCTGCAGCGCCTTGGTGTTGGCCCAGATGGCGTGTGCATCGACGCGGCGCAGCGTCACCGGGCGGTCGGCAATGGCGGCGTCGAGTTCGGCGGCCGTGGGAAAGCGGTCGAGCTTCCACAAAACCTGGTTCCAGCCCGAGCCCATGATCCACTGGCGCGCTGGGTTGGCCTGGCCGTAGGCCTTGATCTTCGCCTGTGCCTCGGCCAGCGTGCGTGTGTCGGTGACGACCACTTCGCTCTGGCGGAAGCCGACGCGGAAGACGTGGCCGTGCGCGTCGATCAGGCCGGGCAGCAGCGCGCGGCCCTGGCCGTCGATCTTGCGGGCGTCGGGGTATTGCTTCGCGAGCGTGGCCGCTTCGCCGACGCCGAGCACGCGGCCCTTGTCGAAGGCCAGCGCCTCGAAAGACACGAGCTTGTCGCCCGCGAAGGTGTAGCCCTTGACGGGCGCGACCACGGTAGGCTCGGCTTGCGCCGAGGCGCATGCGAGGGCTGCGGCAACGGGCAATGCGCCCAGCAATTTCCTGAAGAGAGCCTGGCTCATGGGTGTATCGATGTCGTTTGAAAAATGAAAGGACTCAGTGCGCCGCCAGCGTCAGGAACTCGCGCAGGTTCTGCACGCCGAGCTTGGCGTACACGCGCTCCTTGTAGGTGATGACGGTGGCCGGCGAGAGCGACAGCCGCCGGCCGATTTCCTTCGCGGTGCAGCCTTCGGTCATCAGGCGTGCGGTTTCGCGTTCGCGTGGGGAGAGCTGGGGCCATGCGCCGGCCTGCGTCGCCGGTGCATGCAACTGCTGCTGCATGGCTACCAGTTCGTCGTGGCGGTGCGCCAGCGCCATGAGCGTGGCCGCATGCGCGCGCATCAGCCGGGCGGTGCGCTCCCGCTGCACCTTGGTGCGGGAGAAGTACAGGTTGAGGTAGCAGGTCTGCTCGCGCCACCGGCGCACCAGCGACACCTTGCCGTCGAAGCCGGGGCGGTCGAACAGCAGGCGGCGGTACTCGGCGTCGCCGATGCCGGCGGCCGAGGTCCAGAGCAATTGCAGCTCGGGGCGCGGCGCGGCGGGCCGGCGCGCGTCGCTGAACATCAGCGGGTAGTGCGGGTCGCGCGCATAGAAGCGCTGCACGAAGATTTCGGTGGTCGACTCGATCAGGTCCTGGTCGAGCACGCTGGCGGCCGACGCGGCCTGCACGCGCCCTTGGGCGTCGTAGCTCAGGTAGCTCACGTGGTCCACGCCCAGCGCCGTGTGCAGGCCCTCGAGCAGGCGGGAATGGAAGGCGGGGCTTCCGAGGTGCTGGACGGCCTCTGCGAGCCATGCGTCCTGCACCGGCAGTTCGTTGTTCATGTGTGTCTCCGGCGTTCAAATAATGCCATGCGGCGCCGTGGCAAAGTTCCCGTGCCCGCATTCGTGAGGACATACACGCCCGGTGCCGCGACCTAGAGTCCCGGCCTCGGCCAAGGCCCACAAAAAAACATTTCAACCGGAGACATGCCAATGAAGAAGAATTTCCTGAACCCCGTGCTGGCCGCCGCGCTCGCCTTCTGCGCCGCATCGGCCCATGCGCAGGCAGGAGACGCCGCCTCGCTGCAGGCGCAGATCGACACGCGCGCCAAGGCGGTGGAGGCCAGGCTGATCGCGTGGCGCCGCGACATTCACCAGCATCCTGAACTCGGCAACTACGAGATGCGCACCGCGAAGCTGGTGGCCGACCATCTGCGCAAGCTGGGCTTCGAGGTGAAGACGGGCGTGGCCAAGACCGGCGTGGTCGGCCTGCTCAAGGGCGGCAAGCCGGGCCCCGTGGTCGCGCTGCGCGCCGACATGGACGCGCTGCCGGTGAAGGAACGCGTCGACGTGCCCTTCGCCTCGAAGGCCAAGGGCCAGTACCTGGGCAAGGAAGTCGACGTGATGCACGCCTGCGGCCACGACACCCACGTCGCCATCCTCATGGCCACCGCCGAAGTGCTGGCGAGCATGAAGGACCAGCTGCAGGGCTCGGTCAAGTTCATCTTCCAGCCGGCCGAGGAGAGCCCGGCCGACTTCGAGCCCAACGGCAGCAACATGTGGGGCGCCAAGCAGATGGTGGCCGAGGGCGTGCTCGAGAACCCGAAGGTCGACGCCATCTTCGGCCTGCACGTGAGCAGCGGCATCGAGTCGGGCAAGCTGGCCTGGCGCAGCGGCGCGGCCATGGCGGCGGCCGACCAGTTCTGGATCGACGTGAAGGGCCGCCAGACGCACGGCGCGCGCCCCTGGGGCGGCATCGACCCGATCGTGGTGGCCTCGCAGATCGTGATGGGCCTGCAGACCATCCAGAGCCGCCAGGTCAATGCGATGCTGGAGCCTTCGGTCATCACCGTGGGCACCATTCACGGCGGCAACCGCATGAACATCGTGCCCGAGAAGGTCGAGATGATGGGCACCGTGCGCACCTACGACGAAGCCATGAAGAAAGACATCCACGCGCGCATGAAGCGCACCACGGAGTCGATTGCCGCGAGCGCGGGCGCCGAGGCCACCTTCAAGGTGGTGGAGCTCTACAACGCCACCATCAACCAGCCGGCGCTGACCGCGCAGATGGCGCCCACGCTGCAGCGCGTGGCGGGCGAGGGCAACTGGATGCTCGGGCCCAAGGCCACGGCGTCGGAAGACTTCTCGTTCTACCAGGAGCGCGTGCCGGGCCTGTTCTTCAACCTGGGCGTGACGCCCAAGGGCGTGGACGTGACCAAGGCCGCGTCGAACCACTCGCCGGAGTTCTACGTGGACGAACCGGCGCTGGTCAACGGCGTGCGCGCGCTGGCGAACCTCACGGTCGACTACATGCTGGCGTCGGCCAAGTAGGCGTCAGTTCGCAACTTGCTGCCGCTTGCCGGTGTTCGAGCGCGTCCTCTGGAGGTGCCGACCGTGCTGTCTCGTGGAAAAACCGAGTTCTTCCGGACTCACATCGTATTCATTGATCAGCGTACGGACTTCCGCGACGACCCGCGGCTTGTTGGCCGCAATCAATTCGTCGAGTTCACGCTGGAGATCGGTGATTCGTCGATGCACCTCTTCTAGGGGGATCTCGGCCTTCAGTGTCGTGCGCCGCTTGTCCGCACTTCGTCCTTGCGTTGCATCGGCATGCTTGCGCTCGGCCTTGTCGTTCTCGTCGATGCTGGCGAAGGTTCGAGACAGCTTCTGGAGAATCAGCTTGCGCTGGCTGTAATCGGTGTTCTGAAGGCGCTTAACGACGGCGGTCTTGTTCGCGAGTTCGTCGCTGCGCTTGGCAAGTTTGCTGAACTTGACCGCTAGCGTATCCAGGTCATCCATGTCTTCCGGTCGCAGCGCGTCGCTGGGCTCCGAGCCTTCTGAATCGGGGGCCGGATTCAGAGCAATCAATTTTTTCAGCAGGGCGTTGCGATCCATGGGTCGTCCTTCTATGCAACTGAAAGGGATTCCATCTCTTGTGCCAAGTCCTTGGCCAGTTCATGTGCAAGAGTATAAAAATCCAGCAAATCGTTCGCCGCGATGCCGTTGCCGGGGCGTTCCAGGCCAACCAACTGGCGCAGTTCATCAGCCGCGGCCCGGTCGAGGTCCCCCAGCATACGCTCAAGCTCCTCGCCGCGGGCCGAACTCGAAATTCTGGCCATGACGGGATGGTTGAGCACACTCACGATGTCGCTGGCGGGCTCTTCCATTCCCGCAACCAGATACCAGGACAGTGCGCGTTTCAGCGCCTTGACGAGCTTCGGACCCGAGGTCGGCAGATCCTTGCCGCCAGCTTCGGTCAATGCTTTGGCCTGGTCCTTGAGCCAATTCATGTAGCGCCCGATATCCGCCGCCGACACGAGCGAACGATGGGGCTGCCGCGCCTGCTCGCAAACCACGATTTCCTGGTATTGAAAGCTCAAGGCTGCGTTGCGCGAATCGGTGCCGCCAATGTCGGTCGAGAGGATCATGTTGGTGACCGCGATCGGGCCGAAGCGTTCTGGCGCGGCGACATAGTCGAGCTTGACCCGTTCGAACTCGGTCTCTGAATCGGTGTGCAGTTTGATCCGGTCCAGAAACGGCTGCAAGTTCAGGAAAGGCCGATGCTCGGCCCGGTCTTCCGACTTGACGCGAAAAAGGCAGGGCAGCGTTTCCTCTTTTGCCTTGGCGTCCACCTTGATCTTGGCGCTGTCGAGATCGTCGAAGTAGTACTCGCAGAAATCAAGATCAGTGATGGAAGCGACCTTGCCCAAAAAAGTGGCGCTGCCGCTCAAGCAGATGTTGCCGGATTCATTGAGCCTGCAGGCAGTTAGCAGGTCGTCGATTTCCTCAAGCATGTCATCTGCAGGAAACATCGACGCGAGATTGAACGGCACGTAATAGCTTCTGCCCTGGAGCGACTTGACGAGATAACCCGGGGAAGCAGGAGCCCACTGAAACCCGCTCGAGGCCAGCAAAAGCGCCGAGCCCTGAGCGCGCAATTCAAGATAGTCCTTCACGAGGCCAGACAGTGCTTCGTCAGGCGGCTGCTTGTTGAATGCGTGCTGTGCACAGGTCAGCGGGATGGACGTGGTTTCATCGGGCATGGAATGGTCCGGGTGATGATTCCTGCCCCATCAGGCGAGGCGGGAACCGAACTCTTAGCGCTCGTGCAGTATCTCAGATGAAGTTGCCCGGTAGCTGCCGCATCGGCGGCGAAGGTCACCCAAGGCCGCGCTCAGGCGTGCTGGGCCGGCTGCGGCATCTGGCGCTCCTGCGCGCCTTCGCTCTCGATGCGCATCTTCGGCAGGAACTGCGGGTACTCGCGCTGCATGAAGTCGATGAGCCCTTCGCGCACGTTGCAGCGCAGGTCGAAGGCCAGGCCCGAGGTGGCGGCGGTGCACAGCACGCGGATTTGCATGGTGCGTTCGGTGGCGTCGGTCACGCGCAGGTTGAAGAAGCGGCCGTCCCATTCGGACGAAGACTTCACGATGCGCTCGACCTCCTCGCGCAGCGGCGCGAGCGGCATGCCGTAGTCGGCGTAGATGAACACCGCGCCCAGCAGCTGCGACGAGTGGCGCGTCCAGTTCTGGAACGGCTTCTCGATGAAGTAGGTGAGCGGCAGGATCAGCCGGCGCTCGTCCCAGATCTTGATGACGACGAAGGTGCCGGTGATTTCCTCGACCCGGCCCCATTCGCCTTCGACCACCAGCACGTCGTCGATGCGGATCGGCTGCGCCAGCGCGATCTGCAGGCCTGCAATGAGGTTGCTGAACACGGGCTTGGCCGCCAGACCGGCCACGATACCGATCACGCCGGCCGAGGCCAGCAGGCTGGCGCCGACCTGGCGCGCGCCCGGGAAGGTCATGAGCATCATCGCGCCGCCGGCCACCAGCACCACCGTCATGGCGGTGCGCGCGAGCACGCGGGTCTGCGTGAGCACGCGGCGCGCATGCAGGTTGTCGGCCACGTCCGACGGGTTCTGGGCCAGCACGCCTTCCGCGAAGCCGCTGATGGCCCTGACGGCGAGCCAGGTGGTCGAAGCGATCAGCAGCAGGCCGGTGAGATGGCGCACGTTGCCGATGAAGTGCAGGTCGTCGGGCGCGCCCTGCCACACCACGTTGAGCGCCAGCAGCGGGAGCACGAGCCGCGCCGCGGAATTGCAGCTGACCACCATCGAATGGATCGTCGGGGCAGGGCGGGTGATCCGCCGCAGGACAAGGCCGCCGATACGGTGCGCGAGAAGAGAAAGGGGAACTGCGATCAGGGCGGCAACCCATGTGCCGAACCAGGGGTGGGCGAGTATCTCTTTGATCATCAGGCGGTGGTCGTCTTTGCTTGGGTTGTGGTTTCGTTCAGTGGTTGAAGAATGCGGGCCGCGTCGTCGCGCAGCTGCGTGGCGAGGGCCGTGGCCAGATCGAGGCGGCGCAGCAGCCAGGGGCTGATGTCGTTGTCGAACGGGTCGGGCAGGGGAATCGGTCCGCCGACAGCGGTGGAACCGCTGCTCTCGGGGTGAGAGGGGCCGGTGGTCGGCATAGTTCCGATGGCGGCCTCGATTCGTTGAGATGTGCGGCTGATGGGGCCTTCGACCTCGCCCGGCGTGAGGCGGTCGCGCCGCAGCACGAGCATCGATTTCACTGCGCTCAGTTGCGCGAGCAGCTGGTAGCTGTGGGCCTGCAGGTGTTCCAGCGGCTCCAGCGGCGGCTGCACCGCGCGCGGTTCGGAGAGCGAACGCTGCGTGGCCTGCACCAGCGCGGAGAGGCTGTCGTAGGCCTCGCGGCGCGCGAGCCGCCATTCGAGCTCGGGGCTGCTGTCGATGGCCTGCAACTGGCCCAGGCCGAGCGCCAGGCGCGCGTGGCGGGCCTGCGCGGTGAGTACGCGCGCCACCAGCGCCGGGATCTGCGTGCGCTCCCAGGATGGCAGCACGTAGCAGAAGCCCCAGGCCAGCGCGGCGCCGATGAGCGTGTCGGCGATGCGCTCGAACAGCGCGAAGATGGGCGCCACGCCCACGTTCAGCATGTGGGCCTGTACCAGGCCCAGCACGGTGGCGGCCACGGCGGTGATGAGGTAGCGCCGCACCGCGAAGCTGTGCGCGATGGCCTGCGCCACGGTCACGATGGCCAGCAGCGCCAGCGCCGACGGATGCGCCGACAGCAGCCCCACCGCGAGCACGCAGCCCAGCAGCGTGCCGGCCACCCGCGCGTTGCGCCGCTCCAGCGTCTGCGAGAGGCTGCCGCGCAGCACGACCACGATGGTCAGCAGGATCCAGTAGTCGTGCGAGCCCCACGGCATCGACACCGCGATGGCGTAGCCGGCCGCGATGGCCAGCGACGCGCGAATGGCATGGCGCAGCGGTGGCTGATCCCAGCGCCACAGCGTGAAGAAGGGGCGCCACGACCAGTCGGTCGGGCTCACGAACATCTGCCAGTTGGCGCGCACCACGGCCAGGTTGGGCTCGGCGTCGCCGCGGGCCATGGCCGACAGGCGCAGCACTTCGTCGTTGATGTGGCCGATGCGGCTGGCCAGTCCGCGCGCCAGCATGGCGGCGGTGGGGCCGATGTGCCCGCCGCCGTTGCTGCTGTCGTCGGACGACACATGGATGGCCGCCAGGCGCGGGCGCCGGTCCGCCACGGCGGCGGGCTGGCGGCGCATGAGCAATGCGTCGGCCAGCGCCATGGTTTCATCGGCCAGCTCTTCGAGCACCTGGCGCATTTCGATGAGCGCCGCGGCGTGGGCCGGGTGGGCGCGCAGGGCGTCGAGGTCGAGCTCGCTCGCGAGCAGCTGGTCGCGCATTTCGAGCACGATCACCAGCATGGCGGCCAGCCGCTGGCGGCGCGGCGTGCGGGGCGATTCGAGCACGATGTCGCGCGTGGCCTGCAGCTGGTCGGCCAGCGCGGCCTGCTCGCGCAGCAATTGGCCGAGCACCGGCGCGGGCGTGTCGCGCACGTCGCGGGTGTCGTCGTGGGGCAGGAACTGGCCGGCCTCGGTGCGCATGAGGGCGGCCAGCGAATACAGCACGTCGGCCACCGACTGGGTGCGAAAGCGCCCGTTGAGCAACAGGTTGGCGAGCGTGGCCCAGATCGCGTACAGGCCCGCGCCCAGCCCGAAGTGCCAGGTGCGCTCGAGCGCATCGGCCATGTCGCGCGGGGCCTGCGTGGCCATGGAGAAGATCATCGAGAACATCACCGCGATGGCGATGGGGATGCCCCGCTTGCCCCAGGCCATGGCCAGGAAGGCCATGAAGGTGGCGGGCACCAGCAGCAGCCCGAGGCGGATGGGCGCGGTGTGCAGCATCTGCACCGCGAAGAAGAGCGGCAGGCCGATGAGCGGTGCCGGCAGCATCTGGAAGAACTTGCCGCGGCGCGGGCCGGGCAGGTCGGGCGGGGCGGTGACGATCACGCCGGTGGCGGCCGCGGAGGCCGCCAGGGTGCCGAGCCAGAGATGGACGCCGCCCGAAATGAACAGGAGCCCGAGCGCGACGGTGAGCCCGCTCGCGACGTAATGGCTCAGCGCAATGCGCAGAGCCGCGCGAACCCTGGCGGCGGCGCGGGGCCCCAGCACCATCACTTGGCGGAAGCGTCGCCCTCGGAGGCGCTGCCGGTGCCGGGTGCCGCGGGTGCGTCGCGGCGGATGCGCGTGAGCTTGCGCGGCGCGGCGGGGACGGCCACGGCGGGCTTGTCGCCCTCAGCGGTTTCGTCCGCGAAATCGACCACCGTGCTGCGGGCGTAGAGGTCGACCGACGCGTCGTCGGGGTTCGACTTGGTCGAGGCCGACACGGCGCGCATGCGGTCGCTGGCGCGCAGCTTGTCGTCCACGTTGGCGAACTTCGAGTACTTGGCGAGCAGCGGCACCAGCTGGCCGTAGATGCGCGGCGCGGCGGCCAGGCATTCGCGCTGTTCGAGGAATTCGGGCTCGCCCGTGAAGTTGCCGATCAGGCCACCGGCTTCGGTGACCAGCAGCGAACCGGCGGCCACGTCCCACGGGTTCAGGCCGGTTTCGAAGAAGCCGTCGGTGAAGCCGGCGGCCACGTAGGCCAGGTCCAGGGCTGCCGCGCCGGGGCGGCGCAGGCCGGCCATGCGGGGCATCATGTCCGCCATGATGGCCAGGTACTGCTTGAAGTTGTCGCCGGTGCGGAACGGGAAGCCGGTCGAAATCAGGCACTCGGTGAGCTTGGTGCGCTTGGACACGCGGATGCGGCGCTCGTTCATGTAGGCGCCGCGGCCCTTGGTGGCCGTGAACAGGTCGTTGCGGCTCGGGTCGTAAATGACCGCCTGCTCGATCTTGCCGCGCACCGATAGCGCGATCGACACGCAGTAGACCGGGAAGCCGTGGATGAAATTGGTGGTGCCGTCGAGCGGATCGATGATCCAGACGTAGTCGGAGTCCTTGGCGCCGTATTCGGTGCCCGATTCTTCGGCCAGGATGCCGTGCCCCGGGTAGGCGCCGAGCAGCGTTTCGATGATCGCTTGCTCGCTCGCGTGATCGACTTCGGTGACGAAGTCGTTGACCTGCTTCTGCGAAATGCGCACGGCCTCGACGTCGAGGGCAGCGCGGTTGATGATCGCGCCGGCGGCGCGTGCGGCCTTGACGGCCACGTTGAGCATGGGATGCAGGTTGGGGGACGACATTGGATTGTGAGAAGAACAGTAGGGAGGCCGCGGAGGCCCCGAAGGCGGCCCGGCGATGCGGGCGGCGAGAATCGGGCATTTTACCGGCTCCGCCGTTTCGTGTCTCCTGAACCCGCCATGCGCACCCGTTTCATCCTGATCCAGACCAGCCACGCCGGCAATGTGGGCGCCGCCGCCCGCGCCATGAAGACCATGGGTTTCTCCGACCTCGTGCTGGTGGCGCCCCGCTGGGCCAACGTGCTGCGGCGCGAGGAAACCATCCAGCGCGCGAGCGGCGCGCTCGACGTGCTGACCAACGCCCGCATCGTCGAAACGCTCGACGAAGCCCTCGACGGCGTGACCCACCTGTGCGCCACGGCCATGATTCCGCGCGACTTCGGCCCGCCCACCCGCACGCCCCGGGAACACCTGGAGCCCCTGGCGAAGCAGGGCGACCAGCACGTCGCCTTCCTGTTCGGCTCCGAGCGTTTCGGCATGCGGAACGAAGACGTCTACCGCTGCAACGTGGCCCTGACCATTCCCACCGACCCGAAATTCGGCTCGCTCAACCTGGGCGCGGCCATCCAGGTGGTGGCCTACGAATGGCGGCTGGCGCTGGGCGGCTACGAGGTGCGGGAGTCCGTCAACCCGGTGCAGGCGGCCGATGCGCAGGCCGTGGCCGGCATGCTCGACCACTGGGAGCGCTCGCTGGTTGATATCGGCTTCCTCGACCCCGAGGCGCCCAAGAAGCTCATGCCGCGGCTGCAGCAGCTCTTCAACCGGGCCCAGCCCACGCCCGAAGAAATCCACATCCTGCGCGGCATCGCCAAGGCCATGAGCGACGCGACCAAGCCGCCCCGCGGCTCCCTGCCTGAATAAAACCTTATCGCCCGTAAGCGATGACGGCGGGCTATAGACTGCCCGCCCCATATCGATATAACGACAAAAGGCAGCGATGTTCTCTCGCCTGCGCGCCGACATCCGGTGCATCCTCGAACGCGACCCGGCCGCCCGCAGCGCCTGGGAAGTGATCACGGTCTACCCCGGCTTCCATGCCGTGGTGCTGCACCGCTGGGCGCACGCCTGTTGGACTCACGGCTTCAAGTGGCCGGCGCGCTTCATCGCGCATGGGGCGCGCTGGCTGACGGGCATCGAGATTCACCCGGCCGCCAAGATCGGCGAGCGGGTGTTCTTCGACCATGCGATGGGCGTGGTGGTCGGCGAGACCGCCGAGATCGGCGACGGCTGCACCATCTACCAAGGCGTGACGCTGGGCGGCACCTCGCTCTACAAGGGCACCAAGCGGCATCCCACGCTGGGCCGCAACGTGGTGGTGAGCGCCGGCGCCAAGGTGCTGGGCGGCTTCGAGGTGGGCGACGGCGCCAAGATCGGCAGCAACGCGGTGGTCATCAAGCCGGTGCCCGCGGGCGCGACGGCGGTGGGCATTCCCGCGCGCATCATCCCGTCGAAGGCCGGCGAAAGCGCCGACGTGGCCGCGCCGCAGAAGTTCTCGGCCTACGGCATCACGCAGGAAGACGACCCGCTGAGCCAGGCCATGCGCAGCCTGATCGACAACGCCTCGAGCCAGGAGCACCAGATCGCGCTGCTGTGGCAGGCCATCGAGAAGCTGTCGGACCGCTCCGGCTCGACCAAGGACTGCGTGCCAGGCGACGCGGCCCGCGACGAGTGCTTCGAGGCCGAGAAGCTCACGCAGCTCATCGGCAAGTAAAAGCCCGAAGCAAAAGCCCGAGGCCGCTTCAGGCGGCGCGCTTGGCCGGCGCGTGCAGCGCGCCGTGCACATGCCCCGCGTGCTGGCCGAAGGGCTCGGGCACGAGGGCGGCGGTGTCCAGTTCCTGCAGGATGCCGCAGCTGCTCGCCGATTCCGGCCCGCCGCACTGCTGGCGCAGCGCCTTCAACTGCTTTTCCAGGGTCTTCAGCTCGGCGATGCGCGCGGCCACGTGGCCGATGTGGTCGTCCAGCAGCTGATTGACCTGGCCGCAGTCTTCCTGCGGGGCGTCGCGGAATTTCAGCAGGCTGCGGATCTCGTCGAGCGTCATGTCGAGCGAGCGGCAGCGGCGGATGAAGCCCAGGCGCTGGGCATGGTCTTCGTCGTAGATGCGGTAGTTGCCGTCGGTGCGCGCCGGCTCGGGCAGCAGTTGCTCGCGTTCGTAGTACCGGATGGTTTCGACGGGGGTGTTCGCGACCTTGGCCAGTTCACCGATTTTCATGATGCGGCAAATGAAGGAGTGGAAATGAGCGTTTGACTCTACACCTGCTTCAGGGTTTCCAATCGATTCATGACGAACGAAAACGCTCTGACACGGCCTGTGCCGCACGCCCATTCGCACCCTCATTCGCATGGCGACGACCACGGCCATGAGCACGCAAAGCCCCACGCCCACTCGCATGCCGAGGATTCATGCTGCGGCAGCAGCAGCTCCTGCGGCGCGATTCCCCTCGCTCCGGCCGGCGCGGATGGCGCCGACGTGCCGAAGGGCGCGCTGCTGTTCCGCATCCCCACCATGGACTGCGCGGTGGAAGAGTCTGAAATCCGCCGCGCGCTGGAGCCGGTCGCGGGCGTCAAGGCCCTGCGCTTTCGCCTCGGCGAGCGCACCATGGCCATCACCACCGAAGACGGCGCGCTGCCCGAGGCGCTCGCCGCCATCCGCAAGGCCGGCTTCAAGCCGGAGCCGCTGAACCCGGGTGGCACGCAGGCCGCCGCGGCGCCCGCGCAGATCGCCGGCATGAACATGGGCCTCGTGCGCCTCATCGCGGCGCTGGTGCTGGCCATCGCCGCCGAGTCGATCTCGTTCATGGCGCTGGACGGCATGGGCTTCAAGGCCGTGGAGGTCGTGCTTGCGCTCGGCGCCATCGGGCTGGCCGGCCTCGACACCTACAAGAAGGGCTTTGCTGCGCTGGTGCGCGGGCGCCTGAACATCAACGCCCTGATGGCGGTGGCCGTGACCGGCGCCTTCATCATCGGCCAATGGCCCGAAGCCGCGATGGTGATGGCGCTCTACGCCATTGCGGAGCTGATCGAGGCACGCGCCGTGGACCGTGCGCGCAATGCCATCCAGAGCCTGCTGGCGCTCGCGCCGGAGCAAGCCGAGGTCAAGCAGGCCGACGGCAGCTGGAAGACCGTGATGGCCAACGCCGTCGCGCTGGGCGACGTGGCGCGCATCCGCCCCGGCGAGCGCGTGCCGCTCGACGGCATCGTCACCGAAGGCACCAGCGCCATCGACCAGGCGCCCGTCACCGGCGAGAGCATTCCCGTCGACAAGACCATCGGCGACCCGGTGTTCGCGGGCACCATCAACCAGACCGCCGCGCTGGAATTCCGTGTGACGGCGGTGGCGTCGAACACCACGCTCGCGCGCATCATCCACGCGGTCGAAGAGGCGCAAGGCTCGCGCGCGCCGACGCAGCGTTTCGTCGACAAGTTCGCGGCCATCTACACACCCACCGTCTTCGTGCTGGCGCTGGCCGTGGCGGTGCTCACGCCGCTGTTCATGGACTGGGCGTGGATGCAGTCGGTCTACAAGGCGCTGGTGCTGCTGGTCATCGCCTGCCCCTGCGCGCTGGTCATTTCCACGCCGGTCACCGTGGTGAGCGCCCTGGCCTCGGCCGCGCGGCGCGGCATCCTCATCAAGGGCGGCACGTACCTCGAGGAGGCGCGCAAGCTCAAGGCGATTGCGCTCGACAAGACCGGCACCATCACCGAAGGCAAGCCGAAGCTGGTCGAATCAGTGCTGGTCGATGCATCGGGCAGCGAAGCCGCAGTGTTTGCCGTGGCCGCGAGCATTGCGGGCCGCTCCGATCACCCGGTGTCGAAGGCCATTGCCGAGGGCCTGAAGAGCCCGCGGCAAGAGGTCGCCGACTTCACCGCGCTGCCCGGACGCGGCGTGGGGGCCACGCTGGCGGGGCAGGCCTACGTGCTCGGCAACCACCGCCTGATCGAGGAGCGCGGGCTGTGCTCCCCGGCGCTCGAAGCCGAGCTCAAGCGGCATGAAGAGGCGGGCCGCACCGTCACGTTGCTGGCGTCGGACAAGGCAGTGCTGGCGTTGTTCGCGGTGGCCGACACCATCAAGGAATCGTCGCAGGCGGCGGTGGCCGAGTTGCGCGCGCTGGGCGTGACGCCCGTGATGCTCACCGGCGACAACACCGCCACCGCGAAGACCATCGGTGCCCACGCCGGCATCGACGACGTGCGCGGCAACCTGCTGCCCGAGGAAAAGCTCGACGCCATCAAGGCCATGCAGCAGCGCTACGGTGCCGCCGCCATGACCGGCGACGGCATCAACGACGCGCCCGCGCTTGCGCAGGCCGACATCGGCTTCGCCATGGGCGGCGCGGGCACCGACACCGCCATGGAGGCGGCCGACGTGGTCATCATGAACGACGACCTGCGCCGCATTCCGGAGACCATCCGCCTGTCGCGCCGCGCGCACTCGGTGCTGTGGCAGAACATCACGCTGGCGCTGGGCATCAAGGGCGTGTTCTTCGTGCTCGCGGTGTTCGGCAGCGCGACCATGTGGATGGCGGTGTTCGCGGACATGGGCGCGAGCCTGCTGGTGGTGGCGAACGGGCTGCGGCTGATGCGCGTGCCCAAGTGAGGGAAGAGCGGGGGCGGGTTGAGCCGGTCATCGGGTGGCACTAACATGGGCCGCAATTCCGTCGGCTCCCATGTAATCGCTACGCCATGTCCGCAACTTCCCTGCTGCTGCAACTCATCGTCATCCTGACCACCGCGCGCGTCTGCGGCTGGGTGCTTCGCCACGTGGGGCAGCCCAGCGTGGTGGGCGAGATGGCCGCCGGCCTCATGCTGGGGCCGGTCGTTTTCGGGGCGCTGTTCCCGTCGCTGCATGCGCAGCTGTTTTCCAAGGAATCGCTGCAAGGGCTGTCGTCGCTGTCGACCCTCGGGCTGGTGCTGTTCATGTTCGTGGTGGGCCTGGAGCTGCGGGCTTCCAAGGGCGTGCGCGAGCAGCTGCGTTCGGCGGGCTACGTGGGCGTGCTGAGCGTGATCGTGCCGCTGGCGCTGGGCGTTGCCATCTCGCCGGCCCTTTACCCCACGCTGGCGCCGGCGGGCGTGGGCTTCTGGCCGTTTGCGCTGTTCATGGCGGCGGCGCTGTCGATCACCGCGTTCCCGGTGATGGCGCGCATCCTCAAGGACCGGGGCATGACCCGCACGCCCTTCGGGCAACTGTCGCTGGGCGCTGCCGCCGTGGTCGACGTGTTCGCGTGGATTCTGCTGGCCTTTGTGGTGGCGCTGGTGGGCGCGGGCGAGGGTTACCAGGGGCTGCTCAAGACCACGCTGGGCATGGCCGTGGTGCTGTGCGCGCTGTTCTTCGGGCTCAAGCCGGCCTTCGCGTGGCTGCTGCGCACCAAGGCACCGGAGGGTGAGCCCTCGACCACTGTGATGGCCTCGCTGATGATCGGCCTGCTGGTCACCGCCCTGGCCACCGAGTGGCTGCACCTGCACGCGGTGTTCGGCGCCTTCCTGTTCGGCGCCTGCCTGCCGCGCGACGACCGGCTGCTGAAGTCGCTGAGCGAGCGCATCGAGCCGATTTCCATCGTCGTGCTGATGCCGCTGTTCTTTGCGCTGGCCGGGCTCGGCACCACCTCCAATGCGTTCTCTGGCGCGGGCTTCGGCGCCATGATGTTGATCCTGGGCGTGGCCGCCTTCGGCAAGATCGCCGGCGGCGCGGTCGGTGCCCGCATGGCAGGCTACGGCTGGCGCGACAGCCTGGCCACGGGCTCGCTGATGAACGCGCGTGGCCTCATGGAACTCATCGTCATGAAGATCGGCCTGGACGCCGGCCTGATCGGCCCCGAACTGTTCACGATGCTGCTGGTCATGGCGCTCGTGACCACCGCCATGACCGGGCCGCTGATCAACCTTTTCATCGGTCGCCGGTCACCTGCCGTGGCCGATGCGGCGCACGCCAAGCCTTGACGGCTCAAGAACGCAGCAGCGTGAACCCGATGCGCGTCTCGCCGCCCTGGCTGGCCGCGAACACCCGCCCGCCATGCATGCGTGCGATGGCCTCGACGATCGACAACCCCAGCCCGTGGTGCCGCGTGGAGCCGTCGCGTGCCTGGGCGGCGCGGTAGAAGCGCTCGAACAGGCGCGGCAGCGCGGCCGGGTCGATCGGCTCGCCGCGGTTGACCACCGCCACGGTGAATTCCCCGCTGTCCTGGCCGATCTCGATGCGGATGACCGAGGCCGGCGTGGCGAAGCGGATGGCGTTGCCCAGCAGGTTGAACAGCGCGCGCCGTATCAGCGCGGTGTCCACGTCGGCCATGGCGTCGCCCGTCACCTCGGCGCGCAGGCCGGCTTCTTCGAGCATGGCGTCGTAGAAGTCGATCACATCGGCGGCCTGCACGGCCAGGCTCGTCACCGCGCGCGTGCGCATCGGCGTGCCGCGCTCGGCCTGGGAGAGAAACAGCATGTCGGTAACGATGCCCGAGAGCCGGCCGATTTCCTCGAGGTTGGACGCGAGCACCGCCTGCAGTTCTTCGTTGCTGCGCTGACGGGTGAGCGCGAGTTCGGTCGAGCCGATCAGGTTGGCCAGCGGCGTGCGCAGCTCATGCGCCACGTCGGCGTTGAAGGACTCCAGCTGCACGTAGGCACGCTGCACCCGCAGCAGCAGGGCGTTGAACTGGGTGATCCACGGGCGCAGCTCTTCGGCGAAACCCATGGCGTCGATGGGCCGGTTGGCCTTGTCCGGCGCCATGGCCGCGGTGCTCTCGGCCAGCCGCTTGAGCGGACGCAACCCGCGCCGCACCAGCCACATGCCGGTGAACGAGACCAGCGCCGTGCCCAGCACCACCGCGCCCAGCAGCGTCCACGCCAGGCGCCGCAGCAGGCGCGCTTCCTGCGCGGTGTTCACGCCGATCTGTACGGAAAGCTGCGTGGTGGTGTCGCCCTGCGTCCACGGCACTTCGATGTCGCGCAGCATCCAGATGCCGCCGACCGCGGGCGTGGACTGGAACAGCGTCTGGCCCGCGTGCGAGATCGACAGCGTCACGTCGTCCTGCATCGAGAAGAAGTCGTCGAGCTTGTGCCGCAGGAAGGGCAGGTTGCCGCCTTTCTCCGCCTCCTTGAGCAGGTGCTGCACCAGCACCGCCTTGTGGTCGAGTTCCTCTTCCTGCTTCTGGTCGAAGTTCCAGGCGGTGACGAGGTAGATGGCAAGGCAGATCACGCTGAGCCCGAACAGCGTCTGCGCGGCGATCCAGAGCGACAGCCGGCTCTGGATGGAGTGCGGCCGGCCTGGGGGCTGACTCATGCCCAGGAGCGGTCTTCCAGCACGTAGCCCATGCCGCGCACCGTGTGCAGCAGCTTCACGTCGAACGGATCGTCGAGCTTGCTGCGCAGGCGGCGGATGGCCACTTCCACCACGTTGGTGTCGCTGTCGAAGTTCATGTCCCACACCTGCTCGGCGAGCGTGGTGCGCGACAAAATCTGGCCGCGCCGCCGCAGCAGCACCACCAGCAGCGTGAATTCCTTGGCCGTGAGGTCGAGCCGCGCGCGGTTGCGAAAGCACTTGCGGCTCACGAGGTCGAGTTCCAGATCGGCCAGTCGCAGCGTGGTCGATTCCTGCGGCTTGCCCCGGCGCAACAGCGCCTGCACCCGCGCCAGCAGCTCCGAAAACGAGAACGGCTTGACCAGATAGTCGTCCGCCCCTTGCTGCAGGCCCTGCACGCGGTCTTCGACCTTGTCGCGCGCTGTGAGCACCAGCACGGGCACGTTCTTCGTGCGCCGTATGGCCTGCAGAACGGCAAAGCCGTCGATGCCGGGCAGCATCACGTCGAGCAGAACCAGCGCGTAGTCGCCCTCGGTGGCGAGGTATCCCGAGTTCGACACCAAACCGCCGTTTTCCGATGTTTTCGCGGACCGGTGCCATATGAATCAAGCACTTAGCTGAGGCGTTTTGATTTTTATGTAGTGGCAATGTTTTATTGCTGATGTGTTGGCAATTGCCCGTATTTTTTTGCTACACTTCTTCTATGTTCATCAAGCTCACCCGCTCAGGCGGCCACACCTACGCCCAGTTGGTGGAGTCCTTCCGAGACGAACACGGCAAACCCCGCCAGCGCACGCTGGCCACCATCGGGCGGGTGGACGAAACAGATGGACAAGTCGACTCACTGCTGGGCGGTCTGCTTCGCGCCAAGGGTCGCTCACTGAGTGAGACATCCGTTCCCCAGGTGCGTTTTGAATCCGCACTGGCCCTGGGCGATGTCTGGGCGCTGGATCAACTCTGGCACGAGTTGGGTTTCGATGGCTTGGCTGCTGTCTTTCGCCGCGCACGCTTTACCAACCCCATCGAGCATGCCCTGCGGGTGATGGTCTTTAACCGGCTGTGCGACCCCGACTCCAAGCTCGGGGTGCTGCGCTGGCTGCAAACCGTCAGCATGCCGGGTATCGATGCAGAGGCACTCACCCACCAGCAACTGCTGCGCAGCATGGATGCGCTCATGGACCACCAGGACGCGGTGGATGAATGCGTGGCGGGCCTTTTGCGCCCGCTGATTGATGAGGATCTGTCGGTGGTGTTCTACGACCTGACCACCATCCGCGCCCAAGGACTGAGCCAGCAAGAGGGTGACGTGCGCCGCTATGGGATGTCCAAGGAAGGCATGGTGGTGCGCCAATTCATGCTCGGCGTGGTGCAAACAGCCGACGGCATGCCTATCTATCACGAGGTGTTTGCGGGCAACACAGCCGAGGCACCGACGTTGGAGCCGACCTTGAAGAAGGTGATGGCGCGTTACCCGCACATCCGCCGCCTGGTGGTGGTGGCTGACCGTGGGCTGCTTTCGCTGGACAACATAGAGGCCTTGTCCGAGTTGCGCTTGTCGGGTGGGGCCAGCGGATCAACCGATCAAGCGCTGGAGTTCATCCTGGCAGTGCCGGGGCGGCGCTATGGCGAGTTCGCAGACATACTGGAGCCGATCAACGCCCGAGCCCGAGCCCGCGCATCAGAGCAAGAAACGACAGAAGAGACTATCGATGAGGCGCAATGGCAGGGTCTTCGTCTGGTGGCGGCCCATAACCCGCAGCAGGCGGCCGAGCAGACTGCCAGTCGTCAGGCGCGCATTGACCAATTGCGCCAGCGCGCCGACCAGCTGGTGGGCAAGCTCGATTCGCAAGATGCAGGCAAGGCACACCGGGGTAGAAAGCTGTCTGATGCGGGTGTGACGGCACGCTTCTTCCATGAGGTGAGCGAGGCGCACCTCAAGCGCATCATCAAGGTCGATTTGCATGCCGATCTGTTCACGTATGACATCGACCAGGCAGCTCTGGCCCGCGCCCAGGCGATGGATGGCAAGCTGCTGCTGGTGACCAACGTGGCGGACTTGACACCCAAAGAGGTGGTGCAGCGCTACAAGGCACTGGCAGACATCGAACGGGGATTTCGGGTGCTGAAGTCGGAGATCGAGATTGCGCCGGTGTTCCACCGCCTGCCCGAGCGCATCAAGGCGCATGCGAGCATTTGCATGCTGGCCCTGATCCTGTACCGCGTGATGCGCCAGCGCCTGAAGATGAGTGGCAGCGATTTGTCACCGGAGGCTGCCCTGGCGGACTTGCGGCGAATTCAGCGCCACCGTGTGAGCATCAACAATGCCGCGCCCATTGCGGGCGTCTCTTCCATCGTCCAACGCCAGACCGATGTGCTGGCCGCACTGAAGATCAAAAAACCCCAGCAAGACACCCAATTGAGCCTGCTGTAGTGGCAGCCGAGAGTCTTGGCCCATACAAATCAAGCACTTAGCGCGGTTGGTGTCGAACTCGGGAGGTATTTCCCCTCGATGCCGTCGCGGGCTATATCGACCACGTATCCGTTCTCTTCGAGCCCCTTTTTCAGGTAATCGCCCAGTTTGGGCTCGTCTTCGATAACAAGAATTCGCATGGGTGAATGGTAACGAAGCACTTTTGGTGCCTCGGTTACGTTTTAGTAATCCTATTGACGGACAAATGCGCAACCCGGCGTCATACATTGCGCAGGGCCTGCACACCGCAAGGGCATTGCCCAAGCCCTGCTGCAGGCCCTCGATATACTTTTTGTTCCATGCGCCGCTGGTTCCTGATTCTTATGCTGTTCCTGCTTCCGTTCCAGCTCAGCTGGGCGGCGGCGTCAGCCTATTGCCAGCACGAGCGCGACACGCAGCCCCGGCACTGGGGCCACCACGAGCACGAAACCCGCGGCACCGACCGCAGCCACAGCGGCGAGGGCGCGCAGAAGAACTCCAGCACCCAGCCCAATGCCGTCGTCGGCGACTGCGCCGTCTGCCACTCCGGCTATGCGCAGCATGTCGAAGGCGCGCAGGAGCCCGTGCTGTCCGTGCGGCGCGCCGCACAGCCGCTGCGCGCCATCGCCGCCGAGCGATTCGATTCGCACATCTCCGACGTTCCGGTCCGTCCCGACTGGTCTCTCGCCCTCTGATTCGGCGAGAGAACACACACAACTTCTGATCCACACCATCAGCTGAGCTCTCGCCGAATTCGTCCGTCCGTTGTTTCGCAACCCAGGAGAATTCGATGCGCACGCTCTTCGTGCCGCTGGCCGTCTTGGCCATGGCGGTGCCCCCGGCATATTCACAACAAGTCACGCCGTCCGTTCCGGCCGCGGCCGGTTCCTCTTCATCTTCGCCGCAGGCGTCTTCGCGCCCGGCCACCAGGACACTGGAGCCCGCAGGCCCGCTGACCCTGCGCAGCGCCGTTGCGATGGCACTGCGCGCCAACCCCGGCCTTGCCGCCGCGTCGCGCGAGCAGGACGCCACCGAGGCCGCCATCGTGCAGGCCGGCGCCTGGCCCAACCCCACGCTCGACGCACAACTGGAAGACCTGCGCCGCGACAACCGCACCACCACATTGCAGCTCAGCCAGCCGATCGAACTCGGCGGCAAGCGCGCGGCCCGCGTGACGGCGGCCGAGCGCGCACGCGACCAGGCCGCATCGGCGCTGGCAGGGCGCCGCGCCGAGATCCGCGCCTCGACCATCACCGCCTTCTTCGACGTGCTGACCGCGCAGGAGCGCCTGCGGCTCGCGCAAGACTCCGTGGGCCTTGCGCAGACGGCGACCCGCGCGGCCACCAACCGCGTGGCGGCCGGCAAGGTGTCGCCGCTGGAAGAAACCAGGGCGCGCGTGGCCGAGGCCGGCACGCGCGTCGAGCTGTTGCAGGCCGAAGGCACGCTGCGCTCGGCGCGCCAGCAACTGGCGGCGCTGTGGGGCAACCCCGATCCGCGCTTCACCCAGGTGGAGGGCGCGGTCGATCAGCTGCCCGCGATGGCGCCGGCGCAGAACCTGGGCGTGCGCCTTGCCGCGGCGCCCGTGGTGGTGCAGGCGCGGCTCGAAGTCGAGCGGCGCAAGGCGCTGTCCGACCTGGAGCAGGCCAAGCGCATTCCCGACGTGACCGTGTCGCTGGGCGCCAAGCGCGTGCCGGCTTCCGACGGCGAAGTCGGCGGCAGCCGGCGCAACCAGGTGGTGGTGGGCCTGTCGGTGCCGCTGCCCATCTTCGACACCAACCGGGGCAACGTGGCCGAGGCCCTGAGCCGCGAGGAAAAGGCGCGCGACGACCTCGCCGCCGCCGAGCTGCAACTGGGCACCGAGGTGGCGCAGGCCACCGAGCGCCTGCGCTCCGCGCGCGCCACCGCAGAAACGCTGCAGCACGACGCGCTGCCCGGCGCCGAGACCGCCTACAAGGCCGCGACCAAGGGCTTCGAACTCGGCAAGTTCAGCTTCCTGGAGGCGTTGGATGCCCAACGCACGCTGTTCCAGGTGCGCGCGCAGTACCTGCTTTCGCTGGCCGACGCACACCGCGCGGCCGGCGAACTCGACCGGCTGCTCGGCAATGAAGGCGACGACATCTCCCCAGTGACACCCGCGGCGCCCGTGGCGCGCTGACAAGGAAGGCAACAGATCATGAACACACAGAACCGCGGCTCGTTCACGGAGCGCGTCGGCAAGAAGCAGTGGATGGCGATCGTCATCGTCCTCGTCGTGGGGCTCGGCGCCGGCGCGATGATCCTTCGCTCCGGCCCCGGCAAGCCCGAGGCCGCCGGCCATTCGGAAGAAGCCGGCCACGGCGACGGCGAGCACCACGAAGAAGGCAAGAAGGAAGGCAAGGCGCAAGCCAAGGAAGAGGGCAAGGACCACGACCACGATCACGGCGAAGCCAAGGGCCACGCCGACAAGGAGCACCACGAGGAAGGCAAGCAAGAAGGCAAGCAGGCCGCCGCTTCGGGCGAGGCGAAGAAAGAGCACGCCGGCCACGAGGAAGAGGAAGAAAAGATCGCTTTCACCGACGCGCAGATCAAGGCGGCCGATATGACCATCGAGAACGCCGGCCCTGCGCGGATCAAGTCGTCGCTGCAGTTGCCCGGCGAGATCAAGTTCAACGAAGACCGCACGGCGCACGTGGTGCCGCGCGTGGCGGGCGTGGTCGACAGCGTGTCGGCCAACCTGGGCCAGGAGGTCAAGCGCGGCCAGGTGCTGGCGGTGATTTCGAGTCCGGCGCTGTCGGAGCAGCGCAGCGAACTGCAGTCGGCGCAGCGCCGGCTCGCGCTGGCGCGCACCACCTACGTACGCGAGAAGACGCTCTGGGAAGAAAAGATCTCGCCCCAGCAGGACTACCTGCAGGCGCAGCAGGTGATGCAGGAGGCGCAGATCGCCGTGGCCAACGCCAACCAGAAGCTGCTGGCGCTGGGCGCCACGCCGTCGTCGTCGGCGCTGGGCCGCTACGAGTTGCGCGCGCCCTTCGACGGCATGGTGGTCGAAAAGCACATCTCGCTGGGCGAATCGGTGGGCGAGGCCGTTAACGTCTTCACCATCTCCGATCTGTCGACCGTGTGGGCCGAGATCAGCGTGGCCGCCAACAACCTGAACCTGGTGCGCATCGGCGAGCCGGTGAGCATCCGTTCCAGCGCGCTGGGCCAGACGGCGACGGGCAAGGTGTCTTACGTGGGCTCGCTCATCGGCGCGCAGACGCGCACCGCCACCGCGCGCGTCACGCTGACCAACCCGCAGCGCGTCTGGCGCCCGGGGCTGTTCGTGAACGTGGAACTCGTGGCCTCCGAGGTCGACGCGCCGGTGACGGTGTCGACCGAGGCGGTGCAGACGGTGGAAGACAAGCCCACCGTGTTCCTGCGCGTGCCCGGCGGCTTCGTGCCGCAGCATGTGCAGACCGGGCGCAGCGACGGCCAGCGCATCGAGATCACCAGCGGCCTGAAGCCCGGCGCGGCCTATGCCGCGAGCGGCAGCTTCGTCGTGAAGTCGCAGCAGGGCAAGAGCTCGGCCACGCACACCCACTGAGGAAGTCCGCATGTTCGAACGCATCATCCGCTTCTCCATCGAGCAGCGCTGGCTCATCCTGCTCGCCGTGCTGGGCATGGCGGCACTGGGCATCTTCAGCTACCAGAAGCTGCCCATCGACGCGGTGCCCGATATCACCAACGTGCAGGTGCAGATCAACACAGCCGCGCCCGGCTACTCCCCGCTGGAGACCGAGCAGCGCGTGACCTACCCGATCGAGACCGTCATGGCCGGCCTGCCGGGCCTGCAGCAGACGCGCTCGCTCTCGCGCTACGGCCTGTCGCAGGTGACGGTGATCTTCAAGGACGGCACCGACATCTACTTTGCGCGGCAGCTCGTCAACGAACGCATCCAGTCGGCGCGCGAGAGCATGCCCAGGGGCATCTCGCCGGTGATCGGGCCGATCTCCACGGGCCTGGGCGAAATCTATCTGTGGACCGTGGAAGCCGAAGAGGGGGCCAGGAAGGCCGACGGCAAGCCGTATTCGTCGACCGACCTGCGCGAGATCCAGGACTGGATCATCAAGCCGCAGCTGCGCAACGTGGCGGGCGTGACCGAGATCAATTCCATCGGCGGCTATGCCAAGGAATTCCAGATATCGCCCGACCCCGCCAAGCTGCTGGCCCACGGCCTCACCATGACCGACCTGGTCACCGCGCTGGAGCGCAACAACGCCAACGTGGGCGCGGGCTACATCGAGAAGCGCGGCGAGCAATACCTCATCCGCGCGCCGGGGCAGGTGAAGTCGGTCGAGGACATCGGCAACGTCATCCTGGGCAACGCCAACGGCATTCCGCTGCGCGTGCAGGACGTGGCCGAGGTCGGCATCGGCAAGGAACTGCGCACGGGCGCGGCCACCGACAACGGCCGCGAGGTGGTGCTGGGCACCGTGTTCATGCTGATCGGCGAGAACAGCCGCACCGTGTCGCAGGCCGTCGACAGGAAGATGCAGGAGATCAACCGCACGCTGCCCGCCGGCGTGAAGGCGGTGACGGTGTACGACCGCACGGTGCTGGTCGACAAGGCCATCGCCACGGTGAAGAAGAACCTGTTCGAGGGCGCGGTGCTGGTCATCGCGATCCTGTTCCTGTTCCTGGGCAACATCCGCGCGGCGCTCATCACTGCATTGGTGATTCCGCTGTCGATGCTCTTCACCTTCACCGGCATGGTGAACCAGAAGGTCAGCGCCAACCTCATGAGCCTGGGCGCGCTGGACTTCGGCATCATCATCGACGGCGCGGTGGTGATCGTGGAGAACTGCGTGCGAAGGCTGGCCCACGCGCAGGCCCACAAGGGCCGGCCGCTGACGCGCAGCGAGCGCTTCCACGAAGTGTTCGCCGCCTCGCAGGAGGCGCGCCGGCCGCTGCTGTTCGGCCAGCTCATCATCATGATCGTGTACCTGCCGATCTTTGCGCTCACCGGCGTGGAGGGCAAGCTCTTCCACCCGATGGCCTTCACCGTGGTGATCGCGCTGCTGGGCGCGATGATCCTGTCGATCACCTTCATCCCCGCGGCTGTGGCACTGTTCATCGGCAACAAGGTCAGCGAGAAGGAAAACCGCCTGATGGTGTGGGCCAAGCGTGGCTACGAGCCGCTGCTGGCGCGCGTCATGGGCGCCAAGCCGCTGGTGATCACCACCGCGGTGGTGGCGGTGCTGCTGTCGGGCCTGCTGGCCACGCGCCTGGGCACCGAGTTCGTGCCCAGCCTGAGCGAAGGCGACTTCGCCATCCAGGCGCTGCGCATTCCAGGCACCAGCCTCACGCAGTCGGTCGAAATGCAGAAGCAGCTCGAACGCACGCTGAAAGAGAAGTTTCCGGAAATCGAACGCATCTTCGCGCGCACGGGCACGGCCGAGATCGCTTCGGACCCGATGCCGCCGAACATCTCCGACGGCTACATCATGCTCAAGCCCGAGAGCGAGTGGCCCAAGCCGCGTCGCTCGCGCGCCGAGGTGCTGGCGGCGGTGCAGGAAGAAGTGGAGAAGCTGCCGGGCAACAACTACGAGTTCTCGCAGCCCATCCAGCTGCGCTTCAACGAGCTGATCTCCGGCGTGCGCAGCGACGTGGCGGTGAAGATCTTCGGCGACGACATGGACGTGCTGAACAAGACCGCGGCCGAGGTGTCGGAGGCGCTGGGCAAGATCGCCGGCGCGGCCGAGGTGAAGGTCGAGCAGACCACCGGCCTGCCGATGCTCACGGTGAACATCGACCGCAACAAGACCGCGCGCTACGGCCTGAACGTGGGCGACGTGCAGGAGGCGATCTCGATCGCTGTCGGCGGCCGTGAAGCGGGCACGCTGTTCGACGGCGACCGCCGCTTCGACATCATCGTGCGCCTGCCCGAGAACCTGCGCACCGACCTCGAGGCCATCAAGCGCCTGCCGGTTGCGCTGCCCAAGGGCGCGGGCGCGGAGGGCGCGCGCACCAGCTTCATTCCGCTCGGCGAAGTGGCCACGCTCGACATTGCGCCGGGCCCGAACCAGGTCAGCCGCGAGGACGGCAAGCGCCGCATCGTGGTGAGCGCGAACGTGCGCGGCCGCGACCTGGGTTCCTTCGTGGCCGAGGCCGAGGAAGCGATGCGCAACGTGAAGATCCCGACCGGCTACTGGACCGTGTGGGGCGGCCAGTACGAGAACCTCGCGTCGGCCACGCAGCGGCTGCAGGTCGTGGTGCCGGTGTCGCTGCTGCTGGTGTTCACGCTGCTGTTCGCGATGTTCGGCAACCTCAAGGACGGGCTGCTGGTGTTCACCGGCATTCCGTTCGCGCTCACGGGCGGTATCGTGGCGCTGTGGATGCGCGGCATTCCGCTGTCGATCTCGGCGGCGGTGGGCTTCATCGCGTTGTCGGGCGTGGCGGTGCTCAACGGGCTGGTGATGATTTCGTTCATCCGCAACCTGCGCGAGGGCGGCCTGCCGCTGGATGCCGCCATCCGCGAAGGCGCGCTCACGCGGCTGCGGCCGGTGCTGATGACCGCACTGGTGGCGTCGCTGGGCTTCGTGCCCATGGCCATCGCCACCGGCACGGGCGCCGAGGTGCAGCGGCCGCTGGCCACCGTGGTGATCGGCGGTATCCTCTCGTCGACCGCGCTGACGCTGCTGGTGCTCCCGCTGCTCTACCGCATCGCGCACAGGCGCGACGAAGAAGAGGCGCAGCAGGAAGATACTCGCGAGCAGAACCACGGCGCGCCGCTGGCCCCTGCACCGCAAGGAACCCATGGCACATGAGCATTCGCACGCCGCAGGCAGCAACGAGAAAGCACTGCGCTGGGCGCTGCTGCTGACATCGGCCTACCTCGTCGCCGAGGTGGTCGGCGGGCTGGTGTCGGGCAGCCTCGCGCTGCTGTCCGACGCGGCCCACATGTTCACCGACACCGTGGCACTGGCAATCTCGTTGGCCGCCATCTGGATAGGCAAACGGCCGGCCGACAGGCGGCGTACTTTCGGCTACTACCGCTTCGAGATTCTGGCGGCGGTGCTGAACGCGGTGCTGCTTTTCTTCGTGGCCATCTACGTGCTGTACGAGGCGTACCGCCGCATCTCCGCGCCGGCCGAGATCCAGTCGACCATGATGCTGCTGGTGGCCGTCGGCGGGCTGGTGGTCAACCTGATCGGCATGCGGCTGCTGGCGTCGGGCAAGGACAAGAGCCTCAACGTGAAAGGCGCGTACCTGGAGGTGTGGGCCGACATGCTGGGCTCCATCGGCGTGATCGTCGGTGCGCTGGTGATCCGCTTCACGGGTTGGGCATGGGTCGATTCGGTGATCGCGGTGGCCATCGGCCTGTGGGTGCTACCGCGCACCTGGCGGCTGCTGCGCGAGAGCCTCAACGTGCTGCTCGAAGGCGTGCCCGACGACGTGGACCTGCAGGAGGTCGAACGCGCGCTGCTGGCAAGCGAAGGCGTCGCCAGCCTGCATGACCTGCATGTGTGGGCGCTCTCCAGCGGCAAGGTGAGCCTGAGCGTGCACGTGGTAGGCACGCCGGATGTAGGCGACCTGGCACCGTTGACGCTGCGCCTGCGCGCGCTGCTGGCGCAGCGCTTCGACATCCACCATTCGACGGTGCAGGCCGAGCGCGTGCCTTGCGAGCAGGCGGCCGACAGCCACGGCTTCGGGCCCGCGGCGGCCTGAGCGATGCCATTCGGCCGCAGGGGCCGATCGATTGCGGCGAGGTGCGCGATGGGGCTATAAAGCTCGCGTCCGGGCGGCAAAGACCGCGTGGCGAATGACAAGCATGGCCGGCTTGCGCTATCGCTGGAATTGAGTGCTTCTATTCGCCTCACCGCGGCTTCTGTCAGAGAATTTGGTTCACCCCCTCGCAGCAGAAAACCAGGAGTTCCCCATGAGCAGTGACAAGTCCGAAGCCAAGTGTCCCTTCAGCCAGGCAGCAGGTGCCGGCACCACGAATCGAGACTGGTGGCCCAAGCAGCTGCGTCTCGATCTGCTTCACCAACACTCGTCGAAATCCGATCCGATGGACAAGGACTTCGACTACGCCGCGGCATTCAAGAGCCTCGACCTCGCCGCGCTGAAAAAAGACCTCGCCGCACTGATGACCGATTCGCAGGACTGGTGGCCGGCGGACTTCGGCCACTATGGTCCGCTGTTCATCCGCATGGCATGGCACAGCGCGGGCACCTATCGCATCGGCGATGGACGCGGCGGCGCCGGTCGTGGCCAGCAACGCTTCGCGCCGCTGAACAGCTGGCCCGACAACGTGAGCCTCGACAAGGCGCGCCGCCTTCTGTGGCCGATCAAGCAGAAGTACGGCAACAAGATTTCATGGGCCGATCTGTTGATCCTCACGGGCAACGTCGCGCTGGAAACCATGGGCTTCAAGACTTTCGGCTTCGCCGGCGGTCGTGCCGACGTGTGGGAACCCGACCAAGACGTGTACTGGGGCCGCGAGACCACCTGGCTCGGCGGCGACATCCGCTATTCGCAAGGCTCGCCGGGCGTCGACAAGCCGAACGCGGTGCTCGTGAAGGATGACGACAGCAAGGTGCCGCACACCCGCGACCTGGAGAACCCGCTGGCCGCCGTGCAGATGGGCCTGATCTACGTGAACCCCGAGGGTCCGGACGGCAATCCCGATCCGCTCGCTGCCGCACGCGACATTCGCGACACCTTTGCGCGCATGGCCATGGACGACGAAGAGACCGTGGCGCTCATTGCCGGCGGCCACACCTTCGGCAAGACGCACGGCGCGGGTCCGGCAACCAACGTTGCACACGAGCCTGAAGCGGCGGGCATCGAAGACCAGGGCCTGGGCTGGAAGAACAGCTTCGGCAGCGGCAAGGGCGGCGACACGATCACCAGCGGCCTGGAAGTCACCTGGACCACCACGCCCACCAAGTGGAGCAACAACTTCTTCGAGAACCTGTTCGGCTATGAATGGGAACTCACCAAGAGCCCTGCAGGCGCGCACCAGTGGGTGGCCAAGGGCGGTGCCGGCGCGGGGACCATTCCGGACGCGCACGACGCATCGAAGCGCCACGCGCCGACCATGCTCACCACCGACCTGTCGCTGCGCATCGACCCGGCCTACGAGAAGATCTCGCGCCGCTTCCTGGCAAACCCCGACCAGCTCGCCGATGCTTTCGCCCGCGCATGGTTCAAGCTCACCCACCGCGACATGGGTCCGCGCGCACGCTACCTCGGACCGGAAGTGCCGGCCGAAGAGCTGATCTGGCAAGACCCGATTCCCAAGGTCGACCATGCGCTGGTCGATGCGCAGGACGTGGCCGCGCTCACGACGAAGGTGCTGGCTTCCGGCCTCACGCCGGCGCAGCTCGTGTCGACGGCATGGGCATCGGCCTCGACCTTCCGCGGCTCCGACAAGCGCGGCGGCGCGAACGGCGCGCGCATTCGCCTGGCGCCGCAGAAAGACTGGGCGGTGAACGAACCGGCGCAGCTGGCCAAGGTGCTACAGGTGCTCGAAGGCATCCGCGAGGAATTCAACGCGGCGCAGAAGGGCGGCAAGAAAATCTCGCTGGCCGACCTGATCGTGTTGGCGGGCAATGCAGGCGTGGAGCAGGCCGCGCGCAATGCCGGACGCGAACTGAAGGTGCCGTTCTCGCCGGGCCGCGCCGACGCCTCGCAGGAACAGACCGATGTGCCGTCCTTCGAGCCGCTGGAGCCCGTGGCCGACGGTTTCCGCAACTACACCAAGGCCCGCTTCAGCGTGCCGGCCGAAGTGCTGCTGGTCGACAGGGCGCAGCTGCTGACGCTGACCGCGCCGGAACTGACCGTGCTCATCGGCGGCCTGCGCGTGATCGGCGCCAATGTCGGCCAGAGCAAGGACGGCGTCTTCACGAAGAAGCCGGGCACGCTGAGCAATGACTTCTTCGTCAACCTGCTCGACATGGGCACCGAGTGGAAGGCTGCTCCGGCCGGCAACGAGAAGTACGAAGGCCGTGACCGCAAGTCGGGCGAACTGAAGTGGACCGGCACGCGTGCCGATCTGGTCTTCGGCTCGAACGCGCAGCTGCGCGCGATTGCCGAGATCTACGCAAGCTCGGATGCGCAGGAGAAGTTCGCGCACGACTTCGTGGCCGCGTGGACGAAGGTGATGAACCTCGACAGGTTCGACCTGGCCTGAGCCTCTGGCTTGCCACTCGCCGGGGGCTGTAAAGCCTCCGGCGCGGCGATACCATCCCGGGCAGGAGATCGTCGATGTACAACGCTGCCCGATACTGGATCGCCGGCTTTCTGATCGCGTTGGTTGCACAAGCCCACGCGCAGATCACGCAGAAGGTGGTGGACATTCCCACCCGGCCTGGCGTGACGCAGCGAATGCTCGTTCTGTCGCCGCCGGAAGCAAAGGCTGCCGTCATCCTGATCGCGGGCGGGCACGGCGGCCTGCAGATCTTTCCCAACGGATCGTTCAACTGGGGGGCCGGCAACTTCCTCGTTCGCACGCGACAGGCATTCGCGGAGCAGGGGCTCATGGTGGCCGTGATCGATGCGCCGTCGGACAGGCAGAGTCCGCCGTATCTGAGCGGCTTCAGGCAGACGCCCGAGCACGCTGCGGACCTGAAGGCGGTCATCGCGTGGATGCGCGAGGCGTCCAAGGCGCCGGTGTGGCTGGTGGGCACCAGCCGGGGCACGCAATCGGCAGCGTATGTGGCCACCGCGCTTTCAGGCCCCGAGGGGCCTGACGGCGTCGTCCTCACCTCGACCATCCTTGTCGACAACCGCGGCCGGCCCGTGCCGGCGATGCCGCTGGCGAACATCCGTGTTCCCGTGCTCGTGGTGCATCACGAGCAGGATGGCTGCGCGCTCTGCCCGTTTGCCAAGGTGCCCGAGCTGATGGCGAAGCTGGAGAACTCGCCGAAGAAGGCGTTGCTGAGCTTCAAGGGCGGCGAGAGCAGGGGCGATGCATGCGAGGCGATGGCCTATCACGGCTTCAACGGGATCGATCGCGAAGTCGTTCCGCAGATTGCGGAGTGGATCCTGGGCAGGTAAAGGCAGGGGCGCCGGTTGTCGGACAATCGCCTCCGCGCACGTCGCGCCTGAATCACAACATGCAGATCGATGGGTAGCTACGACAAGTCTTCCGCACGCACCGCGACCGCAGAGCCGCGCGCCCCGCAGCGCCGCCGGGTCCATGGTGGCTCGCCTTCCCATCCGCCGATGACGTTCGACGTCGGCCCCGTGGCCGAGGCTGCCGTTCCCGGCGCGCGGACCTGGCGCTCGACCGTGGTGGGCATGTCGCTCGGCCTTGGCATCGTGCTGGCGCTGTCCATGAAGTGGCTCATGAGCTACCAGATCGACACTGCCGAAGAGCGGCGCGTACAGCAGAAGGCGGCGCGTGCCGCGGCCGCGCGCTGTTACGAGCAGGCATCGCACGCGGCGGTGAATGCGTGCCTGAAGGACGTGGAAGCCAGGAGCGCTCCCGCCCAGTAACGCGCCGGCGCCGCTCAGGCGCGGGTGCGGATGGCCGATTTCGGCCGGAAGGCCTTGCAGACCGAATCGTCGGTTTCCAGGTACGGCCCGCCGATCAGGTCGATGCAGTAGGGCACCGCCGCGAAGATGCCGGGCACGAGCTGCGCGCCGCTCGCGTCCTTCAGGCCCTCGAGCGTTTCCGCGATCGACTTGGGCTGGCCCGGGAGGTTGATGATCAGGCTCTTGTCCCGGATCACCGCCACCTGGCGCGACAGGATTGCCGTGGGCACGAAGCGCAGGCTGATCTGGCGCATCTGCTCGCCGAAGCCGGGCATTTCCTTGTGCGCCACGGCCAGCGTAGCCTCGGGCGTCACGTCACGCAGGGCGGGGCCGGTGCCGCCGGTAGTCAGCACCAGCGAGCAGCCGGCGTCGACCAGCTCGATCAGCGCGGCGCTGATGCGCGCGGCCTCGTCGGGAATCAGCCGGGGCTCGAACTCGATGGGGTTCTTCAGCGCCTTGCCCAGCCATTCCTTCAGCGAGGGCAGTCCCTTGTCTTCGTAGGCGCCGCTGGAGGCGCGGTCGCTGACGGAGACGATGCCGATGCGTACCGGTTCAGGCGCGTTCATGGAGTGGCTCCTTCCCCTTTCGGGGGAAGGTTGGGATGGGGGCAGGCAGAGCGCCCGATGGATGCGCCGCTTGCCCCCACCCCGGCCCTCCCCCGGAAGGGGAGGGAGAAAGACGGGCGCTTCATGCGTCTTCTTCCCGGTCCTGCGCGGCCGCGGCGGCCGCATGGTCGTCGCCGCCGTGCACCGCCAGTTGGGCGCGCACGAGCTGGAAGATTTCGCGGTAGGCCTTGCCCTGGCGAGGGGCTTCACCGGCCGGGCCGGTCTTCATGTCCTTGCGGGCCTGGCGCACCAGGGCGCGCAGCTGCTGGGAGTCGGTGGCCGGGTGGGTCTCGATCCAGCCGCCCAGGGCGTCGTCGTCGGCAATCAGCCGGTCGCGCCAGCGTTCGGCCTCGTGCAGGGCGGCGGTTTCGGCCGCCGGCACGCTGGCCTGCTCCGACAGGGCCTGCCTCACGGCCTCCAGCACCTCGGGCTCGAGCTTGCGCATGAGCTTGCCGATGAACTGCATCTGGCGGCGCTTGCCCTCGAAATTGGTGATGCGCTTGGCTTCGGCGATGGCGTCGACCAGCTTTTCGTCGAGCTGGAGCGCGTCGAACAGGCCGGCGCGCAGCGTGAGCAGTTCGCCGCCCAGCTTCTGGAGTTCGTCGCTCTCGCGCTTGAGGTCGGTGCGGCTGGCGTCGTCGGTGCCCTTGAGCTCGCGCTTGAGCTCCAGGTCGAGCTCGCTGCCTTCGGCGACGAACTGGCCACGGACGAAATAGCCTTTTTTGGGTTTGCGGGACATGGAATGGATTCTGGGCCGCACCGCGCGGCGTTGCAACGCATGCAATGCGCGGTGGGAAGCAGGGGTAAACGGGGAATGGGGGGCGCAAGTATCATAGCCACCACATGACGACATCCTCCTCGCGCGCCGATTCCGGCTTCGCCTACAGCCGCTCCTTCTTCGAAAACCTGGTCGACACGGCCTTGGCGCATGCCAAGAAGCTCGGGGCGACCGATGCCGGCGCCGAGGCGTCCGAGGGCTGCGGCCTGAGCGTCTCCGTGCGCAAGGGCGAGCTCGAGAACGTCGAGCGCAACCGCGACAAGTCGCTGGGCATCACGGTTTATGTGGGCCACCGCCGCGGCAACGCCAGCACTTCCGACTTCTCCGAAGGCGCCATCAAGCAGACCGTGCAGGCGGCCTACGACATCGCCCGCTTCACGGCCGAAGACCCGGTGAGCGGCCTTCCCGACGAGGAAGACATCGCCAAGGACCACCCCGAACTCGACCTGTTCCACCCCTGGGACGTGACGAGCGAGCAGGCCGCCAAGCTGGCGCTGGAATGCGAAGCGGCGGCCCTGTCGACCGACAAGCGCATCACCAACAGCGAAGGCGCGGGCGTCTCGGCCCAGCAGAGCCACTTCTTCAGCGCCCACACGCATGGTTTCCGGGGCGGCTACGCCAGCTCGCGCCACTCGATTTCGGTGGCGCCCATCGCCGGCAAGGGCGACGGCATGCAGCGCGACGCCTGGTACAGCTCCATGCGCTCGGCCGACGAGCTGGCCAGCCCGCAGGCCGTGGGCCGCTACGCCGCCGAACGGGCGCTGAGCCGCCTGAAGTCGCGCAAGATCAAGACCACCGAATGCCCGGTGCTGTTCGAGTCGCCGCTGGCCGTGGGCCTTCTGGGCGGGCTGGTGCAGGCCGTGAGCGGCGGGGCCCTGTACCGCAAGAGCAGCTTCCTGCTCGATTCGCTGGGCAAGCCCGTGCTGCCCAAGCACGTCGACGTGGCCGAAGACCCGCACGTCATGCGTGGCAAGGGCAGCTCGCCCTTCGACGACGAAGGCGTGATCACCCGGGCGCGCAAGGTGGTCGATGCCGGCCGCCTCGAAGGCTATTTCCTGTCGACCTATTCGGCCCGCAAGCTGGGCATGAAGACCACCGGCAATGCCGGCGGCTCGCACAACCTGACGCTGAGCTCGCGCCTGACCAAGCACACCGACGACCTCGACGCCATGCTCGCCAAGCTGGGCACCGGCCTCTTCGTGATCGAGCTGATGGGCCAGGGCGTGAACTACGTGACCGGCGACTACTCGCGCGGCGCCAGCGGCTTCTGGGTCGAGAAGGGCAAGATCGCCTTCCCGGTGCAGGAGATCACCATCGCCGGCAACCTGAAGGACATGCTCATGGGCATCGAGGCCATCGGGGCCGACGCCTACACCTTCGGCGCCAAGACCACCGGCTCGGTGCTGGTGAACCGCATGAAGGTGGCCGGCGCCTGAGGCGCTGAGGCCCTGAGGCCGTCATCCCTGCCGGCCACCGCGCGAAGGCTCGTCCCACCATGAGGCACAACGCAGCGCGCAAGCCGGAACTGGAGCACGAGCTGCTGCGGGACCCCCGGCTGGGCTTCGAGCCGGCGGCCGGCAGCTCGGTGCGCTGCCTGCAGCACGGCGTGCCCTGGCCCTTCGACTGCTGGCACTACCACGACGAATACGAGCTGCAGTGCATCAACCGCAGCAGCGGCGACGCCTTCGTGGGCGACCACATCGGCCGCTTCGAGCCCGGCTACGTCGCCTTGGTGGGCGCCCGGCTGCCGCACACATGGATATCGCACGACGTGCCGCCCGAGGGCATCGCCGAGCGCAGCATGGTCATCCATTTCCGCGACGAGCCGCTGCGCAAGGGCACCGACCTGTTCCCGGAGTTGAAGGCGGTGCTGCCGATGCTCGACCGCGCGAAGCTGGGCATCGAGTTCTTCGGCATCCATGCCCTGGTGCGCGAACGTTTCCTGCAGGTGCAGGCCAAGGAGGGCATGGCCCGGCTGGCCGAGTTCATCGGCCTGCTGCACGAGCTGGCCCGCTGGCCCGACTGGCGCCAGATTTCGAGCACCGCCGAGCCGGCCGGCGAAGACCCCAGCGCCAACACACGCATGCGCCGCGTGCTCGACTACCTCGACCAGCACCTGACCGAAGAGCTGTCGCTGCCCGCCGTGTGCGCCGTGGCCAACATGGCCGAAAGCAGCTTCTCGCGCTACTTTCACAAGCACATGGGTGCCACCTTCACCGACTTCGTCACGCGACTGCGCATCGCCAAGGCCTGCGAGATGCTGCAGACCTCCGACCGGCTGGTGAGCGACATCTGCTACGAGGTCGGCTTCGCCAACCTGGCGAACTTCAACCGCCGCTTCCTGCAGCTCAAGGGCATGACCCCGTCGGCCTACCGCTACCAGGCGCAGGACCGCTTCGGCCTGCGCAGCGGCCGGCACACGCCGCCACCGCTGACGGCGGCCTGATGCCCGCCTGATACCCGCCTGATACGGGGCTGCCCGACCTCGGCAAAACCCCACCCCGGGTGGTCATCAAAATACCAGTCGCCCGGCTGGCCTGTACGCGATGGCCGGCCCGTGCTGCCTACGCTTCCTCCCACCTGTCCGCGCCCCGATCCGGGGGCAATCCAGGGCAGGCTCACAGGAGACAAAGCGATGACGGCTATTCACAACCCGATCCGGTCGACCGGTTGCGCGCTGCTGCTGGCGGTGCTGGCCGCCTGGGGCGCCACGGCCCAGGCCCAGCAGGTCTGCAAGGAGGACGTGCGCGTCCTGTCCCAGCCCCGTGACGGGCTGACCCTGCTCGAAAAGTACAAGGACGAGTTCAAGGCCCTCAGCGGCGCCTCGTTCAACATCGACAACCTCAACGAGAACGACCGCCGCACCAAGACCCGCGCCGACGCCTCGACGGTGGGCAAGTACAACGTGTACTACGTCGACGAGGCCAACGTGCCGCTGTTCGCCCAGTCGAAGTGGATCGTGCCGCTGGCCAGGTACTACCCCGCCGACTACGACTATGCCGACTTCGACCCCGGCCGCCAGAAGGTCGCCACCTTCGACGGCCAGGCCTGGTTCGCGCCGCTCACCGGCGGCGGCGACCTGCTGGTCTACCGCAAAGACCTGCTCGAGAAGGCCGGCATCAAGCCGCCGACTACGCTGGAGGAATTTGCCGAGGCCGCGAAGAAGCTCAACGACCCGGCCAACGGCGTCTACGGCGTGGCGTTGCGCGGCCAGCGCGGCTCGGGCGCCAACGTGTGGCGCTGGATGCCGTTCTTCCGCGGCTACGGCGGCCAGTGGTTCGACGGCGACAAGCCCGTGTTCGACTCGCCCGCCGCGGTGAAGGCCACGCAGACCTATCTCGATCTCTTCAAGTATTCCGCGCCCGGCACCAAGACCGGCGGCTGGGACGAAGCCACCGGCGCTTTCCTCGCGGGCAAGGTGGCGATGCTGATCGAATCGACGCCGCTGGCCGGCAATGCGCTCGACCCGAAGATGTCGACCGTGATCGGCAAGGTCGCCTACCTGCCGCCGCCTTCGCCATTGACCGGCGGCGGCTACGGCCACGGGCTGGCCATCGGCGCCAAGGCCAACAAGACCGAGGAAGCGAAGAAGTGCGCGGGCCTGTTCGTGGCCTGGGCCACCTCGAAGAAGCAGGAGCAGCGCCGCCTCGCGGAAGGCCAGTTCGGCGAGCTCAACCGCACCAGCGTGCTGTCCAGCCCCGAGTTCGCCAAGCGCTACGGCGCCGACCTGGGCAAGGCGCTGGCCGACACCGGCAAGCTCACGGCCGTGAACTTCTGGCAGGACCCGGCCTGGCCCGACCTCGGCGACCGCTGGGGGATCATCCTGGAAGAGCTGATCACCGGCTCGCGCACCGACATCAAGGGCGGGCTCGACGAACTCGACGCCTACGCCAAGCAGCTGGTCGCGCGGCGCAAGAAGTAATGGCGCCCAGGGAGAAAAGAAGGAAGACGACGCGGCTGCCGCTCGTCTTCATCGGGCCCGGGCTGCTGGTGCTGGCGGTGCTGGCACTGGTACCCACGCTCTTCGCCATCGGCATCTCGCTGCAGGACCGTGAACTGGGGCAGGCGGATACGGGCTGGGTCTGGTTCTCGAACTACATCCAGCTGTTCTCGGACCGGCGCTTTCTGAACTCCGTGCGCGTGTCGTTGGTGTGGGAAGTGCTGACCGTCAGCGCCACCATGGGCCTCGCGGTGCTGCTGGGCGTATTGCTGCACCAGTGCACCACGCCGCGCTGGCGCAACGTGCTGTCGATGCTGTTCATCGTGCCGGTGCTGCTGCCGCGCGTGTCGGCGGCCTTCGTGTGGAAGTTCGCCTTCCATCCGCTGTTCGGCCTGCTGACGTATCCCTACAAGGCCATCACCGGCGAACCGCTGGACCTGCTGGCCAGCCCGCTCACGGCGCTGTTCACCGTGGCCTTCGTGGACGTGTGGCAGTGGGGGCTGTTCTTCGCCGTCATCGTGCTCAAGCTGCTCGAAACCTTGCCGCCGCAGCCCTTCGAGGCCGCGCGCATGGACCACGCCAGGACCTGGGAGGTCTACGCCTACGTGGCGCTGCCGATGCTGAAGGCGCCGCTCGTGAGCCTGACTTTCGTGAAGATGGTCGAGTCGCTGCGCGCCTTCGACCTGATCTACGTGATGACGCGCGGCGGGCCCGGCATCTCGACCGAGACGCTGGACATGTACGCCTTCTCGCAAGGCTTCATCGAGTCGGGCCGTATCTCATATGCCTCGGGCATGGCGGTGCTGATGATGGTCGCCTCGACCGTCGCGTTCACCTACATCTGGAAATGGACGCGGCCGAAATGAGCGCTGTCGCAAAGAAGAAGATTTCCGTCGGCACGCTGTTCGCGCGGCTCGTGCTCATCGTCGCCGGGCTCTCCGCGCTGGTGCCCGTGCTCTGGACCTTCTTGAACTCGTTCAAGAACCGGGTGGACATCGTCTCGGCGGTGCCCAAGCTGTTCTTCACGCCGACGCTGGAGAACTACGTCTATGTGCTCAGCCGCGAGGCGGTGGCGCAGGGTTTGGTCAACTCCATCGTGGTGGTGGGGGCGGCGGTGATCGTTGGCGCCTTGCTGGGCCTGCCGGCCGCCTATGCGCTCGCGCGCTATCCGCTGCGCTGGGCCGACGACATCCAGTTCTTCGTGCTGTCGATGCGCTTCCTGCCGCCCGTGGCCGTGGCCATTCCGCTCATGGTGATCTGGCTGCAGCTGGAGCTGTACGACACGCGCTTCGCGTTGATCGTCACCTACACGCTGCTCACGCTCTCGACCGTGATCTGGCTCGCCATACCCGCCTTCAAGGCCGTGCCCAAGGAGGTGGAGGAGGCGGGCCGCGTGGACGGCTACGGCCCCTACGCGATCTTCTTCAAGGTGGCGCTGCCGATTGCGGCGCGCTCGCTGGTCGGCGCCATCGCCTTCGGCTTCGTGCTGGTGTGGAACGAGTTCCTCATCGCGCTGATGCTCACCACGTCGGACGCCAAGACGCTGCCCATCGTGGCGTCGGAGCTGAGCCAGCTCGGGCGCGACGTGCCGTGGGGCATCCTGAATGCCTCGGTCATCCTGCTGTCGCTGCCGCCGCTGCTGATGGTCGGCGTGCTCAGCGGTTTTCTCAACGCCGCGTTCAAGCGCAAGCGCGACGCCGCATGACGGCGGTCCCTCATTTTCCGGAAAAGCAGAACATGTCCGCAATCAGCTGTCACAACATCATCAAGCGCTACGGCGACACGCAGGTCGTGCACCAGTTCGACCTCGACGTGTCGGACAACGAGTTCGTCGTGTTCCTCGGCCCCTCGGGCTGCGGCAAGTCGACCATCCTGCGGATGCTCGCGGGCCTGGAAGACATCTCCGGCGGCGACCTCATGATCGGCGGCCAGCGCGTGAACGACCTGCCGCCGCAGGAACGCGGCATTGCCATGGTGTTCCAGAACTACGCGCTCTATCCGCACATGAGCGTGCGCGACAACATCGCCTTCGGCCTCAAGCGGCAGAAGGTGCCCAGGGCCGAGATCGATGCACGCATCAAGGAGGTGTCGGACACGCTGGGCCTGGAGCGCTACCTGCAGCGCAAGCCGGCCGAACTGTCGGGCGGACAGCAGCAGCGCGTGGCGATCGCGCGCGCGATGATCAAGACGCCCAAGGTGTTTCTCTTCGACGAGCCCTTGTCGAACCTCGACGCCAAGCTGCGCAACCACATGCGCATCGAGATCGCGCGGCTGCACCAGGCGCTGAAGACCACCACCGTGTACGTCACGCACGACCAGCACGAGGCCATGACGCTGGCCGACCGCATCGTGCTGCTGCGCGACGGGCGCATCGAGCAGGTCGGTTCGCCGCGCGAGATCTTCGAGCGGCCGCGTTCGGCCTTCGTGGCCGGCTTCATCGGCACGCCGCCGATGAACCTGGTCGAGATGCGGGTGCGCGACGCCGGCGGGTACTTCGAGCTGGCGGGCCGCGAGGGCACGGTGCGCGTGGACTCGCGCCGCTTCGCCCTGGAAGGCCGCGAGCGCGTGACCCTGGGCGTGCGGCCCGCGCACCTGCAAGCCGACACGCAGGACGGCCGCGACGGCGGCTTCGCCGGCGAGGTTCAGCTCATCGAATACCTGGGCAACGAGGTGCTGGTGAGCTTCGGGCAGGGCGAGAGCGAAATCGCCGCGCTGATGCCCTCGGCCCTGTGCCCGCGGCTGCGCGACGCGGTGCGCTTCGTGGCCGACCCGGCGCAGGTGCACTTGTTCGACATCGACACCGGCGCCTCGCTGCTGCGCGCCGATAACCCCTTGCATTGACAACCGACACACCTTCGAGGACGAAAGAAATGAAAGCACTGGTTCTGGAAAAGGCGCACGAGCTCCGGCTGCGCGACGTGGAGCTTCCCCTGGAAATGGGACCGCGCGACGTGAAGATCCGCATGCACACGGTGGGCGTGTGCGGCAGCGACGTTCACTACTACCAGCATGGCGGCATCGGCCCCTACGTGGTGGACGAGCCCATGGTCCTGGGCCACGAGGCCTCTGGCGTGGTGGCCGAAGTGGGCGCGGAGGTGACGCACCTGAAGCCCGGCGACCGCGTGTGCATGGAGCCCGGCATTCCCCGGATGGATTCGCGCGCCACGCTAGAAGGTATCTACAACCTCGACCCGGCCGTGCGCTTCTGGGCGACGCCGCCGATTCACGGTTGCCTCACGCCCTTCGTGGTGCATCCCGCGGCCTTCACTTTCCGGCTGCCCGACAACGTGAGCTTCGGCGAGGGTGCCATCGTCGAGCCGCTGGCCATCGGCCTGCAGGCCGCGAAGAAGGCGGCGCTGAAGCCGGGCGACGTGGCGGTGGTCATCGGCGCCGGCACCATCGGCGCGATGACGGCGCTGGCCGCGCTCGCGGGCGGCGCGGCGCGCGTGATCCTCGCGGACCTCGTGCCCGAGAAGCTCGCGCTGTTCGCGCACAACCCGGCAGTGACCACCGTCGACGTGCGCAATGCGAGTCTTGCCGACACGGTGAAGGCTTCGACCGGCGGCTGGGGCGCCAACGTGGTGTTCGAGGCCAGCGGCAGCGCGCGTGCATTCGACAACATCTTCGAGCTGCTGTGCCCCGGCGGCTGCCTGGTGATGGTGGGCATACCCGCCGACAAGGTGGCTTTCGACATCGTGGCCATCCAGGCGAAGGAGGCGCGCATCGAATCGGTGTTCCGCTACGCCAACATCTTTCCGCGCGCTCTGGCGTTGATCGCCTCGGGGCAGGTCGACGTGAAGCCTTTCATCTCGCGCACCTTCGCGTTCGAGGACGGCGTGAAAGCCTTCGAGGAAGCGGCCGCGGGACGCGCGACCGACGTGAAGATCCAGATCGAGTTTCCGGAGCCAGCCGCGGCCTGAGGGCTTCAGCGTTTCTTCAGCGAACGGGTTCCGGGCAAGGGGAAATGCCGGGGGGCGCGGCGCGCATGCGCGGCTAAAGTGACCGGGTTTTGCCACCCGGAGCCATCGCGTCCATGCCCTTGCCTCTGCCGTATCGCAACGTCGTCCTCACCGGAGCCTGTGGTGGCCTGGGCCAGGCGCTTGCGCGCGAACTGCTCGGCGCGGGCGCCAAGGTGGCGCTGGTGGGGCTCGATGCAGGCAGGCTCGCCGAGCTGGTCGCGCTCGCGCCGGCGCAGGGTACGGCATACACGCCCGATGTTTCTTCCGGCCCGGCGATGCAGGCCATGGCGGCCGACTGGATGGCGCGAGCCGGCGTGCCCGACCTCGTGATCGCCAACGCGGGCGTCGCGGGCGGCTACGACACCGCCGAAGCAGACGACCTCGCGGTGTTCCGCCGCATGCTCGAGATCAACCTGCTGGGCGCGGCCACCACCTTCCAGCCTTTTCTGGCGGCGATGCGCGCGCAGCGGCGCGGCGCGCTCCTCGGCATGGCCAGCATCGCGGGCTGGCGTGGCATGCCCGGCAACGGCGCGTATTGCGCGAGCAAGGCGGGCCTGATCCGCTATCTGGAGAGCCTGCGCGCCGAACTGCGCGAGACCGGACTCACGGTGCACACCGTGAGCCCCGGCTATATCCGCACCGCGCTCACGGCCGGCAACCGCTTCGCGATGCCGGGGCTGCTCGAGGCCGACGAGGCCGCGCGCCGGCTCTTGGCCGCGGTGAGCGCGGGCCGCGAGAAGATCGTGCTGCCGCGCCGCATCGGGTGGCTCTCCAGGGCGCTCGACCTGCTGCCCGAAAAAATGCACGACCGCCTGCTGCGCGGCCAGCCGCGCAAGCCGCGTGTGGGCGAGGCGGGCGCCACGGCCATTCCTGGTCTTTCGAAGGAACCTCCCGCCTGATGTCCAGCACCGTACCGACCCATGAACAGATCGCGCTGATCGGCGCCGGCCCCTCCGGTCTGGCCGGCGCGCGCAACCTGCACAAGCACGGCGTGCCGTTCCAGGGCTTCGAGGCGCACAGCGACGTGGGCGGGCTGTGGGACATCGACAACCCGCGCTCCACGGTCTATCACTCGGCGCATCTGATCTCCAGCAAGCGCACCACCGAGTTCGCGGAATTCCCGATGGCCGACACAGTGGCCGACTACCCCAGCCACCGCGAACTGCGCCGCTACTTCAGCGACTTCGCCGACCGCTTCGGGCTGCGCGACCACTTTCGCTTCAACACGCGCGTGCTGCGCGTCGAGCCGGTGAGCGATGCACCCGATACGCTCTGGCGCGTGAGCGTCGAGGCCGGCGACGGCACCGTCGAGACCGCCGAGTACAAGGGCGTGGTCATCGCCAACGGCACGCTGGCCGAGCCCAAGCGGCCAGGCTTCGAAGGCAGATTCGACGGCGAGCTGCTGCACACCAGCGACTACAAGCACCCGGAACTCTTCAAGGGCAAGCGCGTGCTGATCGTCGGCGCGGGCAACTCGGGTTGCGACATCGCGGTCGATGCGGTGCACTACGCGAAGAGTGTCGACATCTCGGTGCGGCGCGGCTACTACTTCGTGCCCAAGTACGTGTTCGGCAAGCCGGCGGACACGCTGGGCGGCAAGCGCCCGCTGCCGCCGTGGCTGAAGCAGAAGATCGACGCGACGGTGCTCAAGTGGTTCACCGGAGACCCGGTGCGCTTCGGCTTTCCGAAGCCCGACTACAAGATGTACGAGTCGCACCCCATCGTGAACTCGCTGGTGTTGCACCACGTGGGCCACGGCGACATCGGCGTGCGCGGCGACATCGCGCGGCTCGACGGGCACACGGTGCACTTCAAGGACGGCAGCGCGCGCGACTACGACCTGATCCTGGCCGCCACGGGCTATGCGCTGCACTATCCGTTCATCGACCGCGAGCTGCTCAACTGGCAGGGCATGGCGCCGCGCCTGTACCTCAACATCTTCTCGCCGCGCTTCGAGAACATCGCGGTGCTCGGGATGATCGAGGCCAGCGGCATCGGCTGGCAGGGGCGCTACGAGCAGGCCGAACTGGTGGCGCGCTACTTCCGCGCAAAGGCCGCCGGCTCGCCCAAGGCACAGGCCCTGCGCGCGGCGGTGCAGGGGCCGCCGCCCGACCTGTCCGGCGGCTTCCGCTACCTGCAGCTGGAGCGCATGGCGTACTACGTGCACAAGGACACCTACCGCGCGGCGGTGCGCAACGCGGCCGCCGCGCTGGCCGACCCCGCCTGAAGAAGAACGAACGAGCGAGGAGGCTCCACGCATGCTGCCCGTCGACGAGATACGCCTGCACTTCAACCCGGCCTCGCTGGTGCTGCTGAACGTGGTGCTGGGCTTCCTGATGTTCGGCATCGCGCTGGATACCCGCATCGAGGACTTCAAGCGCGTGGCGCGCATGCCCGGCGCGATGGCGGTGGGCATCGGCGCGCAGTTTGTGGTGCTGCCGGCGGTGACCTTCGCGCTCACGCTGATCCTGAAGCCGGGGCCGAGCATCGCGCTGGGCATGATCCTCGTGGCCTGCTGCCCGCCGGGAAACATCTCGCAGATCCTGACGCACCGCGCGCGCGGCAACGTGGCGCTGTCGGTGTCGATGACGGCCATTTCCAACGCCATCTCCATCGTGGTGATGCCGCTGAACTTCGCGTTCTGGGGCGGCCTGCACCCGAGCGCCGCGCCGCTGCTGAAGACCATCGCGCTCGATCCGCTCGACATGCTGGGCCACATCGTGATGATCATCGGCATTCCGTTCGTGCTGGGCGTGGCCTGCTCGCACAGGCTGCCGGCGCTCACGGCGCGCATCAAGAAGCCGGTGGGCGCGGTGAGCTTCATCGCGCTGATCGTGTTCATCGTGGGTGCCATCGCGGGCAACTGGCGCTTCTTCCTCGACTACGTGGGGCTGGTGCTGCTGGCCGTGGTGATTCATGACGCGCTGGCCTTCGGCACGGGCTACCTGTGCGCGCGGCTCTCGGGGCTGGGCGACTACGACCGGCGCGCGGTTGCCATCGAGGTGGGCATCCGCAACTCGGGGCTCGGGCTGGTGCTGATCTTCAGCTTCTTCGGCGGGCTCGGCGGCATGGCCGTGGTGGCGGGCGTGTGGGGCTTCTGGGACATCATCGCGGGACTGGCGCTCGCGGGCTGGTGGGGGCGCAGGCCCGTGAAGCCATGAGCGGGGAAGGGCTCGTGGCGCGCCGCGTGCTGGTGACCGGCGGCGACGGTTTCCTGGGGCGCGGCGTGCTCGCGGCGCTGGCGGCGCAAGGGCGGCTCGAAACCCTGGTCTGCGCGGACGTGCGCGAGGTGCCCGCCGAACGGCAGCTCGAGGGCGTCGTTTACCTGCGGCAGGACGTGCGCGACGCGGGCATCGCCGGCGCCATTGCCGACCACGCCATCGACACCGTCGTGCACCTGGCTTCCATCGTCACGCCCGGCAAGGATTCGAACCGCGCATTCGAGCATTCGGTGGACGTGGGCGGCACGCGCAACGTGCTCGAGGCCTGCGTGGCCAACGGCGTGCGCCACATCGTGTTGTCGTCGAGCGGCGCGGCCTACGGCTACCACGCGGACAACCCCGCGTGGATCGACGAATCATGGCCCCTGCGCGGCAACGTGGTGTTCGCCTATGCGGACCACAAGCGCCAGGTGGAAGAGATGCTGGCCGACTACCGCCGGCGGCATCCGGCGCTCGCGCAGACGGTGCTGCGCATCGGCACCATCCTGGGCGAGCGGGTCGACAACCAGATCACCGCGCTGTTCGAGAAGAAGCGGCTCATCGCCATTCGCGGCAGCGCGAGCCCGTTCGTGTTCGTGTGGGACGAGGACGTGACGGGCGCCATCGCGCATGCGCTCAGCGGTGCGACGCCCGGTTGCTACAACCTCGCGGGCGACGGCGCATTGACCATCCACGAGATTGCGGCGCGCCTGGGCAAGCGCGCGCTCGACTGGCCGGCGGGCGTGCTGAAGGCCGCGCTGTCGGTGGGCTCGGCGCTGGGCGTGAGCCGCTACGGGCCGGAGCAGCTCGACTTCCTGCGCTACCGGCCGGTGCTGCTCAATACCGCGCTGAAGACGCGCTTCGGCTACGTGCCGCGCAAGACCAGCAGCGAGGCCTTCGACGCCTTCGTGGCGGCGCGGGCGCTGCAGGGGCGGCCTGTCACTTCTTCGGGGTGGTAGCGTCTTCGGGCGGCGCGATCAGGTGCTCGAGCATGCGCCGGGCATTGAGCGGCAAGTCTTCCGACGAGCGCACGCAGGCCATGAGCGTGCGCTCTGCCCATTTGTCGGCGAGCGAGGCGCGGGCGATCTTCATCGAGCGGGCGCACCGCTCGGCCGCCGTCTGCGGCACGATGCCCACGCCGATGCCGTACTCGACCATGCGGCACACGGCCTCGAAGTTGCGCACCCGCACGCGGTAGGCCAGGTGCTTGCCGAGCGCGCGCACATGCTGGGTGATCAGCTGCTGCAGCGCGCTGTCGGCGGGCAGGCCGACGAATTCGTTGTCGACCACCTCGGCCAGCGTCAGGCGCCGGCGCCCGGCCAGCGCGTGGCCGCGCGGCATGACGAGCACGAGGTCGTCGCGCCTGAAGGTGTGGCATTCGAGGCCCTCGCTGTCGATGGCGTCGGAGACGATGCCGATGTCGCACAGCCCCGCGCGCAGCGCTTCCACGGTGTCGGGGCTGGCGCGTTCCTCCAGGTCGACGGAGATGCGCGGATGCTGCGCGAGAAAGCGGCTGAGCACCTCGGGCAGGTGCTCGGTCAGCGCCGAGGTGCCGCACATGAAGCGCACGTGGCCCTTGAGGCCCTGGCCGTATTCGCCGAGTTCGCCGCGCAGCCGCTCCATCTGCTGCAGCACGACGCGCGCATGGTGCAGCAGCGTGCGGCCGGCTTCGGTGGCACGCACGCCTTGCGCATGGCGCGTGAGCAGCGGCGTGCCCAGCGCGTCTTCCATGCCGCGCACCCGCTGGCTGGCGGAGGCCAGCGTCATGTGCGAGCGGCCGGCGCCGCCGGTGAGGCTGCCGGCCTCGACCACGTTGAGGAAGAGCCGCAGGTCGGTGAGATCGAATCGCATGATCAGCCGGAGTGTGCACCAGGAACCTCAGTCTGAGCCTGAGGCCGGCTGCGCGAATGCCGCATTTCCGGGCGCGGGCTTCCCCGGCAGACTCGGCCGCGATGACCATGCCAACGAACGACGCGATGACTTTCTGGGCCGCCGCCACGGCGGTGTACCTGCTGGCCGGGGTGATCAAGGGCGTGGTCGGCCTGGGGCTGCCGACGGTGTCGATGGGGCTGCTCGCACTATGGATGTCGCCGGTGCAGGCGGCCGCGCTGCTGATCGTGCCCTCGCTCGTCACCAACATCTGGCAGACCGGGCCGCGCGCGACCTTCATGCCGGTGTTGCGGCGCATCGGCGGCATGCAGGTAGGGGTGGTGATCGGCACGCTGGGCGGGGCGCTGTGGCTGGGCGTGCCGGCCGGGGCCTGGGCTTCGTTCGCGCTCGGGGTGGCGCTGGTGGTCTACGCGGTCTGGGGGCTGACCGGGCGGCAACTGCATGTGAGCGACGCGCAGGCGCGCTGGATGGGGCCGCTGGTGGGCATCGTCACGGGGCTGGTGACGGCGGTGACGGGGGTGTTCGCGGTGCCGGCGGTGCCGTATCTGCAGGCACTGGGGTTCCAGCGCGATTCGCTGATCCAGGCGATGGGGATCTCGTTCACCACCTCGACGGTGGTGCTGGCCATCGGGCTGGCCGGGAACGGGGGCTATCCGGTGTCGGCGCTGGGCGGGTCGTTCGCGATGCTGGTGCCGGCCATCGGCGGCATGGTGCTGGGGACCTGGCTGCGTCAGCGGCTGTCGGTGGCGGTGTTCAAGCGCTGCTTCCTGATCGGGCTGGCGCTGCTGGGGCTCTACATGGCCGCGCGCGCCGGCTTGTGAGCCGAAGTCAGGCCGAGGCGAGCAGCAGGGCGGCGCGGACGCGCTCGATGGTCTGGCGGTAGGGCAGGGCGAAGTCGTCGAGCGCGTCGCCAGCTTCGAGCCAGTGGAAGGCGAACACCAGGCCTTCTTCCTCGGGGCTGCCGGTGGCCGTATGGCCGAAGGTCTCTGGCAGCGGGCTTTCGGCGCGCATGAGGAAGATGTGCCACAACTGGGGGTGGCGATGCGTGTTGCCTTCGACACCGGCCTCGCATTCGCGGTCCAGCGTGCCCAGCGACTGCAGCGGGCCGCGGTAGTCGATGCCGGATTCTTCGAGCAGCTCGCGCCGTACCGCGGCTTCGGGCGACTCGCCGGGCTCGATGGTGCCCTTGGGGAGCTGCATGTTGCCATCCTCGGGATGGCGGAACACCAGCAGCCGGTCCCGCGCGTCGACCAGGCAGGCGCAGGCCTTGAGGATCGGGGCGGTGGGGCTGCCGGCGGTCATCATCAGGCGCCCGTCAGAGCGGCCTTGACCGCTGCGCTGACCTGGCCCATGTCGGCCTTGCCTGCCAGGCGGGTCTTGACCACGCCCATCACCTTGCCCATGTCGCCAGGGCCGCTGGCGCCCAGCTCGGCCACGATGGCCTTCACGGCTGCCACCGTTTCATCGGCGCTCATGCGCTGGGGCAGATAGACCTCCAGCACCTTGATCTCGGCGGCTTCCTTGTCGGCGAGGTCGGCGCGGCCGCCGGTGGTGAAGGCGGCGATCGAGTCCTTGCGCTGCTTGACCATCTTGTCGACGATGGCGACGACCATGGCATCGTCGAGCTCCACGCGCTCGTCGACTTCCTTCTGCTTCATGGCGGCCAGCAGCAGGCGGATGGTGGCCAGGCGCTCGGAGTCCTTGGCGCGCATCGCCGTCTTCATGTCTTCGGTGATCTGTTCTTTGAGTGTCATTCGGCAACCTTTCGGAAAAAACAAAAGCCGCGGCAGGTTTCCCTGGCGCGGCTGAGGCAACTTGGCGGCGGTGCTGACTTTCGTCTGGAGCCGGCCGCCGGGGCGTTGCTTAGTACAGCTTCTTGGGCAGCTGCATGCTGCGCACGCGCTTGTAGTGGCGCTTGACCGCGGCGGCCTTCTTGCGCTTGCGCTCGGCGGTCGGCTTTTCGTAGAACTCGCGGGCGCGCAGGTCGGTCAGCAGGCCGAGCTTTTCGATGGTGCGCTTGAAACGGCGCAGTGCGACGTCGAAGGGCTCGTTTTCTTTAACGCGGATGGTGGTCATTGATGAATCGTTGAAATGAATTTGGCCTGGAGAGATCGAGGCCCCAAGCCGGGGTTCCTCAACTGAAAAACATGTGCGGCCGTTGAGGGGAGGCCAAGAGTTAGCCCGCGATTATAGCGCGGTTGCGCAAGCATGGGCGCTCGCCCATGCCCATTGGAAGTTATATCCGCCCAGCCAGCCTGTGACATCGACTACTTCGCCGATGAAAAACAGCCCGGGCTGCTTCGATTCCATCGTCTGGGAGGACAAATCGCGGGTATCGACGCCGCCGGCCGTCACTTCGGCTTTCTTGTAGCCTTCCGTGCCGCTGGGGGTGATCTGCCAGCGCGCGATGCGCTCCGACAGGGCGGCCAGCGCCTTGTCGGCGGCTTCGTTCACCGGCCGCTGCAGGGCCGGATCCTGCCCGACCCAAGCGTCGGCCAGCCGTGAGGGCACCAGCGTGGCGAGTTCGTTGGCGATGCGCTTCTTCGAGCGCAGCTTGGCTTCGCCCAGCGACTCGGCCACGTCAACGCCCGGGGCGAAGTCCAGCGTCAGCGGGGCGCCGGGCTTCCAGTAGCTCGAAATCTGCAGCACCGCCGGGCCGGAAAGCCCGCGATGGGTGAACAGCAGATCTTCGAGGAAGGCCATTTTTTCCTTCTTGGCCCCGGTTTCGATGCGCACCGGCAGCGCCAGCCCGGCCAGTCCGGCATACGGCTCCCAGGCTTCGCCGCCGAAGGTCAGCGGTACCAGCGCTGGACGCGGCGTGACCACGCGCAGCCCGAACTGCTCGGCGATGCGATAGCCGAAGTCGGTGGCGCCGATCTGCGGGATCGACAGACCGCCGGTGGCGACCACGATCTTCGGTGTCTCGATCGGGCCTCGGTTGCTCTCGATTTGATAGCTGCCGGAGCCCGTCGAAGCTATGTTTCCGATCTTGCACGGCTGCCACCGCTCGACGCCGCCGGCGGCACATTCGGCCAGCAGCATGTCGACGATCTGCTGCGACGATCCGTCGCAGAACAGCTGCCCCTTGTGCTTCTCGTGGAAGGCGATGCCGTGCTTCTGCACCAGCTCGATGAACTGCTGCGGCGCATAGCGCGACAGCGCCGAGCGGCAGAAATTCGGGTTGTCGCCGATGAAGTGGCGCTGCGGCGCCCGCACGTCGAGGTCTCGATTCGTGAAGTTGGCGCGCCCGCCGCCCGAGATGCGGATCTTCTCGCCCACCTTCTCGCTGTGGTCCACCAACAGCACCTTGAGTCCGCGCTGGCCCGCCACGCCGGCGCAGAACAGCCCCGCGGCACCGGCACCGATCACGACCACGTCGAACCGGTGGGACACGTCCGCCGCGCTCAAGGGCCGTCGGCCGCGAGCAGCGGCGGCGGGTTGTATTTCAGGTGGCCCACGTAGCGCAGCGGCTGCGTGGCGGCAATGGAGGGCACGTCGCCCTCGCGCATGTGCAGCAGGTCGGCCGGGCTGACCCAGCGCGGGTCGGCATGGGTGATCGGCAGGCCGGCCTGCCTGTAGGCCTCCAGCACGAACTGCGAGCAGAAGAACTGGTCGTTGCGGCTCGCGCCCAGTTGCACCATCGCCATGCCGCTCATGCAGTAGCTGCTCACGGCCTCGGGCATCAGCGGCAGTTCGCACAGGCGGCGGTTCAGCACGAAGGGCGCGTTCAGCAGCACGCCCACGGTGTTGTAGCGCGTGCCGACCTGCGACATCGCCCATTCGCGCAGCCGCGCGGCGCCGGCGGCGTCCACGCCGGGCACGCGAAAGGCCACGACCATCTGTTCCTCGTCGACCACTTCGGCCAGCGGCCGGGCGCGCACGCCCGTGCCCACGGCTTCGGCGATCTGGCCGTCACCGAGGTACAGCACCGCGTGGCTCACCGGGGAGAAGGTGCCCAGGCGGATGCCGAAGGAGTTCACCGTGGCGATGGAGGTCAGCAGGATGTCGCCGGCCTCGAGCGTGTCTGCCGCGATCAGCTCGCCGCCGTTGCCCGGCGCGATGACCGAGCTCTGCATGCGCAGGCGCAGCCCCGCGTCCTTGGACGGCAGGTCGAGCCGGGTGGCACAGGCCGTCAGTAACAACAGCACGGCGCTCGCGGCCACGAGTGCCGCGCGGGTCTTGAAGGCAGCGCGCATCAGCCCTTCCAGACGAACGGAAACTTCAACTGCTTGAAGAAACCGTTGGGCACGTAGTCGCCCAGCACGCCGTACTTCTCGGGCCAGAGCTTGGTGCTCTTCACGGCCGTGCCGAAGATGTAGTCGAGGAAGGCGTAGTGCGCCGCATAGTTCTTGTCGAGCGCCTCGATGTCCTGGCTGTGGTGCCAGTGGTGGAAATTGGGCGTCACGATCAGGTAGCGCAGCGGGCCCAGCCGCACGCTCACGTTGCAGTGGTTGAACACCGCCTGGAAGCCGACCACCACGATGTAGGCGTCGATCACTTCCTTGCTGAAGCCCAGCACGTAGATGGGCGCCAGCACCAGCGTGCGGGTGATCAGCAGCTCCAGGATGTGCTGGCGCGAGCCGGCCATCCAGTCCATGCTCTTGACGCTGTGGTGCACCGCGTGCAGGCGCCACAGCACGGGCACCTCGTGATAGGCGCGGTGCGTCCAGTACTGCACAAGGTCGGCCACCAGGATGATCAGCAGCAGCCCGGCCCAGAACGGCAGGTTGCCGACCCAGCCGCGGATGCCGTCGTTGGCGGCCCAGCCGAAGAGCTTGTGCACCATCAGGTTGGTGGCCAGCAGCACGAAGCCCACGATCATGTGGTTCACCACGAAGTGGTGGAAGTCGGTCTGCCACTCTTCGCGGAACACCGGCTGGTCTTTTCGCAGGGCGAACAGCTTCTCGATGAAGATGAAGATCAGCGAGGAACCCAGCAGGTCGAGGATGAACCAGTCGAGCCCGATGTACGGCGTGTGGTCGGCGAAGTCATGCACCGGCACCTTGTGCCCGCCCAGCAGCGCAGAGGCCGCCACCAGCAGGAACGCGGCCGACGACAGCCAGCGCGAGCGGTTGAAGATGATGTTCACCAGCGACAGCCCGCCCGCGATGACCAGCGCCGTGAGCAGGATGTAGCGCATCACGTCCACGTTGTAGCTCTTGCGCAGCTCCGGCGTGGTGAGGTACTGCGGAAAGTGGAAGGCGAGCACGCCCAGGAAGCAGAGGATGGCCAGGCTCAATGCGATCGTGCCGGTGACCAAGCCCTGGCCGCGGCGCAGCTCGCCGTGGTTCTGGGTGAAATCGTTGAGTTTGTCGATGTCGAGCATGAGGCCCCCTCGGGGTTGCGTTGTGATTGTTGTGCGGCGGATTTTAGGTCTCGCGGCGTTTCCGGACGAGGCGGGCCGGGCGCAAGGAAAGTCTTGGAACCAATCGCTTACCTTTGTATATTGGCAAACTAATTGCTTGGAGTGCGCGTGACCATCAAACGAAATTTCATCCGGGCCCTCGTGGCTGCCGTTGCCGCCTGCACCCTCGGGCCGGCGTTTGCCCAGGACCAGGAAAGCTCGCTCGCGCGAGTGCAGCGCACCCATGTGCTGCGCGTGGGGGCCATCGCCGGCGCCATTCCGTATTTCGCCAAGGACCCCGGCACCGGCAAGTGGGAGGGCTTCGGCCCTGACTTCGGCGAGAGCCTGGCCAAGAGCCTGGGCGCCAAGGTCGAATACGTCGAGACCACCTGGGGCAACGCGGTGCTCGACCTGCAGTCCAACAAGATCGACGCCATGTTCGGCCTGGCCCCGTCGCCGCAGCGCGCCGCCATGGTCAACTTTGCCGACACGCTGTTCGAGAACACCTACACGGTGGTCTGCAAGAAGGGCGTACCGCAAAAGAGCTGGGAACAGCTGAACACGCCCGAGACCAAGATCGTGGTGGACATCGGCTCCAGCCACGACCAGCTCGCCCAGCGCGTGCTGCCCAAGGCCGACGTCACCCGGCTGGAGAACTCCGGTGCCGCCACCATGTCGCTGCAAGCCGGCCGCGCCGATTGCCAGGTGCTGGTGATCCTGCTGGCCGAGCCCCTGCTGGCCAAGCGGCCCGGCCTGGGCACGATGTACATCCCGCAGCCGGTCTACACCGCGCCGGTGAGCATCGGCCTGCGCAAGGACTCCGACCCCGGACTGCAGAAGGCGGTGAACGCCTGGCTGGCGCAGGAGCGCAGCAAGGGCGAGGTCCGCAGTGTCATCCTGAAGAACATGGAAAAGCTCGCGGGCGTGCCGGCCAGCGCCTTCCCGCCCGAAATCAAGTTCTGAAGGGGTCGCCATGGACCTCGAGGATCCGTCGAGCGAGCCCAGGCGCCGCTCCCGGCTCGGCTCGGCCGTGCTGGTGGTGTGCGTGCTCGCCGGCATCTGGGTGGCGGTGCGCCACTTCTCGGGCGGCGCGTCCGGCACGGCCTACGACTGGGACTTCGGCGTGCTCTGGAGCTACCGGCGCCTGCTTCTCATCGGCCTGGCCTACACGCTGGTGTTCACCGTGGTGTGCGTCGTGCTGGGGCTTGCCATCGGACTGATCACCGGGCTGGGGCGGCTGTCGCGCAACCCCTGGATATCGGCGCCCATTCGTGCCTACATCGAGGTGTTCCGTTGCACGCCGGTGCTGGTGCAGCTCGTGTGGTTCTACTACGCGCTGCCGGTGCTCACCGGGCTCGAAATCTCGGCGGTGGCGGCGGCCACGCTGTGCCTGTCGCTCTACGGCGGCGCCTTCTACTCCGAGATCGTGCGCGGCGGCATCATCTCCATCGACAACGGCCAGGTCGAGGCCGCCCGCGCGCTGGGCATGACGCGCATGCAGCTCATGCGGCGCATCGTGCTGCCGCAGGCGTTCAAGCGCATGGTGCCGCCGCTCATGAGCCAGTCGATCATGCAGCTGAAGAACACTTCGCTGCTGTCGGTGCTGGCCGTGCCGGACCTGCTCTACCAGGGCCAGGTGATCGCGCACGAGACCTATCGCCCGCTGGAGCTCTACACCTTCATCGCGGTGGCCTACTTCGCGGTGCTGCTGCCCGTCACCATCTGGGCCAAGCGCATGGAACTCGGCGCCGGGCCGAAGGAAGAAGCCTGAGATGCCCGCACCCCTGATCGAGATCCGCAATCTCAAGAAGGCCTTCGGGCAGAACGTGGTCCTCAAGGACATCTCGCTGCAGGTCGGGCGCGGCCAGGTGGTCGCGATCATCGGGCCGTCGGGCTCGGGCAAGTCGACGCTGCTGCGCTGCATCAACCTGCTGTCGGTGCCCAATGCCGGGCGCGTCACGGTGGGCGAGCAGACCATCGAGTTCAACGGCGTGCACACCACCTTGCCCAACGAGCGAGCGCTGGCGCGCTTCAGGGCGTCGACGGGCATGGTGTTCCAGCACTTCAATCTCTTTCCGCACATGACGGTGCTGCGCAATGTGATGGAAGGCCCCGTCACCGTGCTGAAGACGCCCAAGCCCCAGGCCGAGGCCGAGGCGCGCGCGCTGCTCGCCAAGGTGGGCCTGCTGGAGCGCGCGGACTACTTTCCCGACAAGCTCTCGGGCGGCCAGAAGCAGCGCGTGGCCATTGCGCGCGCGTTGGCCATGAAGCCCGCTGTCATGCTGTTCGACGAAGCCACGTCCGCGCTCGACCCGGAACTGGTCGGCGAGGTGCTCGGCGTCATCAAGGGCCTGGCCAGGGACGGCATGACCATGATCCTGGTGACGCACGAGATCGGCTTCGCGCGCGAGGTGGCCGACCAGGTGATCTTCATGCGCGACGGCGTGGTCGCCGAAAGCGGGCCGCCGGAAGCGGTGATCGACAACCCGACGCAGGCGGCGACGCAGGCTTTCCTGGGCCGCTTCAAGGGCGCGGCGGCATAGTGCCGGGCGTGGTGTGATGCGCGGCACGGCACCGTTCCTCGGCGTGCTGATGCTCGACACGCGCTTTCCGCGGCCGCCGGGCGACGTGGGCAACCCGGCGACCTTCGAGCGGCACGGCATTGCAGTGCGCCTGCTCGTGATCGAGGGCGCCTCGCCCGAGCGCATCGTGAAAGAGGCCGATCCTTCTCTGCTGCAACCCTTCGTCGACGGCGCGCTGCGGCTGGCCGGCGAGGGGGCGGCCATGCTCACGACCAGCTGCGGCTTTCTCGCGGCATACCAGCAGGTGCTGGCCGGTGCGGTGCCGGTGCCCGTCGTCACGTCGAGCCTGCTGCAATGCCGTGAGTTCGCGCACCCCGGCATCCTGACCTTCGACGCGGGCTCGATGAGCCAGGCCATCCTCGATGCGGCTGGCGTGCCGCGGGGTACACCGGTGCAGGGCGTGCAGCCGGGCTGCGAGTTCCATCGGCGCATATTGAACAACGAGGCCCGGCTCGACCTGGCGGAAGCCGGGCGCAACGTGGTCGATGCCGCGCGCAGGCTGGTTGCGCTTCATCCGGAGGTGGAAGACATCGTGATGGAGTGCACCAACATGCCGCCGTACCGCGATGCCGTCGCGCGTGCCACGGGACGCAGGGTGCATGACATCGAGACGCTGCTGGCCGCCCGGTGGGCAGCCCTCGGCTAGCGCTTCAGGGTGGAGCGCCGGCGCAGCAGCGCCGCCGCACCCAGCGCCACGGCCATGACCAGCAGCGACACCACGGTGGTTACCGTGCCCAGCGCGTAGATAGACGGCGTGGTCACGGTCGAGGTCAGCCCCTGCAGTTCGAGCGGCAGCGTGTTGACGTCTCCGATGGCCTGCGAGGTGCGGGCGATCTCGTCCCACGAAAGCGTGAAGCCGAACATGCCGATGCCCACGATCGAGGGGCCGATGAGTGGAAGCACGACGAAGCGGAAAGTCTGCCAGGGGGTGGCGCCGAGGTCGCGCGCGGCTTCTTCGTATGCCGGGTTGAAGCGGTTGAACACCGCGAACATGATGAGCAGGCCGAATGGCAGCGTCCAGGTCAGGTGCGCGCCGAGGGCGGAGCTGAACAGGCCGAGCGCGGTGCCGTAGCCCTCGAGCAGCGTGGTCGCGTCCATGGCCGTCAGCATGCTCTTGATGCCGGTGTCGATCAGCCGGAACTGCAGTCCGATGCCCAGCGAGATGATGATCGACGGCATGATGAGGCTGGCTACGGTGACGAAGAAGAGGGCGTTGCTGCCCGCGAGTTTCTTGCGGAATGAGAGCCCTGCAAGCACCGACAGCACGACGGTGAAGGCCATGACGACGGCGCCGAGCGCGAGCGAGCGGCGGAAGGCGGCGCCGATGTCCACGGTGCCGAGGCCTTCGGCCAGTTTGTGGAACCAGTGCAGCGAGACACCGCGCAGCGGAAACGTGAGGCCGCCTTCGGGGCCCTGGAAGCTCAGCACGAAGATCGTGATCATCGGGCCGTAGAGGAACAGCACGAACAGCCCGAATACGGTTGCCAAGGGCCAGAAGCCGGGGGCGCGCTTTTCTCGTATGTGCTGACTCATTGGTGGTGCTCCTTCGGGGCGCGTGCACAGGCGACCGGGTACTCCCCTGCGCGAATGTCCCCCGCCCTTCGGGCTCCTACTTTCTTTCGCTGCGGGGAGCACCCGGCGCCCTGTGCACATTGAGCGAGCCCTGAAAAACAAAACCCCACCTCAAAGCTCCTTGCGAATGTCGACCAGCCGGGTGAGCCCCCAGATGATCATCAGCACGACAGCCAGCAGAATCATCGCGTTGGCGGCTGCCAGCGGAAACTGCAGATACGAGGTCTGCACCTGGATGATCTTGCCGATGGATGCGATCTGCTGGCCACCCATCACCCCGATCGTCACGAAGTCGCCCATGACGATGGTGATGACGAAAATCGAGCCGATCAGGATGCCGGTGCGCGACAGCGGCACCACCACGTTCCACAGCGTCTGCCAGCCCGATGCCCCCGCGTCGCTGGCCGCTTCGAGCAGCGAGCGGTCGATGCGCATCATGCTGTTGAAGATCGGCACGATCATGAACATCGTGTACAGGTGCACGAAGGCCAGCACCACGGAGAAGTCGGAGAACAGCAGCCACTCGACCGGCTGGTTCGCCAGGCCCACGCCCATCAGCGCCTGGTTGACCAGCCCGTTGCGCCCCAGCAGCGGCACCCACGAAATCATGCGGATCACGTTCGATGTCCAGAACGGCACCGTGCACAGCACGAACAACACCGTCTGCATGGTCGACGAACGCACGTGGAACGCCAGGAAGTAAGCGACCGAAAAACCGATCAGCAGCGTGATGCCCCACACCAGCACGCAGAACTTGAAAGTGCTCAGGTAGGTGTTGAGCGTGACGCACAGGTCGCCGTTGTCGGTGAGACGCGAACAGCCCTCGAACAGGCTCAGGTAGTTGCGCAGCGTGACGGCCGGGATCAGCTCGTATTCGTTGAAATTCCAAAGGCTGACCATCGCGACCAGCGCCAGCGGAATCAGGAAGAACAGCAGGAACACCAGCGCGAATGGCGCCGCCTGCCACCACGCTTTCACGGCATGGACGGGCGTGGCGGCGACGGAGGCGCGGGTGGCGGGAGCGCTCACGGACTCGGGTCGACGGTCAGGCCGCGACGAACTCGTTCCATTTCCTCACCATGTATTCGTTCTCGTCCATCACCGCGTTCCAGCAGGCGATGCCGCCCATGCGCTGCTCGTAGCTGCCGCCGTCGCGCACCGCGCCGGCCTTGGCGATCACGTCTCCCTGCGGGCTCTTGATGTCCTGCGCCGCGGGCTTGCCTTCCATCCAGTAGGCCCACTCGTAGGCTTCCATCTTGGTCTTGGCGGTGTCGAGCACGGCGCTGTAGTAGCCCTGGCGGTTGAGGTACGCGCCGGCCCAGCCGTCGAGGAACCAGTTGATGAACTCGTACGCGCCGTCGAGCTTCTTGCCCGACAGCGTGGCCGGCAGGCCGAAACCCGAAGCCCAGGCACGATAACCCTCCTTCAGCGGCTGGAAGGTGCAGTCGATGCCCTTGCTGCGCACGGCCGTCACCGCCGGTGACCACATCGACTGGATCACCACCTCGCCCGAGGCCATCAGGTTCACCGACTCGTTGAAGTCCTTCCACAGCGCGCGGAACTGGCCGGCCTTCTTGGCCTCGATCAGGGTCTTGATCGTCAGGTCGATCTCGGCCTTGGTCATGTTGCCCTTGTCGGCGTATTTGTGGATGCCCTTGGCTTCCACCACCATCGCCGCGTCCATGATGCCGATCGACGGAATGTTCAGGATGGCGGTCTTGCCCTTGAACTCGGGGTTCAGCAGCTCGGCCCACGAGCCGATGGGGCGCTTGATCAGGTCGGGGCGGATGCCCAGCGTGTCGGCGTTGTAGGTGGTCGGGATCAGCGACATGTACTGCGTGGCCGACTTGGCGAAGGCCTTGCTCTTCTCGCCCTCGAGGTAGATCACCTTCACGGGCGCCGTGCCCTGGTCGCCGACCTTCTTGCCGGCCACTTCGCCCTTGGTGAAGAGCGAGGTGATCTTGTCGGCGTTCTTCACGCGCCTGGTGTCGATGCCCTTGAGGTTCCCGGTCGGCACGATCTTCTTGAGCGAGAAGAACTCGGTGTCGATCAGGTCGAAGCTGTTGGGCGCGGTCACCGCGCGCTTGGTCACATCGTCGGTGGTCACGGCCACGTACTGGATCTCGATGCCGGTGTCGGCCTTGAACTTCTCGGCGATGGCCTTGTCCTGGTTCACCGCCGTGCCGAGGTAGCGCAGCACGACTTTTTCCTGCGCATGCACGAAGGGCGCGATGCCCGTGGCCAGGATGCCGGCCGTGCCCTGCAGCAGGGTGCGACGCTTGAAGCCGGCGGACGAGTCGATGGGGTCGGTCATGGTGAAGTCTCCGTGGAAGAAACGATGGAAAGGGAAAAGGGGTTGCTCAGAGAGTCATGGCGAGCGCGGCCATGTCGTCGCGCGCGGCTGCGCCGGAGGGTGCCGGCGCCCGTTCGCCCGGCGGCCTGGCACCGGGGCCGAGCACGCGCGCGTCGGCCGCGGCCCAAGAGAGGCGCACCACCTCGCCGTGCGCATAGGGCCGGGCAAGGAAGACGGCTTCTCCCAGCAGCACCGAAACGTTCTGCCGGCCAGGGGCGGCGCCGTCGAGCGACAGGCCAAGCAGCACGTAGGTGCCCTGGTACTCGACATCGGTGACGGTGGCGCGCAGCGCGTCGGGTTCAGCGGCTGCTTCGCCGGAGGCCGCGGCGATCCGCATGCGGTCGCAGCGCACCGCGATCGGGCCGGCCGTGGTGTCGAACACGTTGTGGCCGCCCATGAAGCGCGCCACGAACTCGCTCGCCGGATGGTTGTAGACCGCGTGCGGCGACCCGACCTGCTCGATCACGCCGTGGTTCATGACCACCATGGTGTCGGCCAGCGCCATCGCTTCTTCCTGCGAGTGCGTGACGTGCACGAAGGTCAGCCCCAGTTCCTTCTGCCAGCGCCGCAGCTCGGCGCGCATCTGGATGCGCAGGAAGGGATCGAGCGCCGACAGCGGCTCGTCGAGCAGCAGCACCCGCGGCTCGGTGATGAGCGCCCGCGCCAGCGCTACGCGCTGCTGCTGGCCGCCGGAGAGTTCACCGGGTTTGCGCGCGGCCAGGTGGCCCATGGCGACGCGCTCGAGCAGGTCGTTGGCACGCCGCTGGCGCTCGGCCTTGCCGACGCCCTTCATCTTGAGGCTGAAGGCCACGTTGTCGGTGGCCGAGAGGTGGGGGAACAGCGCGAAGCTCTGGAACATCATCGCCGTGCCGCGCGCCGCGGCGGGCAGGTCGGTGATGTTGCGGTTGTCCAGCAGGATGTCGCCGCTGGTGACCGACTCGTGCCCCGCGATCATGCGCAGCGTGGTGCTCTTGCCGCAACCCGAGGGCCCCAGCAGGCAGCAGTAGCTGCCGCTGGCGATGCGCAAGTCGATCCGGTCGACGGCCGCCGGCGTGCCGGGGGCGTAGCGCTTGGTGAGGGCGACGATCTCGACGGCGGCGGGCTCGGGCGTGGCAACGGCGTTCATTGCCGGTGGCCCAGCACGATCCATGCCACGCGGCGGTTCGAGCCGCCGCCGTTGCCGCCGCCGGCACCCCGGTCGGCGCTGTTCGGCTCAGGTGCCGAACTTGCCCGCGTCGAGCGGCAGGGCAGCCGCCGCGAGTCCGCGCAGCACGTCGCCCACGACGATCACCGCGGGGCTGGCCAGCCCCGCTTCGGCGATGCCGTTCTGCAGGTTGCCCAGCGTGGTCGCGATGTGGCGTTGCTGCGGCAGGCTCGCATGCTGGATGACGGCCACGGGCGTGTCGCCCGGCAGGCCCTGCAGCAGTTCGCGCTCGATGTGGCCCGCGCCCGCGACGCCCATGTAGATCACCAGCGTCAGGCGCGCGTTGTAGGCCGTCGCGGCAAGCGCGCGCCAGTCGGTCGGGTCTTCCGTCGCACCGGCGCCGGTCTTGGCATGGCCGGTGACGAACACCACGCCCTGCGCATGGTCGCGGTGCGTGAGCGGCACGCCCAGCGCGGTCACTGCCGCCAGGCCGGCGGTGATGCCGTTGACCACCGCGCATTCGATGCCGGCTTCGCGCAGGTGCTCGACCTCCTCGCCGCCGCGGCCGAAGATGAACGGGTCGCCGCCTTTGAGGCGCACCACCGTCTCGCCCTCGCGCACGGCGGTGATCATCAGCCGCTCGATGAAGGCCTGCGGCGTGCTCTTGCAGCCGCCGCGCTTGCCCACGTGCACGATGCGCGCGTCGGGGCGGGCATAGGCCTGCACGATCTCGTCGTTCACCAGGTCGTCGACCAGCAGCACCGTCGCGGCCTGGATCGCCTTCACGGCCTTGAGCGTCAGCAGTTCGGGGTCGCCGGGGCCAGCGCCCACCAGCGTGCAGCGGCCGGTGATGAGGAAAGAGGGGGTGTCGTTGTTCATGCGTGGGATGCCAGTTGCGTGATGTGCCGCACTTGCGCCGCGATGGCCTCGGGCACGGGAAGCTCGCCGGCCAGCACGCGGCGCGTGTAGTCGGCCGTGGTGGCGACGTCGATTTCCTTCGGCAGGCCCGGCACGTCAGAGGCGGTGCCTGGCTGCTGTGCCTGCAGCTCGGTCCGCACGCCGCGCACGAAGCCGTCGATCTGCGCGGTGCGGCGCGGGTCGGACACCACCTCGCCTTCGAGGCCGCGCGAGAGCAGGGCGGTCATGCCCGTGAGTTCGAAGGTCTCGCCCATGGTGCGGGCGTATTCGGGGTGCGTGTAGCTGGCCACCACCACGCAGGAGCCGGCGCCCGGCTGCATCAGCTTGACCACGCTGTGGCCGGGGTTGCGCAGGCCGACCACGCGGCGCACGTCGAGCAGCCGCTTGAGGGCGGGGTTCAGAAGCTCGGTGGGTGCGAAGGCGGCCTCGCCGTTGGCGATGGGGCGGATGGCCGTCATGGGCGGTACGTCGAGCGCGCAGAGCACGTTGGACGCAAGCACGCGCGATGTTTCGCTGGCGCTGCCATGCACCAGCACCGGCAGCCCTTCGCGCGCCAGCAGCAGCGCCAGCAGCGGCGTGAGCACCGGCAGCTTGCGCGCACCGTTGTAGCTCGGCAGCACGATCAGGGGGCGCTCGCCGGCGGGCACCCGATGCAGCCGCGCGTGCGTGGCGTCGAGGAAGCCGGCCATTTCCTCGGGCGTCTCGCCCTTGATGCGCATGGCCAGGCAGAAGCCGCCGATCTCGAGGTCGGTGACGGTGCCGTCCAGCACCTGGCCGAACAGGTCGGTGGCCTGCTCGCGCGTGAGCGGCTTGGCGCCTCGCGCGCCGCGGCCGATTTCCTTGATGTATTGGCTGATTCCCATGGGTGTGGGGATTGTCCAGCAAGACTTATGCCGCAAGGCGCAGTCGCTTATGCCGTGGCGCCCATAAAAAAAGCCACCGCGGAGGGTGGCTTCGGGTGGATTTCAGCGCGGAATCAGCCTGCGGAGCCCTGGCCGGGGCTGGCGAAATCGCAGACCCCCTCGGGGAAGATGGCCTGCAGCTTCTGGATTTCCGCCGCGTTCGGCTTCCATGTGCCGTAGGTACCGTCCGCCAGCGCGTTGTCCAGCGGCTTCAGCGCGCACTTGAAGATGCCGCCTTCGATCGGACCGCCGGCCACGATGCGCGATGTGCCGTACATAGGGAAGGCCTGCGTGCAGGCACCCTTGGGCTTGGTGTCGAGCACGCCGCTCCACACGTCGGCGCCCCTGGCCATCAGCGCGCCGGTGTTGTCGAAGCAGCTGTCCACTGCGCGGTCCGGCCGGTTGTCGGCCACGCTGCGCTGCGGATTGGCGCGGATCTTCGTCATCCACTCATCGATCACCTCGAAGGCCATCGGCGTCTGATCGAACTCCACGGCTGCGTTGCGCGTCTCGGTGAACCAGATGGCCTGGTGGTCCGAGTTGCCCATCTTGTTGCGGATGCGCTTGCGGATCGCGAAGGACTGGTGCACGTTGTGCATGTTCAGCTGCTGCTCCAGGTACGGATGCCAGTCGATGGTCGGGATGTCGGTCTTGCCGGTGAAGACCAGGCCCGAGCGCTGCATCGCCTTGATGGCATCCAGGTCGCCGTGGGTGCGGAGCGCCGGCACGTCGGGCGTGAGCGGGTTCCAGCGGTTCATGTTGCGGCTGCCCCATGGGTCGAAATAGCTCGCGTCGGCGGCCACCTTCATCACCTCGGCGTTGCCGGTGCCGTTGTAGGGGAAGCCCTCGGCCACCATCTCGCTCATGCGCTTCCAGCCGCCGACCTTCAGGTTCAGGTCGAGGAATTCGGCGGTGGAGATCTTGCCGTCCTTCATCGACTGCAGGCCGTACTGCACGCCCACGTTGTCCCAGGTGGAACGGGGGTAGCCGTCGGCGCCGATGCCGTAGACGTTGCGCACGTCGTCGTAGTGACTGAACGGAATGGGGCCGAAGGCCGCCATGTTCATGCGCGCCGCGCCCTTTGCCATGATGCTGTCGGCGTCGAATTTCGGGTTCATCGCGCCGGCGGTCAGGCCCATCCAGGCCTTGCGGCACTCGGTGGAGCCGGTGGCCATGCGCACGTTGGGCAGGTATGGCTGCAGCCCGTAGAACGGGTTGGCGACCGTCTCCTCGGCGTTGAAGCCCACCAGCCAGGTGCGGTTCTTGATGCTCGCTGTCCACTTGGCGTTGGCGCGGTCGGTCACGTCCATGTAGTACTCGAGCAGCTCGCAGTCGCCCACGTGCGGAATCTGGCCCACCATGTCGGGGTAGGGCTGCACCGCGATGGCCGCGTCGATCAGGCCCGGATGGTTCTGCGGGTACAGGTACTGCTGGATGCCCCCGCCGGACGCCCCGAGGCCCACGGTGTAGCTCGGCACGCCGTAGCGCTTGACGAAGCCTTCCTTGGTCATGAGCGCGGTCTCGCCGCCGAGGATCATGTCGTAGTGCTCGCCCGTGCGGTTGCCGGTGGAATAGGCGATGGCGTAGCCCTTGCCGATGGCGTCGACCAGGCCCGCGCGCTTGTCGGGGCCGCCCTGGTAGTGGCCGAAGCCCACGCCGCCCTGGAAGTGGTAGACCAGCTTCTTGTTCCACAGGCTGGTGTCGGGCCTGGCCGGGTCTTCGCCGAAAGGCGCGAGCATCACGTACTGGTAGATGAAGCGGTTGATGGTGCCGCGTTCCCAGCGCACGATGAAGTCGACCTCCCGGCCGTCGGTCAGCCGGGTCTTGGCGATGTTGCCCGGGCGCGAGCCGTCGGTCGGCATCGGCAGGTACTGGTTGTGGCTGGTCCCGCCCACGGGCATGTAGTAGTACTGCACGTAGGAGTCGATCGAGCAGTGGCGGCTGTAGCCGATGGTGTTGCCGTTCTTGTCCTTGACCGCGTAGTACTTGCTGTCGTCGGTGTCGACCAGCGGCTCCTTGCCCAGGTCGGTGAGTACCGAGCACACGAAGGGCTCCTGCTTGGGGCCCGCGAACATCGGGCCGGTGATGGGGTAGTTGGTGAGCGTGAGCGCGTCGAGCTTGCCGCGGGTCTTGTGGCGCACTTCCAGCGTGTTGGCGCCCAGCTTCAGGCCGGCGACCAGGCCTTCGAGCCGCGTCGCGCTCGCGGCGAGCGCGGGGCTGATCTTCTCGCCGTTGAGCCAGAGCTCGAGCTGGCCCTGGTCGGCCTGCGGCGCGTTGACCGCGATGCGGGCGTCGCCGCCCGAGACGTACTCGGGCTGGCTCGACAGCACCTGCAGCGAAATCTTCGATGCCGCGGGCGGCTGGTCGGCCGCCGGCGCCGTGGCCGACGGGATGAACGCGATGCCGCCCCCGCCGCCGCTGCCGCCGCCGCATGCGGCAATCACGATGGCGCCGGCCGCGCAGGCGCTGATCTGCTTCCAAGAACTCATGTGGATGTCTCCTCGTTTGTTTTTCTGACAGGTCCGGCCCTGTCGGCCGCCCTCCCCGCCGATGCTAGGCAGCCGCCCGCCCCGCCACAAGTCGGAAACCCGGGCGTGCGCTGTCAGATTTCGATGACGCGCGCGCTCAGTCCAGCAGCCTGTGATGCACCGCGTACTGCACCAGCTGCGCGTTCGAGCCCAGGCCCATCTTCTCGAGAAGCCGCCGGCGGTAGGTGCTGACCGTCTTGACGTTGATCGCCAGCCGCTCGGCGATGGCCGTGAGCGACTCGCCGCCCACGATCATGCGCAGGATCTCCGACTCGCGCGAAGACAGGCGTTCGTGAGGCCGCGGGTCTGGCGCCAGCCCCTGCATGTTGTCCATCAGCGCCCGCGTGATCGACGGCGCCACGAACTGTCGCCCGCGGCTCACGATTCGGATGGCCGCGATCAGGTCGACCGCCTCCATGTCCTTGGCCACGTAGCCGTGCGCGCCGTTGCGCAAGGCGCGCACCGCGTACTGCGGTTCGGAATACATGCTCAGCATGATGATGCGCAGCGCCGGAAAACGCTCGCGAATCGGCCCGATCAGGTCGAGCCCGCTGCATTCAGGCATGTTGATGTCCAGCAGCAGCACGTCGACGGGCTGCGCCTCCAGGCAGGCCATGCCGCCGCGCCAGTCGCCGGCCTCGGCGATGCCGGTGATCTCCGGCGCGTCCTGCAGCACCTTGCGCAGGCCGGAGCGGAACATGGCGTGGTCGTCGATGATGAGCAGGCTGGTCATGCGCGCACCAGCGGGCTCGCCACGATGGGGGCCTGCAGCGTCACCCGCGTGCCGAAGCGCGGCGCCGAGTCGATGGCCAGGCTGCCGCCCAGCTCGTAGGCGCGCTCGCGCATCGAGATCAGCCCGAGCGACTGGCGCAGGGCCTGCATGCCGGCGTCGCCGGCATCGAAGCCGATGCCGTCGTCCTCGATCTCCAGCCAGAAGGTTTTTTCGGTGCGCCGGAAGCGCACCGTCACCGCACTGGCGCGCGCATGCCGCGCGACATTGGTCAGCGCCTCCTGGAAGATGCGGAACACAGCGATCGAGCGCCAGCGCGGCAGGTCGATGTCGAACTCCTGCGGCTGCATGCTCACGCGCAGCTCGGAGCGTTCGCGAAAGCGCTTCAGGTGGCCCGCGATGGCGGCGCCCAGGCCCAGGTGGTCGAGCGCCTGCGGATGCATCGACTCCGAAAGCTCGCGCACGTTGTCGATGGCTTCCACCAGCAGCGCGTTGAGGTCGGCCGCGATGCCGCGTATGGCGGTGGAGCGCGAGCGCCGCGCGATGCGCCCCACGTCGAGCTTCATCGATGTGAGCAGCCCGCCCAGCACGTCGTGCACCTCGCGCGCGTACTCAGCGCGCTGCTGTTCGCGCATGGTGTTCAGGCGCGACGCCAGCTCGCGGTATTCGTGGCGCGACTCCAGCAGTTCGGCGTCGCGCTGTATCTGCTCCGTCACGTTCACGCCCACGCCCACCACGGCGGGGCGCCCGCGGAACTGCATCGCCTGGCCGTGCACGTCGATGTGGACCACGTTGCCGTCGCGGTGCAGGCCGTGGGTGACGAAATGCATGCTCTTCACTTCGCCCGAGATGCGGCGCTTGTAGCGCTCCATCACCTCGCCGACGTAGTAGCCCGGCACGCACTCGCGCAGCGGCTTGCCCAGCGCCTCGTCGTTGGAGTAGCCCGCCATGCCCGCGAAGGTGGCGTTGGTGTACTGGAAGTGCTCGTCCTGCAGGATGTAGATGCCCGCTACCGACTGTTCCACGATGCCGCGGAACGGGACGGACTGCATGTCGAAAGGCGCGTCGTTGGGTGTTTGTCTCATCTCTTTTCTTCTGCCCGTCCGATGGCGTCTTCGCGCAGGGCTGCAACCAACGCCGGAATTATGTGGTGCTCGCGCACGCGCGTGGAGACGGGCAAACCCGCTGCGGCATCCGTATTTCCCCGATAAGCGGCGCCCGTTTATCTGACAGATATCCGCGCCGCGTTTGCATAGAGTCGCGCCTTCGCCCCGATGCTGGAGACAAGAGATGAAGACCTGTGCGCCCGCCAAGCGACGCTTGCTGTGGCCCGTCGCGATGAGCCTTGCCGCGCTGCTCTTGGGCAGCTGCGGCGGCGGCAGCGGCAGCAGCGCCCCGACCTGGACCGGCTTCCCGGCCGCCGGCGGCGGCACCGCCGACCCCGGCACGTCGGCCCCACCGGTTTCCGTGGGCAAGATCGCGCTTGCCACCCTGTCGGGTCGCGCCGACATGGTGACCGGCGGCGACACGCTGCTGGAGGTCGCCTTGCCCGAAGGCGTGGCCGCCACCGATGTGCGCGTGACGCGCAACGGCGAGGACGTGACCTCTGCCTTCTCGGCCCGACCCGGCGGCCGTGCGCTGCGCGGCCTGGTGGCGGGCCTCGCCGCAGGCGATAACACGCTGGCGGCGAAGGCGGGAGACAAGGCGAGCGGCGAGCTCGTCGTGACCAACCATCCGATCACGGGGCCGGTGTTCTCGGGGCCGCATCTCAAGCCCTTCGAATGCCGCACCGCGGCGTCGGGCCTTGGCGCGGCGACGGATGCGGACTGCTCGGCCGCCACCACCTTCGACTGGTTCTACTTCACGCCCGCAGGCGTGCGCAAGGCGCTGGCCGACCCGCTGGGCCCACGCCCGGGCGACCTTGCCACCACGACCACGCTCGAGGGCCGGACGGTGCCCTTCATCGTGCGCGTGGAGTCGGGAACGATCAACCGCTCGATCTACCGCATCGCGGTGCTGGACGATCCCGCCGAGCCCGGCCGCTGGAACCCGAAGGGCTGGAACGGGCGCATCGTCTTGCGCTTCGGCGAGTCGACCGCCGCGCAATACAACCAGGGCGTCAACACGCTGAACGACGTGTTCAAGCCGGACAGCATCGACGTGCAGAACATCGAGGCGCTGCGGAAGGGCTACGCCTACGTGATGTCCACGCTCAACATCAACAAGGTCAACGTCAACGACGTGCTTGCGGCCGAGACCGCGATGATGCTGCGCGAACACATCGCCAAGCGCTACGGCCTGCCGCGCTGGATGGTCGGGATGGGTGGATCGGGCGGGGCCATCCAGCAGATGCTGATCGCGCAGAACTACCCGGGCATCCTCGACGGGCTGATGCCGGACTCGGCCTTTCCCGACGTGTTCGGTACCGCGTTGGCGGTGTCCGATTGCCGCCTGCTCGACGCCTACTTCACCAACCCGGCGAGCCCCGGCTATCCGTTCAGCGATGCCAAGCGAAAGGCAGTGGAGGGCCATCTCAAGGGCACCTGCAGGACCTGGAGCATCGGCAACGGCGACGCGGTGCTGGCAACCAGCGGTTCGATTTCACCGGCCTGCGGCCTGGAGAATGCGGCACTCGTCTACGACCCGCTGGGCAATCCGGGCGGCGCGCGCTGCACGGTGTACGACATCAACGTCAATTCGCTCGGGCGCGATCCGGCCACCGGCTTTGCGCGGCGGCCGCTCGACAACGTGGGCGTGGCCTACGGGCTCGACGGCTTGAGGAAGGGCGCGATCACCGCGGCCGAGTTCCTCGACCTGAACGAGAAGATCGGCGGCTACGACCGCGACGGAAACCTCGCCGCGCAGCGCACCGTGGCCGACACCGAAGCGCTGCAGCGCGCCTATGCGCTCGGCCGCATCGGCAGCGGATCGGGCGGCCTGGCCACCGTGCCCCTGCTGAGCCTGCATCCCTATGCAGAGCCTGGCTCCGACATCCACACCATCTACAACGACCTCAAGATCCGCGAGCAACTGATGCAGGCCAACGGCCGTGCGGACAACCAGGTGATCTGGCTGTTCCCCAATCCGCAGCTGGCCGCGCTGATCGGGAAGCCGGGGCAGGTGCAGCCGCTGAGCGTGCTGCTGCGCGACACGCTCGTCGCGCGGCTGGCATTGATGACGCAATGGCTCGACGGCATGGCCGACGACCCCGCGCCGCCGGACGCCGACAAGGTGGCCCGTCACAAGCCTGCCGACGCCGTCGATTCCTGCTGGGACGTGAACGACAGCACCCGCTACAAGGAGACCGCGACGTTCAACGATGCCGGCAAGTGCAATGTCCTCTATCCGAAGACACCGCCTCCGCGCATGGTGGCGGGCGGGCCGCTGGCGGACAACGTGGTCAAGTGCCAGTTGAAGCCGGTGCGGGTGGAGGACTTCCTTCCGGTGACTTTCTCGCCGGCCGAGAAGTCGCGGCTCGACGCGATCTTTCCTGATGGTGTGTGCGACTTCGCGAAGCCCGGCGTCGGCCAGGCGGCGCTCAAGGGCACCTGGCTGCGCTACTGAACGCTCACGCCGCCAGCGACTGCGCCGCAGGGTGCTCGCGCACCCTGCGCTTGAGTTCGGGCACGCACGAGCCGCAGTTCGTGCCGCACTTCAGCGCGCCCTGCAGGGCTGCCAGCCGCTCGTCTGGCGAACCGCCGCATCGGCCGAGTTCCGTCTCGATGGCCAGATCGGTCACGTTGAAGCAGGTGCACACCGTCTTGCCGCGCGACTGCACCGCCACCGGGGCTTTCGAGCCCGGCGACAGCAGCAGGCGCCCGTAGCTCTGCGCAGGCAACTCCTCGCGCAGCAAGGTCGCGATCCAGGCCTCCGCGCTGGTGTCGCCGCCCAGCAGGAAGGCTTCCAGGCCGGCGCTGCCGTCGGCGCGGCGCACCAGCCGCGCAGAGCGGCGCTGGCCTCGGCGCCGGTCGGCGTAACGCAGTGCGTCGGAGGTCTGCAGGCCCAGCAAGGCTTCGATCTTTTCGACCAGCGCGTCGTCGGGCGCATCGTGCGCTGCCGCGCGAAAAAGGATGCCGCTGCGCTCCGCACCCTGCGTGTTGCCGGCGAAGGGCACGCAGGTCGCAAAAGGAAACAGTGCCATCAGCGGCTGGAGCGCACGTTGCGCGGTCAGCGCGGCATCGGAAGGCAGCCACGCCATGGCCAGCAGCGACCACGGCAGCTCGGCCTTGAGGATCTTCACCGGCGTGTGCTTCAGCTCGGGCTGCTTCGATGTGGGGCAGAAGGCCGGCGTGGTGAGCGCGTTGATGCCCGCCAGCCGCGTGCCGTTCGACGAGCAGCCGCTCAGATACTCCTCGCCCCAGTGCATGGCGACGAAGGCCTGGCTCAGCCCCACCTCGGCGCTGGCGCGCGCGGGCAGCATGATCGAGCCACGCCTGGAGGTCAGGTGCACCAGGTCGCCTTCGCGGATCTGCCGGCGCGCCATGTCCTGCGCGTTCATCTGCACCACGGGCTCGGGAACGTGGCCGAAGAGGCGCCCGGCCGTGCCCGTGCGGCTCATGCCGTGCCACTGGTCGCGCAGGCGGCCGGTGTTCAGCGAGAACGGGTAGCGTGCCTCGCGAGCCTCGGCCACCGGCTTGTAGATCGTGTCGACAAAACGGGCGCGGCCGTCGGGCGTGGGGAACACGCCGTCTTCGTACAGGCGCGCGCGGCCGGTGCTTTCTCCCTCTTTCAGCGGCCATTGCTGCGGGCCGGCGGTCTCCAGCATCGCGTAGCTCATGCCGGTGATGTCGAGGTCGCGCCCGCGCGTGGATTCGCGGTGCTCGTTCCAGACCGACTCGGCCGTCTCGTAGGGAAAGAGCGTGAAGGCGCGGCCCATCTGGCGCTCGAGCCGATGCGCGAATGCCACCGCGATCGACCAGTCGTTGCGCGCCGCGCCCGGCGCCGGCACGGCCGGGCGCACGCGCGAGATGCGGCGCTCGCTGTTGGTCACGGTGCCTTCCTTCTCGCCCCAGGTGGTGGCGGGCAGCAGCAGGTCGGCGAAGGCGCAGGTTGCGGTTGTGGCAAAGGCTTCCTGCACCACGACGAACTCGGCACGCTCCAGCGCGCGGCGCACCGTGGCCTGGTCGGGCATCGACTGCGCGGGGTTGGTGCAGGCGATCCACAGCGCGCGGATCTCGCCGTCGGCGGCGGCCTGGAACATCTCCACCGCCGTCTTGCCCGGCTTCTCGGGGACGGAGGGCACACCCCACAGCGCGGCCACTTCGGCGCGGTGATCGGGATTGGCCAGGTCGCGGTGCGCGCTCAGCAGGTTGGCGAGGCCGCCGACCTCCCGGCCGCCCATCGCGTTGGGCTGGCCCGTCAGCGAGAACGGACCGGCGCCGGGCTTGCCGATCTGCGCGGTGGCCAGGTGCAGGTTGATGAGGGCCGCGTTCTTCGCCGTGCCACTGGACGACTGGTTCAGCCCCTGGCAGTACAGGCTCAGCGTGGCCGGCGAGGTGGCGAAAAGACGCGCCGCTTCGAGCAGGTCTTCCTTCGAGACGCCGCAGACCTGCGCCACCTTGTCGGGCGTACATTCGCGCACCGTGGCCTTCAATGCGTCGAAGCCATTGGTGTGCGCAGCGATGTACTTCGCATCCATCCAGCCTTCCCACAGCATCAGGTGCAGCATGCCGTTGAACAGCATCACGTCGGTGCCGGGCTGGATGGGCAGGAAGAGGTCGGCGATTTCGGCCGTGTCGGTGCGGCGCGGATCGGCCACGACGATCTTCAGCGCCGGGTTCGCGGCCTTCGCGTCTTCCAGGCGGCGAAACAGAATGGGGTGCGCCCAGGCCGTGTTGCTGCCCACGATGAGGATGCACTGCGCATGCTTCAGGTCGTCGTAGCAGGCCGGCGGCGCGTCGGCGCCCAGCGTCTGCTTGTAGCCGGCCACGGCACTGCTCATGCACAGGCGCGAGTTGGTGTCGATGTTGTTGGTGCCGATCAAACCCTTGGCGAGCTTGTTGAAGACGTAGTAGTCCTCTGTCAGCAACTGGCCCGACACGTAGAAGCCGACCGAATCCGGGCCGTGGTCGCGGATCACCTGCGCGAACTTGCCGGCGGCGTTGTCGAGCGCGGTGTCCCAGGTCACGACGGTGGGTGCTTCGCGGCGAACGATGCGCTGCATGGGCTGCAGCAGCCGCGTTTGGCGCGTGACCGTGGCGCTGGCCGTGAGGTGCAGCGTCGAGCCTTTGGTGCACAGGCGGCCGAAGTTGGCGGGGTGCTCGGGGTCGCCGCGCACGCCGGTGATCTCGTCGCCGTGCGATTCGATGATGACGCCGCAGCCGACGCCGCAGTAGGGGCAGGTGGAGCGGGTCTCCCGCATCACGCCTCCTCCTCTGGCTGCTTCGACGTGCATGCCGCGGCCCTCACCCTAGCCCTCTCCCAGCGGGAGAGGGGACAACACCTTCGGTCCGGCGACCGGACGCTCGAGGTCGGTGGCGTGCGTCGCCAGTTCGGCGGCGTCGAGATGCACCACGCCTTCTTCCAGCTTCACCGCGAACTTCGGCGTGCAGCCTTCGTCGGGCGACTTCGCGCAGCCGTCGTCCAGCCCGATGGCCCAGTTGTGCAGCGGGCAGGCCACGCTGGTGCCGAACACGATGCCTTGGCTCAGCGGGCCGCCCTTGTGCGGGCAGCGGTCCAGCAGTGCGAACACTTGGTTTTCGGCGTTGCGGAACACCGCAACGTCCACGCCCACCGGCCGCGCCACGCGGCGCGAGCCGAGCACGGGGATGTCGTCGATGCGGCAGATGACTTGCCATTCGCTCATGGGGCCTCCTTAGGTCTTGAGGTCGGAATAAAGGCCGGTGACGCGGTCCATGATCGCCAGCAGGTTCTCGCTGGTGACGAACACGTCGGACATCAGCGCGGGCGAGGCGCCGGCGCCTTCCAGCCGCTGCAGGCCGCGGTTGAAGAAGATCCACTGCGCGTCTGCCAGCACCAGCTCCTGCCTGATCTGCGCGGTGGCCTCGGGCGCGTTGCGCAGCAGCTCGAGCGCCGAGAGGAATTCGGTGCGCGCCTTGCCGATCTCGGCGGTGCTGCCGGCCGGGTCGATCTGCATTGCCGTGGCCAGGTAGAACTTGGCCATGCGCTGCGACAGCATGCGCTGGCGCCCGGCGATGTTGACCAGCCGGCCCACCGGCTTGCCCGAGGCCGCCTCGTACTGCGTGGTGCCCTGGTTGGCGAGCGCGAGCACGGTGGCGTCGAGCTTCACGACCTTGGCGGCCTCAGCCTTGCTGGGCGCCGTGCCCGTGAGTTCGCGCTTGAACTCGCTCCAGGCGCTGTCGAGCGAGTCGTAGGTGCCACGGATGGCAGGGCTGGGCGCGAAGGCCTTGAGCTCCCCCAGTTGCCGCTCGAACAGCGCGATCGACTTGTCGAGCACCTGCTGCGCATTGCGCGCTTCCACGTTCTGCACCAGCGCCAGGTAGGCCTTGCTCGCGCGCTGCGACAGCATGCGCTGGCGGCCGGCCTTGTTGATGGCATCGTTGAGATCGGCGACCTGCGCGTTCACGTGCAGGCCCGCGCCCAGGCCGGCAATGGCGGCGGAAGCGATGAAGACCCGCCGTTTCAAGCCGTCTTCTCCACTTGCGGCACCGCGAGCGGCGTGAACTGCCGCACGTCCACCGAGGCCTGCGCCGATTCGAACCAGGGGTCGGGCTCGCCGTCGAGCGCGAACTGCAGCCGCTCCCACAGCGCCTTGCGGCCTTCGGCGTCGTCCAGGATCTTCTTCTTCACGTAGTCCAGGCCCACGCGGCCGATGTAGTGCACCGTGCGCTCCAGGTACCAGCCCTCTTCGCGGTAGAGCTGCAGGAAGGCGCCCGAGTACTCCATCACTTCCTCGGCCGTCTTCACTTTCACGAGGAACTGCGCGACCTCGGTCTTGATGCCGCCGTTGCCGCCTACGTACAGCTCCCAGCCCGAATCGACGCCGATCACGCCCACGTCCTTGATGCCGGCTTCCGCGCAGTTGCGCGGGCAGCCCGAAACGGCCAGCTTGACCTTGTGCGGCGAGTACATCGCCCACAGCGCGCGCTCCAGGTCCTTGCCCATCTGCGTGCTGTCTTGCGTGCCGAAGCGGCACCACTCGCTGCCCACGCAGGTCTTCACCGTGCGCAGTGACTTGGCATAGGCAAAGCCGCTGGGCATGCCGATGTCCTTCCAGACGTTCTCCAGGTCTTCTTTCTTCACGCCCAGCAGGTCGATGCGCTGGCCGCCCGTGACCTTCACCGTCGGAATCTTGTATTTGTCGGCCGCGTCCGCGATGCGGCGCAGTTCGTCGGGCGTGGTGTGGCCGCCCCACATGCGCGGAATGACGGAATAGGTGCCGTCCTTCTGGATGTTGGCGTGGCTGCGCTCGTTGATGAAGCGGCTCTGCGGGTCGTCCTTCGCCTCCTTGGGCCAGGTGCTGATCAGGTAGTAGTTGATGGCCGGGCGGCAGGTGGCGCAGCCGTTGGGCGTGCGCCAGCCGAGGTTGCGATACACCTCGTCGTGCGTCAGGTAGTGCTGCTTGCGGATGGCGTCGCGCACGTCCTGATGGCTCACGTCGGTGCAGCCGCACACGGCCTTCTTCTTGGGCGTGGCGGAGTAGTCGCCGCCGGCGGTGAACATCAGGATCTGCTCGACCAGCCCGGTGCACGAGCCGCAGCTCGCGCTGGCCTTGGTGTGCTTCTTCACCTCGTCGAGCGTGAACAGGCCTTTTTCCTTGATGGCCTTGCAGATGGTGCCCTTGTTCACGCCGTTGCAGCCGCAGACCTCGGCGTCGTCGGGCATGCTCGCGGCCTTGTTGTGGCCCTCGTGTCCGGTGTCGCCGATGTTCGATTCGCCGAACATCAGCTTGTCGCGGATGTCGTGCACGCTGCGGCCGTCGCGCAGCAGCTTGAAGTACCAGCTGCCGTCCACTGTGTCGCCGTAGAGGCAGGCGCCGACCAGCTTGTCGTCCTTGATGACCAGCTTCTTGTAGACGCCGCCGAAGGGGTCGCTCATGACGATTTCCTCGGTGCCTTCGCCGCCCTGGAAGTCGCCCGCGCTGAACAGGTCGATGCCCGTCACCTTGAGCTTGGTCGAGGTGAGCGAGCCCATGTAGCGGCCGATGCCGAACATCGCCAAATGGTTGGCCGCCACCTTGGCCTGCTCGAACAGCGGCGCGACCAGGCCGTAGGCGATGCCCCGGTGCGCGGCGCATTCGCCGACCGAATAGATGCGCGCGTCGGTCACGGTCTGCATGGTGTCGGTCACCACGATGCCGCGGTTGACGTGCAGCCGCATGCTCTCGGCCAGCGCGGTGTTGGGGCGGATGCCGACGGCCATCACGACGAGGTCGGTCGGCACTTCGAGGCCGTCCTTGAAGCGGATGGCCTTGACGCGGCCGTCTTCACTGCCGATCAGCTCCTGCGTCTGCGCGCCCATCAGGAACTTCATGCCCCGGTCTTCCAGCGACTTCTGCAGCAGCTTGCCCGCCACCTCGTCGAGCTGGCGCTCCATGAGCCAGGGCATGACGTGCACCACCGTCACCTGCATGCCGCGCTTCATGAGGCCGTTGGCCGCCTCCAGGCCCAGCAGGCCGCCGCCGATGACCACCGCATGTTTGTGCGTCTTGGCGGTCTCGATCATCAGGTTGGTGTCGGCGATGTCGCGATAGGCGATCACGCCTTCCAGCTTCGCACCGGGCACCGGCAGCATGAAGGGGTTGGAGCCGGTGCACAGCAGCAGGCGGTCGTAGGCGGCCTCGGTGCCGTCCTCGGCGCGCACGATGCGCTTGACGCGGTCGACGCTCGCCACCTTCTTGCCGGCGTGCAGCGTGATGTTGTTTTCCTCGTACCAGCTCCACGGGTTGAGGATGATCTCGTCCACCGTCTGCTCGCCCGCCAGCACGGGCGACAGCAGGATCCGGTTGTAGTTGGGGTGCGGCTCGGCGCCGAACACCGTGATGTCGTAGAGGTCCGGCTCGACCTTGAGCAGCTCCTCGATGGTGCGGACGCCGGCCATGCCGTTGCCGACCATCACGAGCTTCTGCCTTGTCTTCACGCGCATGTCCATGGTGTGTGCTCCTGCGGTCCGGGCTCAGGCCGCGGTCTTCTCCACGTGGGCCTGGCGGGTGTAGAGGAAGTCGATCACCGCCTTGCGGGCGTGCACGTAGACCGGGTCCTCGGCCAGTTCCACGCGGTTGCGCGGGCGGGCGATGTCGACGCTCAGCACCTCGCCGATGGTGGCGGCCGGGCCGTTGGTCAGCATCACGATGCGGTCGCTCAGCAGCACGGCCTCGTCCACGTCGTGCGTGACCATGACGACGGTGCTGCGCGTCTTCTGCACGATGGCCAGCAGCTCGTCCTGCAGCTTGGCGCGGGTGAGGGCGTCGAGCGCGCCGAAGGGCTCGTCCATCAGCAGCACCTTGGGCTCCATCGACAGCGCGCGCGCAATCCCCACGCGCTGCTTCATGCCGCCGGAGATCTCGCCCGGGCGCTTCTGCGCGGCGGGCGTGAGGCCGACCAGCGCCAGCGCGGCGTCGGTGCGGGCGCGCAGCTGCGCCTTGTTTTCGGTGGCGGCGAACACGCGTTCCACCGCCAGGTATACGTTCTCGAAGCAGGTGAGCCAGGGCAGCAGCGAGTGGTTCTGGAACACCACCGCGCGCTCGGGGCCCGGGCCCTTGATTTCCTTGTCTGCGCACAGCAGCGCGCCTTGCGTGGGCGTGGTGAGTCCGGCAATCAGGTTCAGCAGCGTCGACTTGCCGCAGCCCGAGTGGCCGATGAGCGTGATGAACTCGCCCTTGGCCACGTTCAGGTTCACGTCGCGCAGCGCGACGAAGCGCCCCTTGGGTGTCTTGAACGCCTGCTCGACGCCGTGGATCTCGATGTACTTGCCGTCATTGGTCATGACTTCACCTCTTCGAACGTGAACGCGGTGGCCAGCTTGATGAGCGCGAACTCCAGCACCAGGCCGACGATGCCGATCACGAAGATCGCGATGATGATGTTGGCGACGTTGAGGTTGTTCCACTCGTCCCATACCCAGAAGCCGATGCCGACGCCGCCGGTGAGCATCTCGGCCGCCACGATCACCAGCCACGCGGTGCCCACGGCCAGCCGCACGCCGGTGAGCATGTAGGGCAGCACCGAGGGGAACAGGATCTTGGTGAGGATCTTCCATTCGCTGAGGTTCAGCACCTTGGCCACGTTCATGTAGTCGGTGGGCACGCGCTGCACGCCCACGGCGGTGTTGATGACCATCGGCCAGATCGAGCAGATGAAGATGGTCCAGATGGCCGCCGGGTTGGCGCCCTTGAACACCAGCAGGCCGATGGGCAGCCACGCCAGCGGCGACACCGGGCGCATCAGGCTGATCAGCGGGTTGAACATGCGCGAGAGGAACTCGAAGCGCCCGATCGCGAAGCCGGCCGGAATGCCGACCAGCGCCGCCAGGCCGAAGCCCAACGCCACGCGCTGCAGCGACGAGAGCACGTTCCAGCCCACGCCCTGGTCGTTGGGGCCCTTGCTGTAGAAGGGATCGCTGAATACCGTCAGCGCCTGCTGCCAAGTGGCCGCGGGCGTGGGGAAGCCCGTGGTGCTCTTCATGGCGACGATTTCCCAGATCAACAGCAGCAGGCCGAAGCCCGCGAGCGGGGGCAGCACGCGCATCCAGAACGCGCGCAGGTCGATGGGGGTGCGCTGCTTCTGCTCCCTCTCCCCCTTGGGAAGAGAGTTGGGGTGAGGGGCAGCCTCTCCCCGGCCCTCTCCCGCACGCGGGAGTGGGAGGGATGCTTCGAGCGGCGAATGAAAGACGGCGCTGACCATGGCGTGTTTCTCCTCAGGCATGCAACTTGAACGAATCGGCGTACTTCTTCGGGTCCTTGCCGTCCCACACGGAGCCGTCGAACAGCTTGCTGGTGCGCATCGGGTCCTTGGGCACCGGCGTCTGCGTGGCGGCGGCGGCCTGCTTGTAGATGTCGATGCGGTTGATTTCGGTGGCCACCTTCAGGTAGTCGGGGTGCTCCTTCAGCAGGCCCCAGCGCTTGTGCTGCGTGAGGAACCACATGCCGTCCGAGAGGTAAGGGAAGTTCACGGCGCCGCCGTTGTAGAACTTCATGTGGTTGGGGTCGTCCCAGCTCTTGCCCAGGCCGTTGGTGTAGCGGCCCAGGATGCGCTGGTTGATGGCGTCCACGCTGGTGTTGACGTAGCTCTTGTCGGCGATGGTCTCGGCCATCTTGTTCTTGTTCTGCAGGCCGGCGTCGATCCACTTGCCGGCCTCCAGGATCGCGGCGGTCACCGCGCGCGCGGTGTTGGGGTACTTCTTCGTGAATTCGGCGGTGCAGCCGAGCACCTTCTCGGGGTGGTCTTTCCAGATGTCCTGCGTGGTGATGGCGGTGATGCCGATGCCGTCCATGATGGCGCGCTGCCCCCAGGGCTCGCCGACGCAGTAGCCGTCCATGTTGCCCACGCGCATGTTGGCCACCATCTGCGGTGGCGGCACGGTGATGTTCTTCACGTCCTTGAACGGGTCGATGCCGGCCGAGGCGAGCCAGTAGTAGAGCCACATGGCGTGCGTGCCGGTGGGGAAGGTCTGCGCGAAGGTGTATTCGCGCTTCTCGCTGGCGATGAGCTTGGCGAGCGATGCGGCGTCGACCGCGCCCTTGTCGGAGAGCTTCTTCGACAGCGTGATGGCCTGGCCGTTGTTGTTGAGGGTCATGAGCACGGCCATGTCCTTCCTGGGCCCGCTCAGGCCCAGGTGCATGCCGTAGACCAGGCCGTAGAGCACATGGGCCATGTCGAGGTCGCCGTTGGAGAGCTTGTCGCGCACGCCGGCCCAGCTGGCTTCCTTGCTGGGGACGATCTTCACGCCGTATTTCTTGTCGATGCCCAGCACCGAGGCCATGACCACGCTGGCGCAGTCGGTCAGGGGAATGAAGCCGATCTTGACCTCTTCCTTCTCGGGCTTGTCGGAGCCCTGGGCCCAGACGGCCGCGCGCAGGGCGGGGTCGATGCCCACGGCGCCGATGGCTGCGGCTTGCAGGACGCGGCGTCGGCTGAGGCGGGTTTTGAGCAGGTCGGTCATGGGCGGGGCTCCGGTTGAAGACGAACAAACGAAAAGACAAAAACGAAAAGGCGTCCGCACCGCGCAGGGGCCGCTCGAAAACGAGCCCTTGCGGGATGGGGACGCCTTTGTCCGGTCGGTGGGTGGCACCCGTCGTTGGATGCCGCCTGCCTGAAGACCTTCTGGAGGTCTATGCGCTGGTTGCTTGCAAGCGGTGTGCCAGCCTTTTCGCGCGTCGGCGCGCTATCAGGAAAGTAGCTGCGGTGCCTTGCACGGCGAGGGTGCGGCGCCTTGCGGGCGGTGAATGCGCGGCAGGCACGGTTGTTGTGCACTGCACCAAGTTGAACGCCCTCAGCGCGGCGGGGTGCGCTCCGGCATGGACAGGTAGTCGGCCATGGCCAGCACCGACTCGGCCACCTCGACGAGCCGGCGGCCCTGGTTCATGGCGGTTTCGCGCAGCATCTTGTGCGCCTCCTGCTCGCTCATGCGGCGGTGCGCCATCAGCAGGCCCTTGGCGCGCTCGACGAGCTTGCGTTCGTTGAGCGAGGCGCGCACGGTCTGCAGTTCGTCGCTCATGGCCTGCAGTCGGTGCGACTGCTCCTGAACCATGTCGAGCACCGAACGTTCGAGGTGGCGGCCGAGCTGCGCGGGCGTGGCGGCCTGCGCGTCGGCGTCCGCGTCGTCGAAGAACAGGGCGGCGCCGGTCTGGGGCGCGAGCGTGTCCAGCACCTGCCGGTAGGTCAGCAGCTCGCTGCGGGCCCGCGCGGTCTTGTGGCTGCAAAGCGCGCGCAGGTCGGCCGCGAGGCGGTCTTCGACGGTTCGCATGGCATCGATGCGGCGCGTGCAGCAGTCGAACCAGGCCTGGCCCAGCGCGGCATCGGCGGGCGCGGAGGTGGCGCCCCTGCGGCGCATGCGTTCCAGCTCGGCCATGGTGGCGTCGGACTGGCTCTCGCGCCAGAGCGCGAGCACCGCGTCGCCGGAAAAGTCGATGAACACCTGGAAGCAGCGCTCCTGCGATTCGATCAGGTGCTGCCACTGCAGGCGCCGGGTTTCGTCGCTGCGGCCCATGGCCAGCGCGGCGGCGCCGAAGGCACGCTCCTGGCCGGCGAACTCCTTGCCCTGCATGAAGTTGAACATCGCGACCAGCAGGCGCGAGATTTCAGGATCGGTGGCGCCGTCAGCCGCCTCGAACACCACCGACAGCAGCCCGGCAATGAGCTTGACGAAGGCGGCGGTCGACTGCGAGGGGCGGAGTTCGAGTGCGTCGATGCGGCGGCGCAGGGCGGGCAGGGCGTCCAGGCCCGGGAGCACCCAGGCGATACGGCTGAACAGCCGCGCGCCGTTGCCGGAGCCAAGGCCGCGGTGGTGTTCGGCCTCGAGCTGGTCGAACCCCGCGCGCACTTCCTGCTCGAGCGCCAGGCATTCGGCGATCTGCGGCGCGCGCTGCTCGGCCAGGCGCACGCCATGCGATGCGAGGAACACGTTCGACATGCCGCGCTCGCGCTGCAGCGCGTGCACCAGTCGCCCGATCAGGCCTACCAGCTCGCTGGTGCGCGCGAGCTGGTCCAGCTCGTCGATCTCGCAGCGGCGGGCGGCGATCAGAAAACTCAGTCCGGACTTCATGGTGGGTGCGTGCGCCTGCGGGGCTTTGCACCGGCACTGCAACATCCGTGCCTCGAAGCTCTCAGCTCGCGTGCGTTTGCCCCTTCGCGGGCACCCGCGCCGGGCGCCACCTACACTCGGCGGCATGCTCTTGTTGGGAATCGAATCATCCTGCGATGAAACCGGCGTGGCGCTGGTGGAGTCGCACGGCAACGCGCTGCCGGTGCTGCGCTCGCATGCGCTGCACAGCCAGATCTCCATGCACCAGGCCTACGGCGGCGTGGTGCCCGAACTGGCCAGCCGCGACCACATCCGCCGCGTGCTGCCGCTGACCGAGTCGGTCATGGCCGAGGCCGGCCGCTCGCTCGGCGAAATCGACGTGGTGGCCTACACGCGCGGACCGGGCCTGGCGGGCGCGCTGCTCGTGGGCGCCGGCGTGGCCTGCGCGCTGGGCGTGGCGCTGGGCAAGCCGGTGCTGGGCGTGCATCACCTCGAAGGGCATCTGCTGTCGCCGTTCCTCAGCGCCGATCCGCCGGAGTTTCCGTTCGTGGCGCTGCTGGTGTCGGGCGGCCACACGCAGCTGATGCGGGTGGACGGCGTGGGGCGCTACGAGCTGCTCGGCGAAACCATCGACGACGCGGCCGGCGAAGCCTTCGACAAGAGCGCCAAGCTCATGGGCCTGCCGTACCCCGGCGGCCCGTGGCTCGCAAAGCTGGCCGAAGACGGCAACCCCGCGGCATTCAAGCTGCCGCGTCCGCTGCTGCACAGCGGCGATCTCGATTTTTCTTTCGCAGGACTGAAGACGGCGGTGCTCACGCAGGCCAAGAAGCTCGGCGACCAACTCGAAGCGAACAAGGCCGACCTCGCGGCATCCACGCAGGCGGCCATCGTCGAAGTGCTGTTGAAGAAATCGCTTGCCGCGCTCGACCAGACCGGCCTCAAGCGGCTGGTCGTGGCTGGCGGCGTGGGCGCGAACAAGAATCTGCGCGAGCAACTCAACGCTGCGTGCGCCAGGCGCAAGGTGCGGGTGCACTACCCCGAGCTGCACCTGTGCACCGACAACGGCGCCATGATCGCCATGGCCGCCGCTATGCGCCTGCAATCGGGCCTCTCGCAGGCGACCGAGCGCTATGCCTTCGACGTCAGACCGCGATGGCCAATGGCATCGCTGACTGCCGAGGCGTCGCTGCCGCAGGCTGCATAGCCGGCTGCGACTGGCGCGAGCGGCCGATGGCCGGCAGCGGCAGCACGTCCAGCACGTTGCGCCAGAGCTGGCGCCATTGCGGCCAGTCGTGGCCGCCTTCGGTCGTGAACACGCGGCCCGGCGGCAGCGCGTCGGCCAGCAGCTTGTGGTTGCTGGCAAAGCGGTCTTCGAGGCCGAATCCCAGGTAGAGCGGCGGCAGGTTCTTCGACGGCTGTGCCGCGAGGTATTGCTGGAAGAAGGGCCAGAGCTTGCGGTCGGGTTCCTCGTCGGGCTGCGGCCCGGTGGGCGCCTGCCATGCGCGCAGGCCGCCGGCCTTCTTGATTTCCGCGCCGAGCACGCGGCGCCCGAGGTAGGGCGCCAGCGCCACGATGCCGTCCACCGAGCCGGGCTTGGCCAGCTCGTGGATCAGCGCGCCGAAGCCGCCGATGGAAATGCCCACGAGCCAGATCGCCTTGTAGCCCTTGGCGCGCTGCGGCTCGATGACGTCCGCATGCAGGCGCTCGCTGAGGGTCTGGTCGTAGTAGTAGGACACGTCGGCGTCGACCAGCAAGGCATCGGCCGCGAGGTGGCGTTCCCGCACGGCGCTGATGAAACCTTCGCGCTCGAACTCGTCGGGCTTGAGGTAAGCGCCTGGCAGGAAAACCAGGAGCGTGTCGGATTGTTCGGTGGGGTTTGCAGGTTGAAGGTGAGTTTTCATGGTGCCAGGAGGGGCACCCGATCCGCACCGTCATGATTTTCGATGCGTTTACAAGACGCCCACGAAGAAGAAAGTACTAAGAAAACGTCACATCATGTGACGTTATGCGGCCCTATTGTGAATAGGGAGCATGTTCAAAGTCAAAAGCAACCCTTTGCTGTCACTTTCTTCTTGTGGACATAGGCCGGACTAGTTGATTTGTAAATTCGCGGCCTGGCTCACCGGCACCAGTTTTCCGAGCTTCAGCGTGAGCACGCCGTTCTCGAGCTTGGCCTCGCTGGCGGCCACGTCGATGTCCTGCGGCAGCTCGTAGGCGGCCTTGAACTGGCGCTTGGCTTCGGCCTTGCTGTCGATGCGCAGCACGGCGCCTTCGATGCTGATCGCGAGGTCTTCACGCGAGAAGCCGGGCACGTCGAGCGAGAGGGTCCAGCTCTTGTCGTCCTGCTCCACGAGCGGCGAGCGGCGGGTGCCTGCGAAGGCTTCGCTGGCGAAGCGTTCGAAGGCGCGGTCGTAGGCGCGCGGAGTGAAACGGGCGGTGCGAAGGGGAGGTGCGAAAAACATGAAGAGCTCCTGAATGAACACAATGGGACAAGGAATGTGTGTCCCTTACACTGCGCGGCCGTTCCATCGTGTGAGTGCCGCTTGACACCTCATCTAGGCGCAGCGGCAAGCGTTTCAAGACAATGAATCCCCCCTTTAATTTGCGTCGCGAGACCTTGAAATTCGCGGCGCTGGCGCTATGCGCGAGGCCCTTCGCGGCGCTTGCGCAGACCTCGTCCGCACCCATCCGCCTGGCGCTGATCGAAAGCATGAGCGGCCCCTTCGCCAACACCGGCGAGGCCGTGTTCCGCAATCTGCTGTGGGCCGTGGAGCGCGTGAATGCGCGCGGCGGCGTCAAGCTGCCGGGCGGCGCGCGCATGCTGCAGCTCGACCGCTACGACAGCAAGGGACAGAACGAAGAAGCGCTCTCCGCATTGCGTGCCGCAATGGACGACGGCGCGCGCATCGTGCTGCAGGGCAACTCGTCGGCCACGGCCGCGGCGCTCGTCGATGCCATCGAAAAGAACAACGAGCGCGACGTGTCGCGGCGCGTGGTCTTCCTCAACTACGCGGCGGTCGATCCGGTGCTCACCAACGAGCGCTGCAGCTTCTGGCACTTCCGCTTCGACGCCCATGCCGACATGCGCATGGCCGCGCTGATGGATGTGGTGAAGGACGACGCGGCCCTCAAGCGCGTCTATCTGATCGGGCAGGACTACAGCTTCGGCCAGTCGGTGCTGCGCGAGGCGCGCCGGCAGCTCGGCGCGCAGCGGCCCGACGTGGAGATCGTCGGCGACGAACTGCATCCGATGGGCAAGGTGAAAGACTTCGCGCCCTATGCCACCAAGATCATCGCGAGCGGCGCGCAGGCCGTGGTCACGGGCAACTGGGGCAATGACCTCACGCTGCTCGTGAAGGCGGCGCGCGAGGCCGGGTTCAACGGCACCTTCTATACCTTCTACGGCAATGCGCTTGGCGCGCCGGCCGCCATCGGCGATGCGGGCATCGGCCGCGTCGTCGCGGTCGCCGACTGGCTGCCCAACGTTCAGACGGCGCAGTCCGAGGCGTTCTACCGGGCCTTCCGCACGCGCTTTCCGAAGCCGGCCGAAGACTATGTGCACATGCGACTGGCGCTGATGATCGAAGCGCTTGTACAGGCCGTCGAACGCGCAGGCAACCTCGACACTGTGCAGGTCGCGCGAGCGCTCGAGCAGGCCGACGTGAGCCTCTACGGCCAGCGCGGCCGCATGCGCGCGGCGGACCATCAGTTCCAGCAGCAACTGGTGGTCGGCGTGATGGACCGCAAGGGCAAGCCCGGCGTGCAGTTCGATGTCGAGGGGTCGGGCTACGGCTTTCGCGTGGTCAAGACCATTGCGCCCGAGCGCGCCGAACTGCCGACCTCGTGCAAGATGAAGAGACCTTGATCGATTGATGACAGACAGAGAACAGGACCAACAGACATGCGTGAAGCCATCCACAACCTCGAAGCGTCGAAGATCCGCGAAGTCGCCAACGCCGGCATGGGGCGCGACGACGTGCTGGCCTTCTGGTTCGGCGAAAGCGACGAAGTCACGCCCGAGGTGATCCGCCAAGCCGCCATCGAATCGCTGCAGCGCGGCGAAACTTTCTACGCCCACAACCTCGGCCTGCCGGAGCTGCGCGAAGCCATCGCGCGCTACACCAGCGGGCTGCATCCGGCGGTCGATGCATCGCGCATCGCCGTAACCTCGGGCGGCGTGAGTGCGCTGATGCTGGCCGTTCAGGCGCTGGTCGATGCGGGCGACGAAGTGGTCGCCGTCACGCCTGTGTGGCCCAACCTCACGGCGCAGCCCGCGATCATGGGCGCGCGGGTGCGCACCGTGCCGCTGGTGCCGGTGAACGGGCAGTGGACGCTCGACCTGCCCGCGCTGCGCGCCGCGGTCACTTCGCAGACGAAGCTGCTGATCGTCAACGCGCCCAACAACCCGACGGGCTGGACCATGACGCGCGACGAGCAGCAAGCCGTGCTCGACCATTGCCGCCAGACCGGCACCTGGATCCTGGCCGACGAGGTGTACGAGCGGCTGTACTACGAGCCGACGCCCAACGGCTGCGCGCCGAGCTTCCTCGACATCTCGAAGCCCGACGACCGGCTGGTCGTGACGCACAGCTTTTCGAAGAGCTTCCTCATGACGGGCTGGCGCCTCGGCTGGCTGGTGCTGCCGCCGTCGATGGTGGACGGCATCGGCAAGCTGATCGAATTCAATACCTCTTGTGCCAGCGTGTTCACGCAGCGTGCGGCCATCGCGGCCATCGAGCACACGTCCGAGATCACGCCGCGTGTGGTGGCGCACCTGAAGTCGTGCCGCGACACGCTGGTGCCGCTGCTGGCGGCGGTGCCGGGCGTGCAGGTGGCGCCGGCCAAGGGCGGCATGTACGCCTTCTTCCGGCTCGAGGGCTTCGGCGATTCGCTCGAAGTGGCCAAGCGGCTGGTGGCCGAGGCGGGCCTGGGTCTCGCGCCGGGCAACGCCTTCGCCCCCGAAGCTCAAGGCTGGCTGCGCTGGTGCTTTGCCTCCAAAGACCCGCAGCGGCTGGTGAAGGGCGTCGAGCGGCTGCGCAGCTGGCTTGAGCAGCAGCAACCCGGCAAGGGCTGAGCCGGCTGCAATTTCGTTCAATACGCGGCGCGCGCCGGCCGCGAAGCTGGGCCTTTTCTCGAAAGCGAAAGGTCTGGCATGTCGGAACGGTCGAAGGGCATGGCGCTGTGCGCGCTGGCGATGGTCACGGTGGGCAGCACGGTGGTGGCGAGCAAGGTCATCGCGGGCGGGCTGCCGCCTTTCACCGCGACCGCGCTGCGGTTCGCGATGGCGCTGCCGGTGTTCCTGTTGCTGCTGCGGCTGACCCGCACGCCGTGGCCGAGGCCCGATCGGCGCGACATGGCGCTGCTGCTGAGCCAGGCGGGGCTGGGCAGCGTCGGCTACACGGTGCTGCTGATCATGGGCGTGCGCTGGGCGCCGGCGGCCAGCGCGGGTGTTGTCGCGGGCACCTTGCCGGCGGTGGCCGCGCTGGTGGCGGTGATCGCGCTGCGCGAGCGGCCGGGGCGCTACCTGGTGGGCAGCATCGTGTTGGCGACCGCGGGGGTGCTGGCGATCAGCTGGCCCGGAGCAGGGGCTGCTTCGGCGGGGGACTCGAAATCCCCTGCGGCGTTGCTGGGCAATCTGCTGGTCCTGGGCGCGGTCGTCTGCGAGGCGATGTTCATCCTGCTCAACAAGCGCCTGCGGGTTCCGGTGCGCCCGCTGGCGTTGTCGACGCTCATGGCCGCCTTCGGGCTGCTGCTGTCGCTGGTTCCGGCGCTGCTTGAGCGGGCCTGGGAGCGTCCCTTGCCGATGGCGGCGCTGGCCGGTGTCGCGTACTACGCGCTGGTGCCCACGGTGCTGGGCTTCGTCCTGTGGTTTGCCGGATCGTCCCGGCTGCGCGGGGCCGAGGCGGCGCTATTCACGGCCATCCTGCCGGTCTCGGCGTTGGCCCTGGCGGCGCTCTGGCTGGGCGAAAGCATCAGCCTGGCCCAGATCGCCGGGGCCGCCTGCGTGCTGGGCGCGGTGGGGCTGGCTTCCCTCGATGGGAGGGGTTCCAGGGGGCATGAAAGCCCGCTGAAAGTCGCCGAGCTATAATCCCGAGGCTTTGCATGCCGCAAGGCGCACGGCGAGGGCAGTTCCAGTCCCCACCGCAAGTCAAACATCCAGGAACAAGGAAATCATCATGATCGCAGCCTCCATCAAGGCCGAAGTCGTCAAAGACAACGCCCGCGCCGCCAACGACACTGGCAGCCCAGAAGTGCAAGTCGCACTGCTGACCGCCCGCATCAACGAGCTCACCCCCCACTTCAAGACGCACGCCAAGGACCACCATGGTCGTCGCGGCCTGCTGCGCATGGTGAGCCGCCGCCGCAAGCTCCTGGACTACCTCAAGTCCAAGGACGCCGACCGTTACACCGCGCTGATCGCCAAGCTGGGTCTGCGCAAGTAAACCGAATCGCATGAAAAAACGCCTGGGTTAGTCCGCTAGCTCAGGCGTTTTTTACTTCGCGATCCACTTTCGGAGTGCCCAAACAGAGCGAAGCTGTGTCATTCCAATGAAGTTCGCCCGAGCTTCGCTGGAATGGCATCGTGTTCTGAGAAGCCTCCGCCCCTTGCGGGCCCTGTGTGGCCTGCTACTAAAACAGGAGCAAAAATGAGCCTCTTCAACAAAGTCACCAAGTCGTTCCAATGGGGCGACAAGACCGTCGTCATGGAAACGGGTGAAATCGCCCGCCAAGCCAGCGGCGCCGTGCTCGTCGACATCGACGGCACCGTGATCCTGGCGACCGTGGTCGCTTCCAAGTCGGCCAAGCCCGGCCAGGACTTCTTCCCGCTGACCGTCGACTACATCGAGAAGACCTATGCCGCCGGCAAGATCCCCGGCAGCTTCTTCAAGCGCGAAGCCAAGCCCAGCGAACACGAAACGCTGACCAGCCGCCTGATCGACCGCCCGATCCGCCCGCTGTTCCCCGAAGGCTTCCTGAACGAAGTCCACGTGGTCATCCACACGGTCTCGCTCAACCCCGAAGTCGACGCCGACATCGCCGCCATGATCGGCGTGAGCGCCGCGCTCTCGATCTCCGGCGTGCCGTTCAACGGCCCGATCGGTGCCGCCCGCGTGGGCTACATCAACGGCCAGTACGTGCTGAATCCGGGCCAGACCGCCCGCAAGGATTCGCAGATGGACCTCGTCGTTGCCGGCACGCAAGCCGCGGTGCTGATGGTCGAATCCGAAGCCCTGCAACTCAGCGAAGAAATCATGCTGGGCGGCGTGGTGTTCGGCCATGAGCAAGCCAACATCGCCATCAACGCGATCCATGAACTCGTGCGCGACGCCGGCAAGCCGGTGTGGGACTGGAAGGCCCCCGCCGAAGACGAAGCCTTCGTCGCCAAGGTCAAGGGCCTGGCCGAGGAAAAGCTGCGCGCCGTCTACCAGATCCGCAGCAAGCAAGCGCGTACGCAAGCCCTGCGCGAGGCCAACGCCAGCGTGCTCGAGGCACTGAAGGCCGAAGGCGCCGAATTCGACTCCGGCAAGGTCAGCGACCTGCTGTTCGCCATCGAATCGAAGATCGTGCGCAGCCAGATCCTGTCGGGCGAGCCCCGCATCGACGGCCGCGACACCCGCACCGTGCGCCCCATCGAAATCCGCAACTCGGTGCTGCCCCGCACCCACGGCTCGGCCCTGTTCACGCGCGGTGAAACGCAGGCGCTGGTCATCACCACGCTCGGTACCGAACGCGACGCGCAGCGCATCGACGCGCTGGCCGGCGAGTACGAAGACCGCTTCCTGTTCCACTACAACATGCCTCCCTTCGCCACCGGTGAAGTGGGCCGCATGGGCTCGACCAAGCGCCGCGAAATCGGCCACGGCCGCCTGGCCAAGCGCGCGCTCGTCGCCGTGCTGCCGAACAAGGAAGAGTTCCCGTACACGGTGCGCGTGGTCTCGGAAATCACCGAGTCGAACGGCTCCTCGTCGATGGCTTCGGTCTGCGGCGGCTGCCTGTCGATGATGGACGCCGGCGTGCCCATGAAGGCGCACGTGGCCGGTATCGCCATGGGCCTGATCAAGGAAGACAACCGCTTCGCGGTGCTGACCGACATCCTGGGCGACGAAGATCACCTGGGCGACATGGACTTCAAGGTTGCGGGTACCACCAACGGCATCACCGCCCTGCAGATGGACATCAAGATCCAGGGCATTACCAAGGAAATCATGCAGGTCGCACTGGCGCAAGCCAAGGAAGCGCGCATGCACATCCTGGGCAAGATGCAGGAAGCCATGGGCGAGGCCAAGGCCGAAGTCTCCAGCTTCGCTCCGCGCCTGACCACGCTGAAGATCAACCCCGAGAAGATCCGCGACGTGATCGGCAAGGGCGGCTCGGTCATCCGCGGCCTGCAGGAAGAAACCGGCACGACGATCAACATCGACGAAGACGGCACCATCACCATCGCCTCGACCGATCCGGAAAAGGCCGAGCTGGCCAAGAAGCGCATCGAGCAGATCACGGCCGAAGTGGAAATCGGCAAGGTCTACGAAGGCCCGGTCACCAAGATCCTGGACTTCGGCGCGCTCATCAACCTGCTGCCCGGCAAGGACGGCCTGCTGCACATCAGCCAGATCGCGCACGAGCGCGTCGAGAAGGTGACCGACTATCTGAGCGAAGGCCAGATCGTGAAGGTCAAGGTTCTCGAAACCGACGAAAAGGGCCGCGTCAAGCTGTCCATGAAGGCCCTGACCGAGCGTCCGGCCGGCATGGAATTCAGCGAGCGGCCGCCGCGCGAAGACCGTGGCGATCGCGGTGACCGTGGCGGCGAGCGCCGCGAGCGTTCGGACCGTGGTGATCGCGGCGACCGTGGCGACCGCGGTGGTGATCGTGGCGAGCGCGCACCGCGCTTCAACGACCAGCAACAGCAACCGCGCAACGAGCAGCCGCAGGCTCCGGCCGGCGAGCAGCAACAGCAAGCCCCGCGCGAGCCTCAGGAGTAAGAAGGGCGCAACGGCGGTCTCGTGCCGCCGTTGTCATCTTTTGAAAAGCAAGCTTCGCCCCATCTGCGGGCGCAGGAGGCCGAAAGACCATGAAAGCCATTGAAATCACTTCGTTCGGCGCCCCCGAGGTGCTGCGCGTCGCGCAGCGTCCCGACCCGGTCGCCGGTGCGGGCGAGCTGCTGATCCGCGTTGCGGCAAGTGGTGTCAATCGCCCCGACGTGCTGCAGCGGATGGGCAACTATCCGGTGCCGCCGGGCGCATCCGATCTGCCGGGCCTCGAAGTGGCCGGCGAGATCGTCTCGGGCGACGCCGCGGCCTTGGCCGAGGCGGGCTTCAAGATCGGCGACCGCGTCTGCGCGCTGATTGCAGGCGGTGGCTATGCGCAGCTGTGCGTGGCGCCCGTCGTGCAATGCCTGCCCGTGCCCAAGGGCTGGAGCGATGTCGAGGCGGCTTCGCTGCCGGAGACTTTCTTCACCGTGTGGAGCAACGTGTTCGAGCGCGGCCGCCTGCAAAAGGGCGAAACGCTGCTGATCCAGGGCGGCTCGAGCGGCATCGGCGTGACGGCGATCCAGATCGCCAAGGCGCTCGGCGCGATCGTGATCGTCACGGCCGGCAGCGACGACAAGTGCGAAGCCTGCAAGAAGCTGGGCGCTGACTATGCCATCAACTACCGCACGAGCGATTTCGTCGAAGAGGCGAAGAAGCTCACGGGAGGGAAGGGCGTGGACGTGGTGCTCGACATGGTCGCGGGCGACTACGTGGCGCGCGAGATCGAGTGCCTGGCCGAAGACGGCCGGCTCGTGATCATCGCGGTGCAGGGCGGCGTGAAGAGCCAGATCAATGCCGGCCTCGTGCTGCGCAGGCGGCTCACGATCACCGGCTCGACGCTGCGTCCGCGTCCGGTGGCGTTCAAGGGCGCCATTGCCAAGGCGCTGCGCGACAAGGTCTGGCCGCTGCTCGAGAGCGGTGCGATCAAGCCCGTGATCCACAGCACTTTTGCGGCAGCGGGTGAACCGAGCGGCGCGGCCCAGGCTCACACGCTGATGGAATCGAACCAGCACATCGGCAAGATCGTGCTGACATGGTGACGAGAAGAACGCGATGACAACCAAGAAGAAGCTGATCGCCGGCAACTGGAAGATGAATGGCAGCCTGGCTGCCAACGAAGCGCTCGTGAAGGCGCTGCAGCAAGGCCTGGCCGCAAGCCCGGCCGCGTGCGACGTGGCGCTGTGCGCGCCCGCACCGTACTTTGCGCAACTGCAGTCGCTGCTGGCGGGCTCGCCTGCTCTGGCGTTGGGTGCGCAGGACATTTCGGCGCATCCGCAAGGTGCGTTCACCGGCGAGCAATCGGCGGCGATGCTGAAGGACTTCGGCGTGCGCTACGCGATCGTCGGTCACTCGGAGCGTCGCCAGTATCACGGCGAAACCGATGAAGTCGTGGCGGCAAAAACCGCTGCTGCATTGGCCAACGGCATCACGCCGATCGTCTGCGTCGGCGAAACGCTGGCACAGCGCGAAGCAGGGCAGACCGAAGAAGTCGTCAAGCGCCAGTTGGCTGCAGTCATTCATGTGAACGGTCATTGCATCAGCGAGATCGTCGTGGCCTATGAGCCTGTCTGGGCCATCGGCACGGGCAAGACGGCCACGCCGGAGCAGGCGCAGGCAGTGCATGCGGTGTTGCGCGCGCAGTTGCACCATGCGGCGAGCGAGCACGCGGCGACCATCAAGATCCTCTACGGCGGCAGCATGAACGCGGCGAATGCCGCGGAGCTGCTGTCACAGGCCGACATCGACGGCGGCCTCATCGGCGGCGCGTCGCTCAAGGCGCCCGACTTTTTGCAGATCATCTCTGCCGCTGCACGCTGAATGCGGGCAACGGCGGCAATCAATTAGGAGTAAGAACGAATGAACGTGGTCCTCAACCTTCTGGTCGGCGTGCAGATGCTGGCAGCCCTTGTGATGATCGGCCTGATCCTGATCCAGCACGGCAAGGGTGCCGACATGGGCGCTGCTTTCGGCAGCGGCAGTGCCGGCAGCCTGTTCGGTGCCAGTGGCAGCGCCAACTTCCTGTCGCGCACCACGGCGGTGCTTGCCGCGGTGTTCTTCGCATGCACGCTGCTGCTGGCTTATTTCAGCCATGCACGTCCTGCTGGCGGTGGCAGCCTGCTCGAGCGCGCTGCTGTCGGCGCACCTGCGGCACCGGCTGCGCCTGCTGCTCCCGCGGCCGGCGAAATCCCTGGTGCAGCGGCTCCTGCAGCCCCTGCATCGGCTCCTGCCGCGCCCGCTCCGGCGCCGGGCCAGATTCCCAGCAAGTAATCAACTCGTTTTCATGAGCTGTCAGTGAAAAACGGCTCATTTTCAGGGTAAACTCTAAATCTGTTCGGAAAGCCAAATACCTGTTGCAGGTACCTCATGCCATCCGAACAGTAAAAACCGCGGTCGTGGTGAAATTGGTAGACACGCTATCTTGAGGGGGTAGTGGCGAAAGCTGTGCGAGTTCGAGTCTCGCCGACCGCACCAAATCTCATCGGCAGAAAACCTCATCCAGAGGTTCTTCTTGCCGGTGGCAAGCGGTGAAAAACTCTCGATGAATCTCGACTCCTACCTCCCCGTCCTTTTGTTCATTTTGGTCGGAGTCGGCGTAGGCGTCGCCCCTCAGGTCATCGGATACATTCTCGGCCCCAATCGGCCCGACGCCGCAAAGAACGCTCCCTACGAGTGTGGCTTTGAAGCCTTCGAGGATGCGCGCATGAAATTCGACGTGCGCTATTACCTCGTCGCCATTCTCTTCATCCTGTTCGATCTCGAAATTGCCTTTCTCTTTCCGTGGGCCATTGCGCTCAAGGAGATCGGTGCTGTCGGCTTCTGGGCCATGATGATCTTTCTCGCCATCCTCGTCGTGGGCTTCGCCTACGAGTGGAAAAAAGGCGCGCTCGACTGGGAATGACAAGGAAGCTACACAATGGCCATTGAAGGCGTTCTCAAAGAAGGTTTCGTCACCACGACCTATGACTCGGTCGTGAACTGGGCGAAGACCGGATCTCTCTGGCCGATGACATTCGGCCTTGCATGCTGCGCTGTCGAAATGATGCACGCGGGCGCTGCCCGCTACGACATCGACCGCTTCGGCATGCTGTTCCGCCCCAGCCCGCGCCAGTCCGATCTGATGATCGTGGCCGGCACGCTGTGCAACAAGATGGCGCCGGCATTGCGCAAGGTCTACGACCAGATGCCCGAGCCGCGCTGGGTGCTGTCGATGGGCTCGTGCGCCAATGGCGGTGGCTACTACCACTACAGCTATTCGGTCGTGCGCGGCTGCGATCGCATCGTGCCGGTCGACGTCTATGTGCCGGGTTGCCCGCCCACCGCCGAAGCATTGCTTTACGGCGTGATCCAGCTGCAGCAGAAGATTCGCCGCACCAACACCATTGCCCGCGCCTGAGAGATTGCCGACGATGACTGACTTTGCAATTTCGCCGGAGGTGCTGCGCGCCACCATCGCCGAGACCCTCGGCGACAAGGCCAAGAGCGTGACGATCGCTCTCGGCGAGGTGACCGTGGTGGTCGACTCGACCGACTACATCGATGCCGCACTGCTGCTGCGCGACGCGCCCGGCTGCCGTTTCGAGCAGCTGATCGACCTCTGCGGCATGGACTATTCCGATTACCGCGAAGGCGAGTGGCAGGGCGATCGCTATGGCGTCGTCACGCACCTGCTTTCCGTGAGCCTCAACCAGCGCGTGCGCCTCAAGGTGTTTGCATCGAGCGAAGACCTGCCCGTGGTCGATTCGCTGCAGCCCGTCTGGAATGCCGCCACCTGGTTCGAGCGCGAAGCGTTCGACCTCTATGGCATCGTGTTCGAAGGCCACGACGACCTGCGCCGCATCCTGACCGACTACGGTTTCATCGGTCACCCGTTCCGCAAGGACTTCCCGGTGTCGGGTCATGTCGAAATGCGTTACGACGAAGAGCAGAAGCGCGTCGTCTACCAGCCGGTATCGATCGAGCCGCGAGAAATCACCCCGCGCGTGATCCGCGAAGACAACTACGGCGGCGGTTTGCACTGACAGATATGGCCGAAATCAAGAACTACACACTCAACTTCGGTCCCCAGCATCCGGCGGCGCACGGCGTGCTGCGCCTGGTGCTCGAGCTGGACGGCGAAGTGATCCAGCGTGCCGACCCCCACATCGGCCTGCTGCATCGCGCGACCGAAAAGCTCGCCGAATCGCGCACTTTCATCCAGTCGCTGCCGTACATGGACCGTCTCGACTACGTGTCGATGATGTCTAACGAGCACGCCTATTGCCTCGCCATCGAGCGGATGATGGGCCTCGAAGTGCCGATCCGCGCGCAGTACATCCGCGTGATGTTCGCCGAGATCACCCGCCTGCTGAACCACCTCCTGTGGCTCGGCGCGCACGGTCTCGACTGCGGTGCGATGAACATGCTCATCTACTGCTTCCGCGAGCGCGAAGACCTGTTCGACCTGTACGAAGCTGTGTCCGGCGCGCGCATGCATGCGGCGTACTTCCGTCCGGGCGGTGTCTATCGCGATCTGCCGGATGCAATGCCGCAGTACAAGGTCAGCAAGATCAAGAACGCGAAGGCCATCGAGAAGCTCAACGAGAACCGTCAGGGCTCGATGCTCGACTTCGTCGACGACTTCTGCAAGCGCTTCCCGAAGATGGTCGACGAGTACGAAACGCTGCTCACCGACAATCGCATCTGGAAGCAGCGCACCGTGGGCATCGGCGTGGTCACGCCGGAGCGTGCGCTGAACCTCGGTTTCACCGGCCCCATGCTGCGTGGCTCGGGCATCGAATGGGACCTGCGCAAGAAGCAGCCCTACGACGTCTACGACCGCATGCAGTTCGACGTGCCCGTCGGCAAGACCGGCGACTGCTACGACCGCTACCTGGTTCGCGTCGAAGAGATGCGCCAGGCCAACCGGATCATCCAGCAGTGCTCGGCCTGGCTGCGTGCCAACCCCGGTCCTGTCATCACCGACAACCACAAGGTCGCCGCGCCCGCGCGCGAATCGATGAAGGCGAACATGGAGGAGCTGATCCACCATTTCAAGCTCTTCACCGAAGGCTTCCATGTGCCCGAAGGCGAAGCGTATGCCGCCGTCGAGCATCCGAAGGGCGAGTTCGGCATCTATCTCGTGAGCGACGGCGCCAACAAGCCGTACCGCCTGAAGATCCGCGCCCCTGGTTTCCCGCACCTCGCCGCCCTCGACGAAATGTCGCGCGGTCACATGATCGCCGACGCTGTCGCGGTGATCGGCACGATGGACATCGTGTTCGGCGAGATCGACAGGTGAGAAAGAGCGAATGACTTCCTCGACCCACCATCACACGGCGCCTTCGGCGCCTTCTTCCCCTCTGCAGCCTGCGATCCTCGAGCGCTTCGCGCGCGAGGTGGCCAAGTACCCCGAAGCCGGCAAGCAATCCGCCGTGATGGCCTGCCTGGCCATCGTCCAGCAGGACGAAGGCTACGTCAGCCTGCAGCGCGAACGCGAGATCGCCGAGTACCTCGGCATGGCGCCCATCGCCGTGCATGAAGTGACGACCTTCTACAACATGTACAACCAGCATCCGGTGGGCAAGTTCAAGCTCAACGTGTGCACCAACCTGCCTTGCCAGCTGCGTGACGGCGTCACGGCGCTCGTGCATCTCGAGAAGAAGCTCGGCATCAAGATGGGCGAGACCACGGCCGACGGCCTGTTCACGCTGCAGCAGAGCGAATGCCTGGGCGCCTGCGCCGATTCGCCCGTGATGCTGGTCAACGACCGCACCATGTGCAGCTTCATGAGCAACGAAAAGCTCGACCAGCTCATCGACGGCCTGCGCGGCGCCGCGCAGGCGGCCAAAGGGGAGGCTTCGTGATGTCGCCCGAACAAGTTCTCCAGCAGTTCCAGGCAACGGGCGTCCAGACCTGTTTCCATGACCGCCACATCGAGCCGCAGATCTACGCGGGCCTCGACGGCACCAACTGGCGTCTGGCCGACTACGAAGCACGTGGCGGCTACCAGGCCCTGCGCAAGATCCTCACCGAAGGCCTCACGCCCGACCAGGTGATCGCCGAAGTCAAGGCTTCGGGCCTGCGCGGCCGCGGCGGCGCCGGGTTCCCCACGGGCCTGAAGTGGAGCTTCATGCCCCGCCAGTTCCCGGGCCAGAAGTACCTCGTCTGCAACTCGGACGAAGGCGAGCCGGGCACGTGCAAGGACCGCGACATCCTGCAGTTCAACCCGCACATCGTGATCGAAGGCATGGCCATCGCCGCATACGCGATGGGCATCAGCGTGGGCTACAACTACATCCACGGCGAGATCTTCCAGAGCTACGACCGCTTCGAGGAAGCCCTCGAAGAAGCGCGCGCCGCCGGCTACCTCGGCGACAAGATCATGGGCAGCACGTACAACTTCCAGTTGCACGCCGCTCACGGCTTCGGCGCGTACATCTGCGGTGAAGAAACCGCGCTGCTCGAATCGCTCGAAGGCAAGAAGGGCCAGCCGCGCTTCAAGCCGCCGTTCCCTGCCAGCTTCGGCCTGTACGGCAAGCCGACCACCATCAACAACACCGAGACCTTCGCGGCGGTGCCCTGGATCATCCGCAACGGCGGTCCGGCCTACCTCGAGTGCGGCAAGCCGAACAACGGCGGCACCAAGATCTACTCGGTGAGCGGTGACGTCGAGCTGCCCGGCAACTACGAAGTGCCCATGGGCACGCCGTTCTCCAAGCTGCTCGAGCTCGCGGGCGGCGTCCGAAAGGGCCGCACGCTGAAGGCCGTGATTCCCGGCGGCTCGTCGTCGCCGGTGCTGCCGGCCGACATCATGATGGCCTGCACCATGGACTACGACTCCATCGCCAAGGCCGGCTCCATGCTGGGCTCGGGCGCGGTGATCGTCATGGACGACAGCCGCTCGATGGTCGAGTCGCTCAAGCGCCTCTCGTACTTCTACATGCACGAATCCTGCGGCCAGTGCACGCCTTGCCGCGAAGGCACGGGCTGGCTCTACCGCGTGGTGGACCGCATCCATAACGGCCAGGGCAAGCCCAGCGACATGCAGTTGCTGGACTCCGTCGCCGGCGACATCATGGGCCGCACCATCTGCGCGCTCGGCGATGCCGCGGCCATGCCCGTGCGCGCCATGATCAAGCACTTCCGTCACGAGTTCGAAGCCCTGATTCCGGGCCACGTTCCGACGGCGCCCGTCAAGGCCTGAGCGCGAGAAGAAACATACTCATGATCGAAATCGAACTCGACGGCAAGAAGGTCGAAGTGACCGAAGGCAGCATGGTGATGCATGCGGCCGACAAGGCGGGCACGTACATCCCGCACTTCTGCTATCACAAGAAACTCAGCATCGCGGCCAACTGCCGCATGTGCCTCGTCGACGTGGAAAAAGCGCCCAAGCCGATGCCGGCCTGCGCCACTCCCGTCACGCAAGGCATGATCGTTCGCACCAAGAGCGAGAAGGCCATCAAGGCGCAGCAGTCGGTCATGGAGTTCCTCCTGATCAACCACCCGCTGGATTGCCCCATCTGCGACCAAGGCGGCGAATGCCAGCTGCAAGACCTGGCCGTGGGCTACGGCGGTTCTTCCTCGCGCTACGAGGAAGAAAAGCGCGTCGTGTTCCACAAGGACGTCGGCCCGCTGATCAGCATGGAAGAAATGAGCCGCTGCATCCATTGCACGCGCTGCGTCCGCTTCGGCCAGGAAGTGGCCGGCGTGATGGAGCTCGGCATGTCGCACCGCGGCGAACATTCCGAAATCGAGACCTTCGTCGGCGACTCGGTCGATTCCGAGCTGTCGGGCAACATGATCGACATCTGCCCGGTCGGCGCGCTCACGAGCAAGCCCTTCCGCTACAGCGCCCGCACCTGGGAACTGTCGCGCCGCAAGTCGGTGAGCCCGCACGACTCCACCGGTGCCAACCTGATCGTCCAGGTCAAGAACAACCACGTGATGCGCGTGGTGCCGCTCGAGAACGAAGACGTCAACGAATGCTGGATCGCCGACCGCGATCGCTTCTCGTACGAAGCGCTCAACGGCACTGAACGCCTGACGCAGCCCATGCTGAAGCAGGGCGGTCAATGGCAGCAGGTCGACTGGCAGACGGCGCTCGAATACGTCGCCAACGGTCTGAAGCAGATCAAGGCCGACCACGGCGCCCAAAGCATCGGTACGCTGGTCAGCCCGCACAGCACGCTCGAAGAGCTGCAGCTGGCCACCATGCTCACGCGTGAACTCGGCAGCGACAACATCGACTACCGCCTGCGCAACGCCGAGTTCGCGGCGTTCGAAGGCGTGCGCTGGCTCGGCACCTCGATCGCCTCGCTCACGCAAGTGCAGCGCGCGCTGGTCGTGGGCTCGAACCTGCGCAAGGAACATCCGCTGTTCGCACAGCGCATCCGCCAGGCCGTGCGCAAGGGCGCCGCGCTGTCGGTGATCACCTCGGCCAGCCTCATGGCCGACCGCAACGCCTGGGCCATCGACGTGGCGCAGTCGTCCATCGTCGAAGCCGACCAGTGGGTCGAGGCGCTGGCCGCCGTGGCTGCCGCCATCGGCGAGACCAACGGCGCAGCCGCGCCGCTGGCGCCGAAGAACGCACCCGACGCCGCCGCCAAGGCCATCGCGGCCTCGCTGCTGAGCGGCGAACGCAAGGCCGTGCTGCTCGGCAACGCCGCCGCCCATCACGCCCAAGCCAGCAGCCTGCTGGCACTGGCGAACTGGATCGGCGCGCAAACCGGCGCTACCGTCGGTTACCTGACCGAAGCCGCCAACACCGTGGGCGCACAGCTCGTCGGCGCGTTCCCGAAGAACGGCGGCCTCGATGCCGGCCGCATGCTCGCCGCCGGCTCCGGCCTGAAGGCCGTGCTGCTGCTGAACAACGAGCCGGTGTTCGACTCGGCTGCCGGCAAGGCCGCGGCCGATGTCATCGGCAATGCGCAGATGGTCGTCACGCTGAGCCCCTTCAAGGCCAACCTCGAGTTCAGCGACGTGCTGCTCCCGATCGCTCCGTTCACCGAAACCCCCGGTACCTTCGTCAATGCCGAAGGCCGCCTGCAAGGTTTCCATGCCGTCGTGAAGCCGCAAGGCGAAACGCGTCCGGCGTGGAAGGTGCTGCGCGTGCTGGCCAACCTGCTGGGCTTGCCGGGCTTCGCGTTCGAATCGACCGCCGAAGTGCTGGCCACCATCGGTGACAAGGGCGCCGTGCCTGCCAACGCACTGAGCAACGCGACCGCCGCCGCTGCCGTGGCTTCCAACGGTGCGGCCGCCGCGCCCGTGGTCGCGAGCATCTACCAGCTCGACTCCATCGTGCGCCGCGCGCCGTCGCTGCAACTGACTGCCGACGCGCGCAACGCATCGGCCGGGTCGAACGTGACGGCTCGTGCCGAGGAGGCACTGGCATGATCGTCGACACCATTCATGGCTTCGGCCAGGGTCTGGTTGCCGCAGGCTGGTGGACCGGCGTGGTCTGGCCCGTGGTCTGGACGCTGATCAAGATCATCGTCGTCGTGATCCCGCTGATGCTGGCCGTGGCGTACCTCACGCTGTGGGAACGCAAGGCCATCGGCTTCACGCAGATCCGCATCGGCCCGAACCGCATCGGACCGCTGGGCCTGCTCCAGCCGATCGCCGACGCGCTCAAGCTGATGACCAAGGAAATCATTCTTCCGACGGTCGCCAACAAGGGCCTGTTCCTGCTCGGCCCGATCATGACCATCATGCCGGCGCTGGCCGCATGGGCCGTGATTCCCTTCGGTCCCGACGTGGCGCTGGCCAACATCAACGCCGGCCTGCTGTTCGTGATGGCCATCACCTCGCTCGAGGTGTACGGCGTGATCATCGCCGGCTGGGCATCGAACTCGAAGTACGCCTTCCTGGGCGCGCTGCGCGCCTCGGCACAGATGGTGAGCTATGAAATCGCGATGGGCTTCTGCTTCGTCGTGGTGCTGATGGTCACCGGCAGCCTGAACATGAGCGAGATCGTGAACGTTCAGGGCAAGGGCATGTTCGCCAACATGGGCGTCGGCTTCCTGTCGTGGAACTGGCTGCCGCTGCTGCCGATCTTCGTCGTCTACTTCATCTCGGGCCTGGCCGAAACCAACCGTCACCCGTTCGACGTGGTGGAAGGCGAGTCCGAAATCGTGGCCGGTCACATGATCGAGTACTCGGGCATGAGCTTCGCGATGTTCTTCCTGGCCGAGTACGCCAACATGTGGCTCGTCTCGATCCTGACCGTGGTGCTGTTCCTCGGTGGATGGCTGCCGCCCTTCGAGTTCCTGAGCTTCATTCCGGGCTGGATCTGGCTGGGCGCCAAGACCTTCTGCGTGGTCACCATGTTCCTGTGGGTGCGCTCGACGTTCCCGCGCTTCCGTTATGACCAGATCATGCGTCTGGGCTGGAAGATCTTCATTCCCGTCACCCTCGTGTGGCTGGTCGTGGTCGGTGGCTGGATGCAGACGCCGTTCAACATCTGGAAATAACAGGAAGCGCCAACACCATGTCTGCTGCGCACACCGCAACACCGTCCGCGCCGTTCTCGCTCAAGGACTTCCTGGGCAGCTTCATGCTGTTCGAACTGTTCAAGGGCCTGGCCATCACCGGCAAGTACGCCTTCGCCCGCAAGATCACGGTGCAGTTCCCCGAAGAGAAGACGCCGCTGTCGCCGCGCTTCCGCGGCCTGCACGCGCTGCGCCGCTACGAAAACGGCGAAGAGCGCTGCATCGCCTGCAAGCTCTGCGAAGCCGTTTGCCCGGCGCTGGCCATCACCATCGAATCCGAAGTGCGTGACGACGGTTCGCGTCGCACCTCGCGCTACGACATCGACCTGACCAAGTGCATCTTCTGCGGCTTCTGCGAAGAAAGCTGCCCGGTCGACTCGATCGTCGAGACGCACATCTTCGAATACCACGGCGAAAAGCGTGGCGACCTGTACTTCACCAAGGACATGCTCCTGGCCGTGGGCGATCGCTACGAAAACGAAATTGCAGCGAACAAGGCGGCCGACGCCAAGTACCGCTGATCCGACCAGCCCGAACCCCGTACCAATTCGAATTCCAATGGACGTCAAGACCGGTCTGTTCTATCTGTTTGCCGCGGTGCTGCTGTTCGCAGCCTTCCGCGTCATCACTTCCCGCAACCCCGTGTACGCAGCGTTGTACCTGGTGTTGGCCTTCTTCCAGGCATCGGCCATCTGGCTGCTGTTGCGCGCCGAGTTCCTCGCGATCTCGCTGGTGCTCGTGTACGTGGGCGCCGTGATGGTGCTGTTCCTGTTCGTCGTGATGATGCTGGACATCAACGTCGACAGCTTGCGAGAGGGCTTCTGGAAGCACTTTCCGCTGGCTGCGGGCGTCGGTGCGCTGATCGCGCTGGAAATGGCGGCCGTGCTGATGGGCGGCTTCCGCCTCGGCGAAGCGCGCGTCACCAGCGGCGCCATGGCCGCCGACAGCTCGAACACGCTCGAACTCGGCAAGCTGCTGTATTCGCAATATCTGTATCCGCTCGAAATTGCCGCTGTCATCCTGCTCGTGGCCATCGTGGCTGCCATTGCGTTGACATTGCGCACTCGCAAGGACAGCAAGTACACCAACCCGGCCGATCAGGTGCGCGTGAAGGCGCGCGACCGCGTGCGCATCGTGCAGATGCCCGCGACGCGTGCGGCCGAACCTGTGGCTGAAGCTGCACCTGCGGACGCGGTAAAGGAAAACAAGGCATGACGCTCACGCTCGGACACTTTCTTTCGCTCGGCGCGATGCTCTTCGCGCTGTCTGTGATCGGCATCTTCCTGAACCGCAAGAACCTGATCGTTCTGCTCATGGCCATCGAGCTGATGCTGCTGGCCGTCAACATGAACTTCGTGGCGTTCTCCCACTTCCTGGGCGACATGCACGGACAGATCTTCGTGTTCTTCATCCTGACGGTGGCCGCGGCCGAGTCGGCCATCGGGCTGGCGCTGCTGGTTCTGCTGTTCCGCAACAAGTCGAACATCAACGTCGACGAACTCAACTCGCTCAAGGGTTGAACGCAACATGAGCGCAACCCTTTCCGCATCCACATTGCTGGCCGTGCCGCTGGCACCCCTGGTCGGCGCTGCCGTCGCAGGCCTGTTCGGCACCAAGTTCGGCGGCAATCACATCGGCCGCAAGGTCACGCACTCGCTCACCATCCTGGGCGTGCTGGTCGCTTTCATCATCTCGGCCATGACGCTCAAGAGCGTGATCGTCGACGGTGCCCGCTTCAACGCCACCCTTTACGAGTGGATGGTCGTGGGCGGTCTGAAGATGGAAGTCGGCTTCATGGTCGACGGCCTCACCGCCATGATGATGTGCGTCGTGACCTTCGTGTCGCTGATGGTCCACATCTACACCATCGGCTACATGGAAGAAGACGACGGCTACAACCGCTTCTTCGCGTACATCTCGCTGTTCACCTTCTCGATGCTGATGCTCGTGATGAGCAACAACATGCTCCAGCTGTTCTTCGGCTGGGAAGCGGTGGGCCTGGTGTCGTACCTGCTGATCGGTTTCTGGTTCAACAAGCCGACCGCGATCTTCGCGAACATGAAGGCCTTCCTGGTCAACCGCGTGGGCGACTTCGGCTTCATCCTCGGCATCGGCCTGATCGCGGCCTACGCCGGCACGCTGAACTACACCGAAGCCTTCGCCAAGGCAGGCACGCTGGCCGGCATCACGTTCCCGGGCACCGAGTGGATGCTCATCACCGTGATCTGCATCTGCCTGTTCATCGGCGCGATGGGCAAGAGCGCGCAGTTCCCGCTGCACGTGTGGCTGCCCGACTCGATGGAAGGCCCGACGCCCATTTCCGCGCTGATCCACGCGGCAACGATGGTGACGGCCGGCATCTTCATGGTGGCGCGCATGTCGCCGCTGTTCGAACTGAGCGACACGGCCCTGAGCTTCATCCTCGTGATCGGCGCCATCACCGCGCTGTTCATGGGTTTCCTGGGCATCATCCAGAACGACATCAAGCGCGTGGTCGCGTACTCGACGCTTTCGCAGCTCGGCTACATGACGGTGGCGCTGGGCGCCTCGGCCTACTCGGTCGCGGTGTTCCACCTGATGACGCACGCGTTCTTCAAGGCGCTGCTGTTCCTCGGCGCCGGCTCGGTGATCATCGGCATGCATCACAACCAGGACATCCGCTGGATGGGCGGCGTGCGCAAGTACATGCCCATCACCTGGATCACTTCGCTGCTGGGTTCGCTCGCGCTGATCGGCACGCCGTTCTTTGCCGGCTTCTACTCGAAGGACAGCATCATCGAAGCGGTGCACGAAAGCCACCTGTGGGGCGCGAACTTCGCGTACTACGCTGTGCTGGCGGGCGTGTTCATCACGGCGTTCTATTCGTTCCGCATGTACTTCCTGGTCTTCCACGGCAAGGAACGCTACGACCAGAACCCCGACGCGCACCATGACGACCATGGCCACGGTCATGACGATCATGGTCACGGCCATGACCACAAGCCGCACGAGTCGCCCTGGGTGGTCTGGCTGCCGCTGGTGCTGCTGGCCATCCCCTCGGTGGTGATCGGCTTCATGACAATCGAACCGATGCTCTTCGGCGAGTTCTTCAAGAACGCGATCTTCGTGGACGGTGCCAAGCACCATGCCATGAAGGAGCTGGAAGAGGGCTTCCACGGTCCGGTGGCCATGGCCATCCACGGCCTGACGACCGCACCGTTCTGGCTGGCGCTGGCCGGCGTGGTCCTGTCCTGGTACATGTACATGATCAACCCGGCGCTGCCGGCCGCTATCAAGCGTGCCTTCGGCCCGATCTATCGCCTGCTTGAGAACAAGTACTACATGGACTGGTTCAACGAGAACGTCATTGCCCGCGCCACCCGCGCGCTCGGCACCGGCCTCTGGAAGGGCGGCGACCAGGCGCTGATCGACGGCGCCGTCGTGAACGGCTCGTGGAAACTGGTCGGCCGGATTTCGGGTGTGGTGCGCTGGATGCAGTCGGGCTACATCTATCACTACGCCTTCGCGATGCTGCTCGGCATCTTCATCCTGATGACGTACTTCGTCTGGTTCAAACGCTGAGCCTGAACGCTGGAGAAAAAGAAAAATGGGTTTGTTGAGCCTTGCCATCTGGGTGCCGATCGCATTCGGCGCCGTGCTGCTGGCGTTTGGCCGTGACGAGCACGCCAAGGGCGTCCGTTGGGTCGCGCTCGTCGGTGCCATCGTGAGCTTCCTGGTCACGGTGCCGCTGTTCACGCGCTTCCAGAACGGAACCGCCGCCATGCAGTTCGTCGAGAAGACGAGCTGGATCTCTCGCTTCAACGTCAACTACCACCTCGGGGTCGACGGTCTGTCGCTCTGGCTGGTGCTGCTGACGTCGTTCATTACCGTGATCGTCGTGATCTCGGCCTGGGAAGTGATCACCGAACGCGTGAACCAGTACATGGGCGCGTTCCTGATCCTGTCGGGCTTCATGATCGGCGTGTTCTCGGCGCTCGACGGCGTGCTGTTCTACGTGTTCTTCGAAGCCACGCTGATCCCGATGTACCTGATCATCGGTATCTGGGGCGGCCCGAACAAGATCTACGCGGCGTTCAAGTTCTTCCTGTACACCTTGCTCGGCTCGCTGCTGATGCTGGTGGCGCTGATCTTCCTGTACAACAAGTCGGGCGGCAGCTTCGACATCCTGGCCTGGCACAAGCTGCCGCTGGGTTCGACCGCGCAGACCTTCCTGTTCTTCGCCTTCTTCGCGGCCTTCGCGGTGAAGGTGCCGATGTGGCCGGTGCACACTTGGCTGCCCGACGTGCACGTCGAGGCCCCCACCGGCGGTTCCGCCGTGCTGGCCGCGATCATGCTGAAGCTGGGTGCCTACGGCTTCCTGCGCTTCTCGATGCCGATCGCACCGGACGCCTCGCACGAATGGGCTTGGCTCATGATCGCGCTGTCGCTGATCGCCGTGATCTACGTGGGCCTGGTTGCACTGGTGCAGCAGGACATGAAGAAGCTGGTGGCTTACTCGTCGGTGGCCCACATGGGCTTCGTGACGCTCGGCTTCTTCATCTTCAACGAGCTCGGCGTGTCCGGCGGCATCGTGCAGATGATTGCGCACGGCTTCGTGTCGGGCGCCATGTTCCTGGGTATCGGCGTGCTGTACGACCGCGTGCACTCGCGCCAGATCGCCGACTACGGCGGCGTGGTCAACACCATGCCCAAGTTCGCCGCGTTCGCGCTGCTGTTCGCCATGGCCAATTGCGGCCTGCCGGGCACCGCCGGTTTCGTGGGCGAGTGGATGGTGATCCTGGGGGCGGTCAAGGCCAACTTCTGGATCGGCCTGGGCGCTGCTACCGCGCTGATCTTCGGCGCGGCCTACACCCTGTGGATGTACAAGCGCGTGTACCTCGGCCCGGTCGGCAACGACCACGTCAAGGAACTGAAGGACATCAACGCGCGTGAATTCCTGATGCTGTCGCTGCTGGCCATCGCCGTGCTGTGGATGGGCCTGTATCCGAAGCCCTTTACCGATGCGATGGACGCCTCGGTGACCGAGCTCCTGCGCCACGTGGCAGTTTCGAAGCTGCCCTCCTGATGCCACGCTGAATAAGAGAACGAGATGATTGACAAAATCAGCTGGGTCACGATCTACCCTGAAATCGTGTTGCTGGTCATGACCTGCATCATTGCGCTGGTCGACCTGTCGGACACGAGCCCGCGCCGTACCCGCACCTATGTGCTCACGCTGCTCACGCTGGCCGTGGTCGCCGTGCTGTCGGGCCTGCAGGCCTACGACGCCAAGACGGCCTACGGCTTCGGCGGCATGGTCGTCAGCGACCCGATGGGCAACTGGCTCAAGTGCTTCGCCACCGTGGCCTTGATGGTCACGCTGGTCTACGGCCGCCCCTATGCGGCCGACCGCGAGATGCTGCGCGGCGGTGAGCTCTTCACCGTCAGCATGTTCGCGCTTCTGGGCATGTTCGTGATGATCTCGGGCAGCAACTTCCTGCTGATCTACCTGGGTCTCGAACTGCTCACGCTCTCGAGCTACGCACTGGTTGCTCTGCGTCGCGACAACGCGGTGGCCAGCGAAGCCGCCATGAAGTACTTCGTGCTCGGCGCCATGGCCAGCGGCTTCCTGCTGTACGGCTTGTCGATGATGTACGGCGCGACCGGCTCGCTCGACGTCAACGAAGTCTTCAAGACCATCGCGAGCGGCAAGGTGAATCACCAGGTGCTGGTGTTCGGCCTGGTGTTCATCGTGGCCGGCCTGGCATTCAAGGTGGGCGCCGCGCCGTTCCACATGTGGGTGCCCGACGTCTACCAGGGCGCACCGACGGCCATCACGCTGCTGATCGGCGCCGCGCCTGAACTGGCCGCCTTCGCCATCATCATCCGCCTGCTGGTCGACGCACTGCAGCCGCTGGCCATCGACTGGCAGCAGATGCTGGCGGTGCTCGCCATCGCCTCGCTGCTGGTCGGCAACCTGGCCGCCATTGCGCAGAGCAACCTGAAGCGGATGCTCGCGTACTCGACGATCTCGCAGATGGGCTTCATGCTCCTCGGCCTGGTCGCCGGCTCGGACCAGCAGGGCACCTACAACGCCCAGTACGCCTACAGCGCCTCGATGTTCTACATCGTGACCTACGTGCTGACCACGCTGGCCAGCTTCGGCATCATCCTGCTGCTGGCGCGCGAAGGCTTCGAGAGCGAAGAGATCACCGACCTGGCCGGTCTCAACCAGCGCAGCCCGCTGTACGCCGGCGTGATGGCCATCGCGATGTTCTCGCTGGCCGGCCTGCCGCCGCTGGTCGGGTTCTACGCCAAGCTGGCGGTGCTGCAGGCGCTGATCGCCTCGGGCCACGCCATCTACATCGGCCTGGCCGTGTTCGCGGTGATGATGTCGCTGATCGGCGCGTTCTACTACCTGCGCGTGGTCAAGGTCATGTACTTCGACGCACCTGTCACGGCCACCACCGTGTCGGCGCCGCGCGATGTGCGGGCCGTGCTCACCATCAACGGCGCGCTGATCCTGATCCTGGGCATCGTGCCCGGCGGACTGATGACGCTCTGCTACGACGCGATCGTGGCCACGCTGGCCCACTGACGCGGCCGACCTCGGGTGTCGCAAACCGCGTCTGTCTGGGTCGTGTTGCTGGTGGCCCTCGTGGCCGCCAATCTGCCGTTCTTCAACGACCGCCTTTTCGGCGTCGTGCCGCTGCCGACGAATCCCAAGTCGCTTGCGGTACGCCTCGCCGAACTGGTGGTCTTGTACTTTCTGGCCGGCGGCATCGGGCTGCTGTTCGAGCGCAGGGCAGGGCAGATCGCGGCGCAGGGCTGGGAGTTCTATGCGGTGACGGGCGCGCTGTTCATCGTGCTCGCCTTTCCGGGGTTCACCTGGCGCTACCTGATGAAACACAGGCACTGACGACGACATGACTGCATCACCCACCGCTGCCACCGCCGATTCGCACCTGAGGGAAGAACTCACGAAGAGCGAAGACCTCTTCAAGGGCAATTTCCTGAAGGCCAAGCGCGACACCATTCGCCTGCCCGACGGCAATACCTCCACGCGCGAGTACATCGTGCATCCCGGGGCGGTGGTGGTGATTCCGATGCTGGACGACGGCCGGGTGGTGCTCGAGCGCCAGTTCCGCTATCCCGTCGGCCATGTGATGGTCGAGTTCCCGGCGGGCAAGCTCGACGCGGGCGAAGACCCCTTCGTCTGCGGCAAGCGCGAACTGCTCGAAGAAACGGGCTACACCGCGCGCGAATGGGCGCATGCGGGTGCCATGCACCTGGCGGTGGCGTACTCGACCGAGATCATCCATATCTATTTCGCGCGCGGCCTCTCGCTGGGCGAGCGACAGCTCGACCACGGCGAGTTCCTCGACGTGTTCACGGCCACGCCCGAAGAGCTGGCCGGCTGGTGCCGCGACGGCACCGTTACCGACGCCAAGACGCTGACCTGCACCCTGTGGCTGCAGAACGTCATTTCGGGCGCATGGGCACTGGACTGGACGGCCCTGGCCGGTCAAGGCGGCGCGGGATAATCCGCGCATGAAGGTTCTTGATCTCCGCTGCGCACATGGCCACGGCTTCGAAGGATGGTTCGCGTCCAACGAAGCCTTCGACAGCCAACTGGCCAGCGGGCTGGTCGAATGCCCGGTCTGCGGCGACACCGCCATCGTCAAGCTGCTGAGCGCACCGCGGCTGAACCTGGGCAACGCCAAGGCGCCGCAGGAAAACGCGCCGGCTGCAGCACCGCAACCACAGCAGCAGCTGCCGGCCGAGCAACTCTCACCTGAAGCCCGCTGGATGCGCGCCGTGCGAGAGGTGCTCGCCAAGACAGAAGACGTCGGCGAACGCTTTGCCGACGAAGCCCGCAAGATGCATTACGGCGAAGCCCGAGAGCGCGGCATCCGCGGGCAGGCAACGCCCGAACAGACGGAAGCGCTGCTCGACGAAGGCATTCCGGTGATGGCGCTGCCGATTCCGGCGGCGCTGAAGGAAACGCTGCAGTAGTAGCAGCGGCTCTTCGGCCTTTCCTCAGGCCGTGAACTGAAGCGCCGCGAGGCGCGCATACACGCCGCCCTGCGCCACCAGCGCCGCGTGCGTTCCCTGCTCGACGATGCCACCGTGGTCCAGCACGATGATGCGGTCGGCTTTCTGCACCGTCGCCAGCCGATGCGCAATCACGAGCGTCGTGCGGCCTTCCATGGCCGATTCGAGCGCCGCCTGCACCATGCGCTCGCTCTCCGCGTCGAGCGCGCTCGTGGCTTCGTCGAGCAGCAGCAGCGGCGGGTTCTTGAGGATGGCCCGTGCGATCGCGATGCGCTGGCGCTGTCCGCCCGACAGGCGCACGCCGCGCTCGCCGAGGAAGGTGTCGTAGCCCTCGGGCAGGGCCTGCAGGAAGTCGTGCGCGAAGGCGGCGCGGGCGGCGGCGTGCACTTCTTCAGCGGTGGCTTCGGGGCGGCCGTAGCGGATGTTCTCGAACGCGCTGGTCGAGAAGATCACCGCGTCCTGCGGGACCAGGCCGATGCGGGTGCGCAGATCGGACAGGGCGAGCGACGCCAGCGGCGCGCCGTCGAGTATCAGCCGGCCGGATTGCGGGTCGTAGTAGCGAAGCAGCAGCTGGAACACCGTGCTCTTGCCGGCACCGCTCGAACCGACCAGCGCCACCGTCTCGCCCGGTGCGACGTCGAGGCTGAAATCGCGCAATGCCGGCGTGCCTGGCCGAGAGGGGTAGTGGAAAGTCACCGCGTCGAAGCGGATGGCGCTGCCCGCCGCGGGCACTGGCGTGACCGCCGGGTTGGCCGGTGAAAAGATGGCGCTGGGTGCGTGCAGCAGTTCCATCAGGCGTTCGGTGGCGCCAGCCGCGCGCAGCAGGTCGCCGTAGACCTCGCCAAGCACCGCGGTGGCGCTGGCAAGAATGGCGACGTACACGACCGTCTGGCCCAGGTGCCCGGCCGTGATGTCGCCGCGCAGCACCGCCTGCGTGCCCTGATACAGGCCCCACAGAAGTGCCGCCGAGGTGGCGATGATGATGAATGCCACCAGCACCGAGCGCGCCTTGGTGCGTCGCACCGCGGTGCGGAAGGCGTTTTCGGTCGATCCGTTGAAGCGGCTGGCCTCGCGGCCCTCGGCCGTGTAGCTCTGCACCACTGGAATCGCGTTCAGCACTTCGGCGGCGATGGCGCTCGAGTCGGCCACCCGGTCCTGGCTGGCGCGAGACAGCTTGCGCACGCGGCGTCCGAACCACATGCTCGGCAACACCACCAGCACGAGGATGCCCAGCACCTGCACCATCACATAAGGATTGGTCCAGACCAGCACCGCCAGCGCGCCCACGCCCATCACCGCGTTGCGCAGTCCCATGCTGAGCGAGGAGCCGACCACCGTCTGGACCAGCGTGGTGTCTGCCGTGAGGCGCGAGAGCACCTCGCCGGTCTGCGTGGTCTCGAAGAACGCCGGGCTCTGCTTCAGCACGCGCCCGTAGACCGCGTTGCGGATGTCGGCGGTCACGCGCTCGCCCAGCCAGCTCACCGTATAGAAGCGCGCCGCCGAGAAAAGGCCCAGCGCCACGGCCACCGCGAAGAGGGCGCCGAAGTGGTCGCGCAGCGCCATGGTCTGCGCGCCCTTGTCGGGGTTGACGAAGCCTCCGTCAATCAGGCTTCGCAAGGCGATAGGAAAAGCCAGCGTGGTGACCGCCGCCATCACCAAAAACACCCCCGCCAGGACGATCTGGACCCGGTAGGGGCGAAGAAAAGGGCTCAGGCCCGACAGCGACCGGGGCGAGCCCTTGGCCATGGAAGACGGAGGGGTAGAAGCCATGCAGCGATTCTACCGAACCCTTGCCCTTACAAAGGCGGCCTTGACAATAATTGCCTCGGCAGCTAATATTTTGCCCATGAGCGATGCAAACACCCATGAAGCCGTGCCGGCCTCCGCCGGCGCAGAGCGTCGCCCGCCTGTTTTCTACCGAGCGGAGACGTACTTGACCGAAGACAGCATCGGCTACCTGATGCGCCGCATCGTGACGGCAGTAGGGCAGGCAGTAGAAACCCGCATGTGCGAGCCCGGCGGCCCGACCTACCCGCAGTGGGTGCCGCTGTACAAATTGCACGTCGGCGCCGCCACCACGGTGGCCGAACTGGCCCGTGCCTGCGAACTCGACACCGGCGCCATGACGCGCCTGCTCGACCGCCTCGAGGCCAAGGGCCTGTGCCGCCGCGTGCGTTCGCTGGAAGACCGCCGGGTCGTCAACATCGAACTCACCGACGAGGGCCGTGCCGCCGCCAAGGAAGTGCCGTACGTGCTCAGCCGCGTGCAGAACGAACATCTTGCAGGTTTCACCACCGAGGAATGGGAGCAGCTCAAGGGCTACTTGCGCCGCATCCTCGACAACGCACAGGCCCTTGCGGCCCGTGGAGATAAAAATGACTGATTCCCTCGCCGTGCGCGCGCTGCGTCGCACTCCCGTCGTGGCTGCCGCGCTGCTGGTGGTCGCATTGGCAGGCTGCGCCGACATGGCCGGCATCGGCTCGCAGGCCAAGCTGCGCGACGCCTCGTCGCTGGGCATCGCGCCCGACAGCGCCGCGGCGCCGGTGTCCCGCCTCGACAGCCAGTGGTGGCTCGCCTTCGGCGATCCGCAGCTCAACTCGCTGATCGACCAGGCCGTGGCAGGCAATCCCAACCTGCAGGTCGCGCAGGCCCGCCTCGTGCGCGCGCAGGCTTCCGCCGACGTGGCCGGCGCGGCCCTCAAGCCCAAGGTCAACGGCGAGCTCGACCTGAACCGCCAGAAGTTCAACAGCAACTACATCTACCCGGCGCCGCTGGGCGGCTCGATCCAGAACATCGGCCTGCTGCAGCTCGGCGCGAGCTGGGAACTCGACTTCTTCGGCAAGAACCGCAGCGCGCTCGACACCGCCATCGGTGCAGCCAATGCCGCCGCCGCCGATGCCGACGCCGCCCGCGTGCTGCTCGCGAGCAACGTGGCGCGCAGCTACTTCCAGTGGGCCCGCCTGAACGACCAGCTCACCGTGGCCAAGCGCACGCTGGCGCAGCGCGACGAAACACTCAAGCTCGTGCGCGACCGCGTCTCGGCCGGCCTCGACACCCGCCTCGAACTGCGCCAGAGCGAAGGCGGCCTGCCCGAGGCACGCCAGCAGATCGAATCGCTCAACGAGCAGATCGCGCTGCAGCAGCATGCGCTCGACGCGCTCGTGGCCCAGCCCAATGTGTCGCAATCGCTCAAGCCGCCGCTGCTGGGCGAGGTCAAGCCGATCGCGCTGCAGACGAACATCCCGGCCGACCTGCTGGGCCGCCGCGCCGACATCGCAGCCGCGCGCTGGCGCGTCGAGGCCGCCACCAGCGACGTGGCCAATGCCAAGACGCTGTTCTATCCGAACGTGAACCTCACGGCCTTCGCCGGCTTCCAGGCGCTGGGCTTCGGCAAGCTGCTGAAGTCGGGCAGCGAGCAGTGGGGCGTGGGCCCCGCCATCAGCCTGCCGATCTTCGAAGGCGGCAAGCTGCGCGCCAACCTGCGCGGCAAGTCGGCCGACCTGGACGTGGCCATCGAAAGCTACAACGCCACCGTCATCGACGCCGTGCGCGACGCGGCCGACCAGGTGACGAGCGCGCAGTCCATCGCGCGCCAGCAGACCGAACAACGCGCCGCGCAGACCGCTGCCGAAGGCGCCTACGACATCGCCGTGCAGCGCTACCGCGCCGGCCTCGGCAACTACCTCAATGTGCTGACGGCGGAAACCTCCGTGCTGGCGCAACGCCGCCTGGCGGTCGACCTCGCCGCGCGCGCGCTCGACACGCAGGTGGCGCTGGCCCGTGCCCTGGGTGGCGGCTGGCAGCCGCCGGCCACCACCACGGCTTCGGCCCCGGCCGCGCTGAACTGAACAGACCTGATTTTTCGTCTTCGGAAAGAACTTCATCATGAGCGATAACAACACTCCGACGCCCGCTGCAGCCGCAGCTCCTGCTGCCCCCGAGGCGCCCGCCGGCAACGGCAAGCGCCGCCGCGCGCTCACCGCGCTGGCCGCGGTGGTCATCGTCGCCGGCGGCGGCTGGGGTCTCTACGAATGGCTGGTCGCCAGCCACTACGAGGACACCGACAATGCCTACGTCTCGGGCAACGTGATCCAGATCACCCCGCAGATCGGCGGCACCGTCATGTCCATCAACGCCGACGACACCGACTTCGTGAAGGCCGGCCAGCCGCTGGTGCAGCTCGACCCGGCCGACGCCAAGGTGGCGCTGGAGCAGGCCGAGGCCGCGCTCGCGCAGGCCGTGCGCCAGGTGCGCACGCTGTACGCCAACAACGGCTCGCTGGCCGCGCAAGTCACGCTGCGCCAGTCGGACATCGTCAAGGCCCAGAGCGACATCGCCAAGGCGCAGGACGACCTGCAGCGCCGCCGCGCGCTGTCGGGCAACGGCGCCGTGTCGAAGGAAGAACTCAACCACGCCGAGACGGCACTCGACACCGCCAAGAGCCAGCTCGCGGCGGCGCAGGCCGGCGTGATCGCCGCCAAGGAAGCGCTGGTCAGCAACCAGTCGCTGACCGAAGGCACCAGCGTGGCGCAGCACCCCAGCGTGCTGGCCGCCGCCGCCAAGGTGCGCGAGGCCTACCTGGCCACGCAGCGCGTCGCCATGCCCGCGCCGGTCGACGGCTACGTTGCCAAGCGCACCGTGCAGCTCGGCCAGCGCGTTGCCGCCGGAACGCCGATGATGTCGATCGTGCCGCTCAACCAGCTGTGGGTCGACGCCAACTTCAAGGAAGTGCAGCTGCGCAACATCCGCATCGACCAGCCCGTGAAGCTCACCGCCGACGTGTACGGCAAGAAGGTCGAGTACACCGGCAAGGTCGCCGGCCTGGGCGTGGGCACCGGCAGTGCGTTCGCGCTGCTGCCCGCGCAGAACGCCACCGGCAACTGGATCAAGGTGGTGCAGCGCGTGCCCGTGCGCATCGCGCTCGACCCCGAACAGCTGAAGGCCAACCCGCTGCGCATCGGCCTGTCGATGGACGCCGAAGTCGACATCTCGTCCAAGAGCGGCAAGATGCTGGCAGACGCGCCGCGCCCCGCCGCGCTGGTGCAGACGCAGGTCTACAGCCAGCTCGACCGCGGCGCCGACGCCGAAGTGGACCGCATCGTCGCGGCCAACCTCGGCCGCAGCGCCCCCGCCACGGCAACGGCACCGGCCAAGGGCTCCGCCGCGCCGGCCGGTGCATCGGTGGCCGTGCAAGGCCAGCCGGGCTGATCGCCCGCACGGCCTTCTTCAGGTAATCAGCTCAGTTCGCGCGTCCCGCAATGGCCACCGCTGCTCCTGCTTACATTGCGCATCCGCCGCTCGAGGGCGCAGCCCGCGTCTGGGGCACGGTCGCGCTGTCTGCGGCAACTTTCATGAACGTGCTCGATTCGTCGATCGCGAACGTGTCGTTGCCCGCCATCTCGGGCGACCTGGGCGTGAGCACCACGCAAGGCACCTGGGTCATTACCAGCTTCGCGGTGGCCAACGCCATCGCGGTGCCGCTCACGGGCTTCATGACGCAGCGCTTCGGACAGGTTCGCCTGTTCATGGCCAGCGTGATCCTGTTCATGGTCGCCTCGCTGCTGTGCGGCCTGGCGCCCAACATGACGACGCTGATCCTGTTTCGCGCGCTGCAGGGCTTCGTCGCGGGTCCGATGATTCCGCTGTCGCAGACGCTGCTGCTGTCGAGCTATCCGCGCGCCAAGGCGGGCCTGGCCATGGCGATGTGGTCGATGACCACGCTGGTCGCGCCGGTGATGGGGCCGCTGCTCGGCGGCTGGATCACCGACAACATCTCCTGGCCGTGGATCTTCTACATCAACATTCCCGTCGGCATCGTCGCGGCTTCCATCACGTGGGCGCTGTATCACAAGCGCGAGAGCGTCACGCACAAGGTGCCGATCGACGCCATCGGACTGGCGCTGCTGGTGCTGTTTGTCGGCTCGATGCAGCTGATGCTCGACAAGGGCAAGGAGCTCGACTGGTTCCATTCGCCGCAGATCGTCACGATGGCGGTGGTGGCCGTGGTCGGCTTCGCGTTCTTCCTGGTCTGGGAGCTGACCGACAAGCACCCGGTGGTCGACCTGTCGCTCTTCAAGCGCCGCAACTTCTGGTCGGGTGCCGTGGCCACGGCCGTGGCCTACGGCCTGTTCTTCGGCAACGTGGTGCTGCTGCCCCTGTGGCTGCAGCAGTGGATGGGCTACACCGCCACGCAGGCGGGGATGATCATGGCGCCCGTGGGGATGCTGGCGATCTTCTTCTCGCCGATCGTCGGGCTCACGGTGTCCAAGATCGATCCGCGCCGCTATGCGACCTTCTCGTTCCTGGTGTTCGCGCTGGTGCTGTGGATGCGGTCGAACTTCAACACGCAGGCCGATTTCGTCACCATCATCATCCCGACGGTGATCCAGGGCATCGCGATGGCGTTCTTCTTCATTCCGCTCGTGACCATCACGCTGTCGGGCCTCACGCCCGACCGCATTCCGGCCGCGTCGGGGTTGTCGAACTTCCTGCGGATCACCGCCGGCGCCATGGGCACGTCGCTCACCACCACCTTGTGGGACAACCGCGCGACGCTGCACCACACGCAGCTCTCGGAGACGATCAACCAGGGCAACAACGCGGCCACGAGCGCGATGGCCGGGCTCGGCAGCAGCGGCTTCAGCACTGAGCAGGTGCTGGGGCAGATGAACCGCATCGTCGACCAGCAGGCCTACATGCTGGCCACGAACGACATCTTCTATGCGTCGGCCATCCTGTTCCTGCTGCTGATTCCGCTGGTGTGGCTGGCGCGCCCGCAAAAGGGCGGCGCCGGTGGCGACGCCGCAGCCGGCGCGCACTGACGACAAAAGCAGGCAACCCACCAACCCCCAGGCTTCGCCAAGAAGACCTGGGGGTTTTTACGTGGCCGGCGCGTTCAGCGCGCGCAGCACGTCGTAGCAGGCACCCATGGTGTGATAGTCGGTCTTGCCGGCCGGGCTTTTCTCGTCGTTGATCTTCTTGTTGCGCGGCGAGAGGATGCGATACCAGGCGCCGTGCCGGTGGTCGACGAAGTGCTCCCAGCTGTACGCCCAGATGCTGTCGTACCAGTCCCAGTAGCCCGATTCGCCGGTGCGCACCGCGAGCAGCGCGGCGGCCGCGAAGCTCTCGGCCTGCACCCAGAAGTACTTGTCGCCGTCGCACACCGTGCCGTCGGGCGCGAAGCCGTAGACCAGCCCGCCGTTGTCCGCGTCCCAGCCGCGGAACATGGCAGTGTCGAAGAAGTGCTGCGCGCGCGGCAGGATCCAGTCGGCCTTGCGGTCGGCGACGGCCAGGTGGCGCTCCAGCTGCAGCAGCAGCTTGGTCCACTCCGTCAGGTGCCCGGTCTGGAAGCCCCAGGGCCTGAAGATGTTGGTCTTGTCGTCGCGGTTGTAGTCCCAGTCGACCGACCAGTCGTCGCGGTAGTGCTCCCACACCAGGCCGTCCGCCAGCGCGGCCTGCCGGCCCGTGATGGATTCCGCCAGCGTGAGCGCGCGGTCGAGAAAGCGGGTTTCCTGCGTGGCCTCGTAGGCGGCCAGCATCGCCTCGCAGGCATGCATGTTGGCGTTCTGTCCGCGGTAGGAGCCCACGCGCCAGTCGGCCGTGGCCTCGTCCGCGTAGAGCTGGTGGCGCGGCTCCCAGAAGTGCCGTTCCATCAGGTCCCAGGTGTGGGTGAGGCCGGCATGGGCTTCTTCCAGGCCGGCCATCAGCGCATGCGCATGCGCGAGCAGCACGAAGGCGAGGCCGTAGCAATGGCAGGTGCTGTCCTGCACGGTGGCGCGCTGCTGGTGCCAGTCGATCTGCCACGCATAGCCGCCGCCGGGCTGCGCATGGCCGCGCTGCAGGAAGGCCAGGCCGTGCCGCACCGCCGCCAGGTGCGCCGGGTTGCCGAAGTGCCGGTAGGCCATCGCGTTGTTGAAGACGAAGCGCGTGCTGCTCACCAGGTGCCGCGTGCGCGGGTCGTACACCGTGCCGTCGTCCTTGTAGAAATGGAAGAAGCCGCCCGAGGCGTCGACGCAGCGCGGCTCGTAGAACGACAGCGTGTGCAGCACGTGATCGGTCAGGAAGTCGGGAGAGCGGAAATTCAGCATGTTCGCTTCAGTCTACGCAGCGCCTTGCGAACCCCGCTCGGGGTTTCCCGCAGAGGTCTAAGTGCTGCCACGGCGCGCTTTGTCGCTGCAACGACAGTCGCCGATCGGGCCGTCGCGCCGCCCCGTGAAGGTTGCACTGCAGCATAGGCATTTGCCCCAGTATCCAAGCGCAGGGCGCCCACCAACAATCAGGCCGCGCTCGATGGTGGCGCATTGAGATGGACTGCATGACCCACTTTATTTTTCCGAACCCGGGCGACTCCGCGAGATGAGCGACGTCATCCTCGAAACACGCCAGCTCACCAAGGAATTCAAAGGGTTCACCGCGGTCAGCAAGGTCAACCTGTCGGTGGTGCGCGGCTCGATCCATGCGCTCATCGGCCCCAACGGCGCCGGCAAGACGACCTGCTTCAACCTGCTCACGAAGTTCCTCGAGCCGACCACCGGCACGATCCTCTTCAACGGGCAGGACATCACGCGCGAGCGACCGGCGCAGATCGCGCGGCGCGGCATCATCCGCTCGTTCCAGATCTCGGCCGTGTTCCCGCACCTCACGTTGCTGGAGAACGTGCGGCTGGGCCTGCAGCGCCGCCTGGGCACCTCGTACCACTTCTGGAAGAGCGAGAAGTCGCTCAAGCCATTGGATGCCAGAGCACGCGAGCTGCTGGCTGAAGTCGGCCTGGACGAACTCGCCGACGAGCAGACCGTGAACCTGCCCTACGGCCGCAAGCGCGCGCTCGAGATCGCGACCACGCTGGCCATGGAGCCCGAGCTGATGCTGCTCGACGAACCCACGCAGGGCATGGGCCATGAAGACGTGCACCGCGTGGCCGAGCTCATCAAGCGCGTGTCGGCCGGACGCACCATCCTGATGGTGGAGCACAACATGAGCGTGGTCTCGACCATCGCCGACACCATCACCGTACTGCAGCGCGGCGCCGTGCTGGCCGAGGGCCCGTACGCGGAGGTCTCGAAGAACCCGCAGGTCATGGAAGCCTACATGGGCACCACCGACGGCCAACTTCAAGGTGCTCACTGACATGACCGCCGCACTCGAAATCAAGGGCCTGCAAGCCTGGTACGGCGAATCGCATGTGCTGCACGGCGTCGACATGGTCGTGCAGCCGGGCGAAGTCGTCACGCTGCTGGGCCGCAACGGCGCGGGCCGCACCACCACGCTGCGCGCCATCATGGGCCTGACCGGCGCGCGCAAGGGCAGCATCGAGGTCAACGGCAAAGAGACCATCGGCATGCCGACGCACCGCATCGCGCACCTGGGCATCGGCTACTGCCCGGAAGAGCGCGGCATCTTCGCCAGCCTTTCGTGCGAAGAAAACCTGATGCTGCCGCCGGAGCTGAAGGGTGCGGGGCAGGGCATGTCGGTCGATGAGATCTACGCCATGTTCCCCAACCTGGCCGAGCGCCGCCACAGCCAGGGCACGCGCCTGTCGGGCGGCGAGCAGCAGATGCTGGCCGTGGCCCGCATCCTGCGCACCGGCGCCAAGCTGCTGCTGCTCGACGAGATTTCAGAAGGCCTCGCACCGGTCATCGTGCAGGCGCTGGCCCGCATGATCACCACGCTGCGCGCCAAGGGCTACACCATCGTCATGGTGGAGCAGAACTTCCGCTTCGCCGCGCCGCTGGCCGACCGCTTCTACGTGATGGAGCACGGGCGCATCGCGCTGAAGTTCGGTGCCTCGGAACTCGAAGCCAAGATGCCGGTGCTCACCGAACTGCTCGGCGTCTGAAACGCATCAAGTCCACAAGACCCGTTCCTTCCGTCCCACAAAGATTCCTTCAGGAGACAACAGCATGAACAAGAAACTCGGCCTCATCGCAACCGCAGTCGGCATCCTCGCAATGAGCGCTGGCGCCGTGCAGGCGCAGGAGAAAGTGAAGATCGGCTTCGTCACCGACCTGTCGAGCCTGTATGCCGACCTCGAAGGCAAGGGCGGCGCCACCGCCATCCAGATGGCCATCGACGACTTCGGCGGCAAGGCGCTGGGCCAGCCCATCGAGCTGCTGGTGGCCGACCACCAGAACAAGGCCGACATCGCCGCCTCCAAGGCCCGCGAGTGGATCGACACCGCCGGCGTGACCATGGTCTTCGGCGGCACCAACTCGGGCGTGGCGCTGGCCACCGCCAAGGTGGCGGAAGAAAAGAAGCGCGTGTACTTCAACAACGGCGCCGGCAGCTCGGTGCTCACCAACGAGCAGTGCAGCCCCTACACCGTGCACTACGCCTACGACACGGTGGCGCTGGCCAAGGGCACCGGCGCGGCGGTGGTCGATCGGGGCGGCAAGAGCTGGTTCTTCCTGACGGCCGACTACGCCTTCGGCCATGCGCTCGAAGCCGACACCACCAAGGTGGTGAAGGAAAAGGGCGGCACCGTGGTGGGCGCGGTGCGCCATCCGCTGAACGCGTCGGACTTCTCTTCGTTCCTGCTGCAGGCGCAGAACTCCAAGGCGCAGATCCTGGGCCTGGCCAACGCCGGTGGCGACACCATCAACTCGATCAAGGCGGCCAAGGAATTCGGCATCAACAAGACCATGAAGACCGCCGGCCTGCTGGTCTTTTTGAGCGACATCCACAGCCTGGGCCTGAAGAACACCGAAGGCCTGCTGCACACCACCAGCTGGTACTGGGACCTGAACGACGAATCGCGCAAGTTCGCCAACCGCTTCTTCGAGAAGACCAAGCGCATGCCGACCGACGTGCAGGCCGCCGACTACTCGGCCACCATGACCTACCTGAAGGCCGTGGCCGCCGCCAAGACCACCGATTCCGACAAGGTGATGGCGCAGCTCAAGAGCATGAAGATCGACGACTTCTACGGCAAGGGCCAGATCCGCGCCGACGGCAGCTTCATCCACGACATGTACCTGGTCGAAGTGAAGTCGCCCGCCGAGTCGAAGAAGCCTTGGGACTACCTGAAGGTGCTCAAGACGCTGCCGGGCGACCAGGTCTTCACCACGAAGGCCGAAACCAAGTGCGCCCTCTGGAAGTAATGCTCGCCCCCAGGCTGCGCGCACTTCGTGTCGCTTCGCCTACCCCCTACCGGGGGCGGGCCGGCCGCTTCGGGCGGCCGTGCGCGGCGGCCCCCACGACTTTCCGTTTCCTCACTGGAGTCTGATGATCATGAAAAAGACAGCTGTGTTCTCGGCCGTTTCGCTTGCCATCGCGTTGGCCGCCGGCGCCGCGCAGGCGCAGGAGAAGGTCAAGATCGGTTTCATCACCGACATGTCGAGCCTCTATGCCGACGTGGAGGGCAAGAACGGCGCCCTCGCGATCCAGATGGCCATCGACGACTTCGGCGGCAAGGTCAACGGCATGCCCATCGAGCTGCTGCAGGCCGATCACCAGAACAAGGCCGACATCGCAGCTTCCAAGGCGCGCGAGTGGATCGACACGCAGGGCCTGACGATGCTGTTCGGCGGCACCAGCTCGGGCACCGGCCTGGCCATGGCCAAGGTGGCGCAGGAGAAGAAGCGAGTGTTCATCGTGAACGGCGCGGGCAGCTCGGCGCTCACCAACGAACAATGCAGCCCCTACACCGTGCACTACGCCTACGACACCGTGGCGCTGGCCAAGGGCACCGGCAGCGCCGTCATCGCGCGCGGCGACAAGAGCTGGTTCTTCCTGACGGCCGACTACGCCTTCGGACAGGCCCTGGAAGCCGATGCCTCCAAGGTCGTGAAGGAGAAGGGCGGCACCGTGGTGGGGAGCGTGAAGCATCCGCTGAATACCTCGGACTTCTCTTCTTTCCTGCTGCAGGCGCAGAACTCCAAGGCCCAGGTGCTGGCGCTCGCGAACGCGGGCGGCGACACGCAGAACGCGATCAAGGCGGCGAAGGAATTCGGCATCTCCAAGACCATGAAGATGGTCGGCCTGCTGGTGTTCGTGACCGACGTGCACAGCCTGGGCCTGAAGAACACCGAAGGCCTGCTGCTCACCACCAGCTGGGACTGGAACCTCGACGACAAGACGCGCGCCTTCGGCAAGCGCTTCTTCGAGAAGACCAAGCGCATGCCCACCGACATCCAGGCCGCCGACTACTCGGCCACCATGACCTACCTGAAGGCCGTGCAGGCTGCCAAGTCGATCGATGCCGACACTGTCATGGCGCAGATCAAGAAGACGCCGATCGACGACTTCTACGCCAAGGGCTTCGTGCGCGAGGACGGCCGCTTCGTGCACGACATGTACCTGGTGCAGGTCAAGTCGCCGGCCGAGTCCAAGCAGCCATGGGACTACTACAAGGTGGTCCAGAAGCTGAAGGGCGAAGAGGTCTTCACCACCAAAGCCGAAAGCAAGTGCGCATTGTGGAAGTAACTCCCCAGGCCGCGCGCACTGCGTGTCGCTTCGCCAACCCCCCCTTTGCAAGGGGGGCGGGCCGGCCGCTTCGGGCGGCCGTGCGCGGCGGCCCCCGCGAGAAAGAAAAAACGGCCAGAGGCTTGCTGATACGTCTATGAATATTTCCCTACCCGGCCTGCTGAGCCAGCTCCTTCTGGGGCTGGTCAACGGCTCGTTCTACGCCATCCTGAGCCTGGGGCTGGCGGTGATCTTCGGCCTGCTCAACGTCATCAACTTCGCGCACGGCGCGCTGTTCATGCTCGGCGCCGTCCTGACATGGATGGCGATGGAGTATTTCGGCATCAACTACTGGGTGATGCTGATCGCGGCGCCCATCGTCATCGGCATCTTCGGCGTGCTGATCGAGCGCCTGCTGCTGCGCTGGATCTACAAGCTCGACCATCTTTACGGCCTGCTGCTCACGCTGGGCCTCACGCTGCTGATCGAAGGCGTGTTCCGCTCGGTCTACGGCGTGTCGGGGCTGCCCTACGACGCGCCTGACGCGCTCTCCAGCGCCACCAATCTCGGCTTCATGGTGCTGCCCAACTACCGCGCCTGGGTGGTCGTCGCGTCGCTGGTGATCTGCTTCGCCACCTGGTACGTGATCGAGAAGACCCGGCTGGGCGCCTACCTGCGCGCCGGCACCGAGAACCCGCGCCTCGTGGAAGCCTTCGGCGTCAACGTGCCGCTGATGATCACGCTGACCTACGCCTTCGGCTGCGCGCTCGCGGCCTTCGCCGGCGTGCTGGCCGCGCCGGTGATGCAGGTGTCGCCGCTGATGGGGCAGAACCTCATCATCGTGGTGTTCGCGGTGGTCGTGATCGGCGGCATGGGCTCCATCATGGGCGCCATCCTCACCGGGCTGGGCCTCGGTGTGATCGAAGGCTTCACCAAGGTTTTCTATCCGGAAGCTTCTTCCACGGTTGTGTTCGTGATCATGGTCATCGTGCTGCTCATCCGCCCCGCCGGCCTGTTCGGCAAAGAAAAATAAGGCGGACGGCATGAACATGAAAAAGATATCCACCGTCGTCTACGCGCTGTTGTTGCTCGCACTGGTGCTGGCGCCGTTCTTCGGCGCCTACCCGGTGTTCGTGATGAAGCTCATGTGCTTCGCGCTGTTCGCAGCCGCCTTCAACCTGCTGCTGGGCTTTACCGGGTTGCTGTCTTTCGGGCACGCGGCGTTCCTCGGCGGCTCGGCATACGTCGCGGGCCACGCGATGAAGGTCTGGGGCCTCACGCCCGAGCTGGGGCTGATCGCGGGCACGCTCACCGGTGCCTTCCTGGGCTGGGTCTTCGGCGTGCTGGCCATCCGCCGCCAGGGCATCTACTTCGCGATGATCACGCTGGCGCTCGCGCAGATGATGTTCTTCGTCGCGCTGCAGGCCAAGTTCACCGGCGGCGAAGACGGCCTGCAGGGCGTGCCGCGCGGCAAGCTCTTCGGCCTGATCGACCTGTCGAGCGACCTCACGATGTACTACGTGGCGCTGGTCATCGTCGTCGCTGCCTTCCTGCTGATCGTGCGCACCATCCACTCGCCGTTCGGGCAGGTGCTCAAGGGCATCAAGGAGAACGAGCCGCGCGCGCTTTCGCTGGGCTACGACGTGAGCCGCTTCAAGCTGCTGGCCTTTGTGATCTCGGCCGCGCTGTCGGGCCTGGCCGGTTCGCTCAAGACGCTGGTGCTGGGCTTTGCCACGCTGTCGGACGTGCACTGGACGGCTTCGGGCCAGGTCATCCTGATGACCCTGGTGGGCGGCCTGGGCACGCTGTCGGGCCCGCTGGTGGGCTCGGCCGTGGTGGTGCTGCTGGAGAACAAGATCGGCGAACTCGGCAGCTTCCTGGCGCGCATCACGACCATCGACTGGTTCAACACGCTGGGCGAATCGGTGACCATGGTCACGGGCCTGATCTTCGTGATCTGCGTGCTGGCGTTCCGCAAGGGGATCATGGGCGAGATCATTGCGTTCATCGAGCGGCGCAAGGGGCGCGTGAAGTAAGGAGAGACACGCAAGCAAAGAAAAAGGGAGCCTTGGCTCCCTTTCTTCATTCCGGCTCCAGCTTCGGGCCCGCGGTTCAGCAGTTGCCCTTTTTCGCTTGGCCGGGCGGGCAGAAGTCGCGCTCGCGCTCGTGCCAATGGTCGCGGTCGTGGCGCCGGCCGCGGTCGTCGTCCCACTCGCGTTCGCGACGCGCTTCGCGGTAGGCCTCGCGCCGGCGCCAGTCGCCTTCGGCCCAGCGCCAGCCGCCGCGGTCCTCGATCCAGCGTCCCGGCGCGTAGGCATAGCCCGCGCGTTCGGGCTGCCAGCCGCCCGGGCGCCATGCGTAGGCACGGCCGTCCCAGGCCCAGCGGCCCGGCACCCAGACGAAGCCGCCGCGCGGTGGCGGCAGCGGCTCGTAGCGCGGCGGTGGGGGCGCCGTCATCACCAGACCGGGCACGTTGATGTTGACCGAAACCTGCGCATTGGCGCTCAGGGGGGCCGCGAGGATGGAAAGTGTGCCGGCCATGGCCAGCGCTGCGAGTCGGATCTTCATAGTGGGGTCCTCTGTTCTTGGATGGTTTTGGTGATATTTTTCAACGGCTGCGGAAACGGATCGGTTGTCGCTTCTTGTATGCCGCTACAACAGTTACAGCTTCAGCGGTGCCGCGTAGCCCGTCATTTCCAGGTAGCCCCGGCCCACGCGCTGCCCCTGTGCATCGAGCAGGTCGCTCACGCCTTCCCAGTACACGCCGCCGGTCGAGCCGCGGCTGTCCAGCTCTTGGTCGTCGAGCAGCGCGCGCACCTCGAAGTTGCCTGCCGGCGTCCGCACGCGCCACTGCGTCGGGTATTTGGCCTGCGTGCGTGGGCTCTCCCACGTCTTGAGGCTTTCGAAACGCACTTCGTCGTTCCTGAAGATGCGCGCCACGCCGTCGCGCGGGCGGAACGAGCCGCCGGCCCACAGGCCGCTGCCGTCGGCGCGCCGCAGATGAAAGGCGGTGAGGGCGCTGCCGTCGTCGAGGTTCATGCCGATCCAGTCCCAGCCCACGGCCTCGGGGTGCATCAGCGCTTCGCTCCATTCGTGGTCGAGCCACGCGGCGCCGTTCACCTCGAAGGCCTGGCCCTTGAGCGTCAGCTTGCCTTGCGCCTTGAGCTGCGGCTCGCTGTAGTAGTAGCTCGCCTGCGATTCGTCGGGCCCCTTGCGCGAGAGGCCTGCATTGCCTTGCAGCAGCACGGGCTGGGTCGGTGTGAAGCGCAGGTCGAGCATGAACTCGCCGGCCGGTATGCGCGCGACATACACGCCGCCTTCGCGCACCAGCGACCAGTCGCGAATGCGCACATCGGTGTCGGCCTCGCTGGCCTGCGCCACGCCGAAGCCGGCACGCGCGATGCGCTGGTCGTGCAGCAGCACGCGGCCTTCAAGGTCGGTGACGGCCGCGTGCGCGAACACGAGATTCTTCGCGGCGAAGGCGGAGCGCATGCCTTGCGTGGCCTCGACGCGCGAGCGAAAGAAGGTCACCTGGAAGCCGAACTCGCGACCAGTCGCCGTCTTCGCATGGCCGGTGATGTACCACCACTCGGTGTGCAGGTCGGGGTGGCTGCCGAAGTCGCGCGGGAACTGCAGCGTTCGCAGCGGCAGCGCCCATGCGGTGGGCGCGGCGCACAGGGCGGCCAGCAGCAGCGCACGGCGGGACAGCGCGAAAGACGAAGGAGTCATCACGCCGCCACCAACGCGTCGATGCGCCGCTGCGCCGGGCCGATGTCGCCGAAGGCGTTGCGTACCCACGCCGCGTCGTGATAGCTCGGCAGGTAGCGCTCGCCCGCATCGCACAGCAGCGAAAGAATGGAGCCTTGCTGTCCGGCCGCGCGCATCTCCTGCGCCACCGCGAGCATGCCGACGAAGTTGGTGCCGGTGGAAGGCCCGACCTTGCGGCCAAGCAGCGCCGAGAGCGCATGCATCGCCGCCACCGAGTCGAGGTTGGGCACTTCGATCATGCGATCGACCAGCGTGCGGATGAAGCTGGGCTCCACGCGCGGTCGGCCGATGCCTTCGATGCGCGAGCCCGGCGCCGTCAGCGTGGCGTCGCCCGTGCGGTGGTAGGCCGAGAACACCGAACCTTCGGGGTCGGCCACGCACACCTGGGTGTCGTGGCAGCGGTAGCGCAGGTAGCGCCCGATGGTCGCGCTGGTACCGCCCGTGCCCGCGCCCACCACGATCCACGTCGGCACCGGATGCCGCTCGCGCGCCATCTGCTGGAACATGCTCTCGGCGATGTTGTTGTTGCCGCGCCAGTCGGTCGCGCGCTCCGCATAGGTGAACTGGTCCATGTAGTGGCCGCCGGTGCGCTCGGCCAGCGAGCGGGCTTCTTCATAGACCTGCGCCGCATGGTCGACGAAGTGGCAGCTCGCGCCGTAGAAGGCGATCTGCGCGATCTTCTCGGGCGAAGTGGCGCGCGGCATCACCGCGATGAAAGGCAGCCCCAGCAGCCGCGCGAAGTAGGCCTCGCTCACGGCCGTGGAGCCGCTCGACGCCTCCACGATGGTGGTGCCCTCGCGCACCCAGCCGTTGCACAGCGCATAGAGAAAGAGCGAACGTGCGAGCCGGTGCTTGAGGCTGCCTGTCGGATGGGTCGACTCGTCCTTCATGTACAGGTCGATGCCCTGCGCGGCGAGGGCGGGAAGCGGCAGCGGAATCAGGTGCGTGTCGGCGCTGCGCTGGTAGTCTGCCTCGATGCGGCGGATGGCACTGTCGAGCCATGCGTTGCAGGATGAAGAAGAAAGTATTTGCTGCATATCGCCCTCAGTCTAC